>CAZVOI010000996.1:0-1542 GCA_964628275.1 uncultured Acidobacteriota bacterium | reverse complement strand
GCGCGGACTGCACGCCGGATTGTGGGCGCAGTTCCTGCTCGACAATGCGGCCACCGTCAAGGAGGCGCTGGCTCTGCTCGACACCGTCCAACTGGTGATGGTCGAGTCGCACGGGCACAAGGCCAACGTCCACCTGGCGATCGAGGATGCCAGCGGCGACTCCGCGATCATCGAGTACATCAACGGCAAACAAGTCGTGCACCACGGCCGCGAGTTCCGGATCATGACCAACGATCCAACCTACGACGAGCAGATCGCGCTCCTGAAGAAGCAGGACTTCTCCAAGCCGAGCAGCGAGATGCCTTTGCCCGGCAACGTCAAGCCGTCGGACCGCTTCCAGCGCGCGGCGTACTATGCAGCGATGCTGCCCGAACCGAAGAACGAGCGCGAGGCGGTCGCGGGCATGCTGGCCATCGTGCGCAATGTGTCGGTTCCGTTCGGCGCGCCCTACAAGGGCTTCGGTATCTACAACACTGAGTACCGCACCGCGATGAACCTTACCGACAAACGCTACTTCTTCGAGCTGACAACGAGCCCCAACGTGTTGTGGGCGAGCCTTCCGAAGTTCAACCTGGTGCCTGGCGCGCCCGTTATGATTCTGAATCCGGACAACATTGCGCTGTCCGGGGACGTAACTGGAAAGTTCCAGAAGGCCCGGAAAGCGCCCTTCTGAGGGAAGCAAGTTCCATTGCCTGCCCTTGATGTTGCCTACGGTGCGGCGACGCCCAACCCTGCGCTCAAGCGGACGGGCCGGCACGCGGCCGGACGGCGCGCGAACTGACCTTCGGCGGCCGGCGGCTGAGCGTGCCGTGCCCGCGGGTCCGGAGCACGGCCGGCCGCGAAGCGACGCTGCCGTCGGTCGCGGCCTTTCGGGGGCGGGATCCGCTAACCACGCGGGTGATGGACCAGCTCCTGCTGGGGATCTCCAGCCGGGGATATGCCCGGAGTCTGGAGGGGCCCCGGCCGGGGGCCGGAGTCGCGGCAGTAGCAAGAGCGCGGTGAGGCGCGTGGTCGTCGCCCGGACGCGGGCACACCTCGCGGCCGAACTGGAGCGGCGCCTGGACGGCCTGGACCTCCTCGCCCTGTTCGGGGACGGCGTGGTCGTGGCGGGTCGGACGGTCATTGTCGCGCTGGGTGTGACCCAGGGCGCGGCTGAGGCCGAACGTTCGGCAGCCACCGCAGTGCCGGGCGGCATGATCCGTGGGCGACTCGGGCGCGAGCCTGCGTCCAGCCGCCGTCGTGATACCCTCCCCGTATCGCTAAACTAGCTCGCGAGCTCGAGTCGGAAGCCATGAAGCTCTCGCGTCGGCAGCGCGCTCGCCTCGCGCAACGCCTCCTCTCTAGCCTCGATCCGGAAGTTGATGCCGATGCAGAGCGGTTCTGGCTTGCCGAAGCCGAGCGTCGCCTTGCTGACCTCAAGTCCGGAAAGGTTGCCGCGATTCCCGCCGAACGGGTTCTCAAGAAGGTCCGCGCCGCGCTTCGGTGAGACGGGTTGAGTTTCATCCCGAGGCACGGAACGAGTTCGTTTGGCCGCTCGGTTCT
>CAZVOI010000995.1:0-7110 GCA_964628275.1 uncultured Acidobacteriota bacterium | reverse complement strand
AGCTCCTTGGTATCCATGAGCCGGCCGGCTTCGGCGTCCGCCACGCCGGCGGCGATCGATTCGAGAAAGCGCTGCCGTTCTTGGAGGCGGTCGAACTCGGCGGGAGAGATCAGGACGCCCGCGGGTCGGCCGTTCTGCGTGATCACCACGGCTTGGCTCCGGTTGGCCAGACGGCGGAGCCAGCGTGCCGCCTGCGCCTTGAACTCACCGATCGGCACGATCCCGTCCGAGACGCGCAGGGGTTTCATCGAAAAGACCTCCCACCAGGTCTGAATGTGGACCAGATTCGGTCCCTCGGGACGCCAGCCTAGCATAAGGGAAGATCAAGTTCACCGGCGACCTCGAGAAAGTCGTCATCGAACTCGGCAAGAGCGGCCGAGCCCGCAGCTTCGCCCCTGCTAGCGCGGCTTCGAAGCCAGCGGGTTGCCGCCGAGCGCGTTCGAGACGTCCGCGATCGCCTTCTGCGCGCGGACGGAGTTGCCGGCCTCGTCGAGAGGCGGCGAGATGACGGCGATCCCGAACTTGCCGAGGGACACGGCGATGATGCCGCCGCCGACGCCACTCTTCCCGGGCAGACCGGTGCGGTACAGCCACTTGCCGGTGTCGTCGTAGAGGCCCGCGGTCGCCATCACCGCCAGCACGTTGGGCACGTTGGCGGCCTTCATGACCTGCTTGCCGGTCGCGGGGTTTTTCCCGGCGTTGGCGAGCGTTCCCGCCATCAGTGCGAGGTCCTTGGCGTTGACGCTCACCGAGCACTGCTCGGTGTAGACGTCGGTCGCCTGCATCGGTTTCGCCTTGATGTAGCCGTAGGCGTACATCAAATAGCCGATCGCCTGGTTGCGCTGGTTGGTCTCGGCCTCCGACTTGAAGACCTCCTGGTTGACCGAGAGCGGCCGCCCCGCGAAGTCGGAGTAGTAGCTCAGGATGCTCTTCCAGACTTCGTCCCGAGTCGCGCCCCTCACCATGCTGGTGGTGGCGATCGCGCCCGGGTTCACGAGCGAGTTCATCTCCGGGCCGCCGAGCGCCTTCTGGGAAAGCTCGATCGAGACGATCGAGTTGAAGCGCATGCCGGTCGCGTCCACGCCGATCGTCTTCGCGATCGCCTCCGGGCCCTGCTCCTCGATCACCTTCGCCATCGTGAAGACCTTGGAGATCGACTGGATCGAGACCTCGGACTTGATGTCGCCCGCGGTGTATAGCTTGCCGTCAGTGGTGACCAGCGCGATGCCGTAGATGTTCGAGTCGACCTTGGCCAGCGCCGGGATGTAGTCGGCGTTCTTGCCTTCCTTCAGGTCCTTGTACTTCGCGTGGGCGGCGTCGAGCGCCGCCTGGATCTCGGCCGCCGTCTGCGCCTGGGCCGCGGGCGCCGCGACGGCGAGCACGACAAAGGCCACGGCGAAGAGCCGCGCCATTCCAGAAACCGCTTTCGGAGTAGATGCCCTGGTCGGCGCTGGCGCCGGGCCGCTCGATCGCGACCGACACGCTGGTGTCGCCTTGGAGCGGCATTCATGTAGTTCTGGATGCCTTGGCCGCCCACGAGCATCGGCGAGTTCACCATCCACAAGGAGTTCGTGTCCTCGAAGATCGCGGGCCCGAGAAGACGCCGGGGAACGTCTGCAGCACGCGCTTGAGCTGCTCGCCGGCGCGGGCGCCAATCGCGCCGCGGCGCAGGCGCCGTCCGGCTACGTGGTCAACGACACCCACTTCCATCTCACCAACTTGACCGAGAACTGGAAGCGGAGATCGTCCGACTTGTCGTTCCTCAGGAACTTCGACCAGCGCGAGGCACCTTCGGGCTTCACTCCGTTGAGCTTGCTCAAGCTGTTCGGGCTCAAGTTCAAGCCCGAGAAGAAGACCGAGTTCGTTTCGCAGGAGAAGGGGTGGGAGTTCTTCTGGATCGGCAGCATGTGGTTCCAGGACCTCTGGACCTACGACTTCCGCCGCACCGAGATGTGCGTGATCCCCTACGCCACCCAGCAGGGTGAGATCTCCTTCTGCGCCTACAACACGGGAGTGGGCTGGCGGCAGATCGTCGAGAACATGCACATGGTGGCGACCACCCAGGACTGGTTCGAGCAGCGCGGGCGCCACAGCATCTACGCCGGTAACCGGCCCATGCCGCTGCCGAACGCGCTCAAGCGTCGGCTCCCGGTCGTCGCCGTGGAGCAGGCGAACGCCAAAGGCCAGCCCGCGGCGGCCACAGAGTGCGGGACGGGCTGCGGCTGCGCGGGCCATTGATCGGCCACGTTGGACGGCGCCATCTGATCGCCTCCGCAATGCTGGCCACCTCCGTGGCTGGCCAGGGGGCGTCGGCGAGCAGCCTGCCGGCGCCCCCCCCGATCTCGGCGCCCGCGCCGACGCCGTTACTGCAGGAGTTCCGCTATCGGATGTCCGCGGCGATCCGCCCGCTTCTGTTCTGGATAGGGGACGACGACGTGGGTGGGGCACGCATCACGTGGCGCGGGAGCGACGGCGGCCGCGGCTTCGAGCTGCTTCTCGGGGCGGACCCCATCCGCGCCCCGCGCAAGATCAACCGCTGGGGCTGGGTGCGGGAGGACGAGGACGCGAGCGGCGCGACGATGATCGGCCTTATTCGCAAGACGGACGAGAAGACCCTCGAGGAGTCGAAGAAGAACCTGAGCCCCGAGGGACGAACGGGCTACGTCTTCAAGGCGATCCAGGCCCGGGTCGAAGGCAACAGCGCGGTCGCCCGCAACAGCGTGTGGCAGGTCGCCAGGGACTACACTTATCGGGACATCGAGGAATTGCGGCAGGTCGTGTCGGCCCCTTCGCCCGCGCGCTTCAACGCCGCCACTCTCCCCCCAGGCACCCGACCCTCGTTCATGATCGCCGTCGCCGATGTCGTCGCCGAGGCCATCGAGGCCGTGACAGGCGCCGGCGGGCTTTCCCCGCGTCTTCTCGCCGACCGTTCCTGGGCTTTCGTCTTCGATGCCAACCTCTACGACCTGAGGCTGCGCTCGACGAGATGGGAGGAGTCCGCCACGTACGGAGGGCGCCGCTTCGAACGCCTGGTCCAGCTGGACTTCGAGAGCTTCAACCGCAAGCTCGAGACGATCGAGCGCTTCACTCTCGTCTGCGGCGCCGAGGCGCCCTGGAAGGGCGTCCCGGTCTACATCAAGTACCAGCCCAAATGGTGGTTCAAGGCCGAGGGCGTGCTCGACGACACCCAGACGTTCCAGTAGGCTCAACGGGCGTAGGTAATACAAGGGCGGTTCGCTCGTCAACGAGCCTCCTCGGGGCGGCGCATCCCAGGCGCTTGCCAACCCCGGCCGAGCCTGGACTGGCTCGCTCGCTCTTCACGGGAGGATGCCTGTGGCGTCGATTCGGCCCCCCGCGCGGGCTCCGCCGCCCCGCGGCCCGGAAGGTTGGTCAAGGAATCGGGACAACGTTGATGTCGGTGCATCGGGCGAGTTGCCGGTCGCCGGTCAGGAACACGTCGGCGTTGTGGGCGATGGCAGTGGCGAGGTGTACGGCATCGGCGCTTCGCAGACCCAATCTCGCCCGAAGCGACACTGCCTGCTCGAGCAACTCGTCGGACACGCTGACCAGGCCCAGAGCCGCGAAGGCGCCCTCGAAGAGAGCCTGCTTGGCGACATCCCTTTGGGCAAGCGGCTTGGAGAGGCATTCCAAGCGCGAGAAGCGCGAGGTGAACACGAAACCGGCGTCAGCCTGCTTCGCTCGATCCACCCAATGAAGCGCAGCCTCTCGGAACTCGGGAGCGCCCTCGACGCAATAGATGATGGCGTTGGCGTCGAGATAGAGCCGCACTACAAGTCCCAGGCGCCCCGGTCGTCGTCGATCTGTCGATCGACGTCTTCCTTGGACCGCGAACCCGGTGGCAAACTGCGGATGTACTCCGCGAGTCGGGCCGCGTCTCCTGGCTTTTCGGCGTCCAGGTGGAGCACGACTTCCACGTCCTTCGAATTAGCGGGCAGCGGCTCATCGACTTCGATCGTTCGCGCGCCGACCACGCGGCCTCGGACGACAATTGTCTGTGCCACCTGCCACGCCTCCAGAAAGGATTCTACGCCGCCAGGCAGGTGCCGAGTCGGACTGGTACCTGGCAGCCTCGACTCCCCCCGCCGCCGTGCTGCGTCGCCGACGCTACTCCCGCCTCCCCGCGGCCCGGCAGCGCACTGGGTCAGCATTCCTCAAAAACAACGCGTTGTTATGTAGACCTTGTTATGAAACGGACGGTTGCTGCGGCACTCGCTGGACCTACGACTTCGGGCGCACTGAGATGTGCGTGATCCCCTACGGCACCCAGCTCTCGTTCTGCGCCTACAACACCGGCGTGGGCTGGCGGCAGGTGCTGGAGAACATGCCGCTACAATCAAGCAGTGGAGCTGGAGCATCTGCCGGGGGGCGACTTGGTCGCGAAGGGACTCGAGGATCTTGTCCGTTCGAGCGTGACCGTCGAAGCCCTGCTCGTCTCCATCGCGGCCCCACGCTTGCGAGCCCTGGGCGTCGCCGTCGCGGCGCCGCTCCCCGATCCCGAGCATCGTCTCTACGAATGGCTGGCTCGGGAAGACCCCGACTCGGCCCATTCGCGCTACAACGCTCTGCTCCGCCGGCTGACGGGCTTCGAGAGCGCGGTCGAGTGCGTGGGCTAGCCGATGCCGAGCGGCTCCGGCGCTTCCTGAGGGAGCTCGCCCGCGAGGCCGAATCCGACGGGGCCGTCTACCTCACCGGCGGCGCGACCGCCGTCCTGCTCGGCTGGCGCGAGAGCACGATCGACGCCGACATCCTGATGGTTCCCGAGCAGGACTCGCTCTACCGGGCGCTGCCGCGCCTGAAGGAGCAGCTGCAGCTCAACGTGGAGATCGCGAGCCCGGCGCACTTCATCCCGGAGCTGCCAGGCTGGCGGGAGCGAAGCCTTCTCATCGAGCGCGTCGGAAGAGTCTCCTACTATCACTACGACCCTTACTCGCAGGCTCTGGCCAAGGTCGAACGCGGACATACCAAGGACCTGGCCGACGTGGCGCAGCTCCTTGCCCGCGGCCTCGTGGAGCCACAGCGGCTCCTAACGCTATTCGAGGCCATCGAGCCGCGGCTCCACCACTATCCCGCAGTCGACCCCCCGTCGTTCCGGAGGCGGTTGAAGGAGGCCCTGCGTTCGGGTTCGAGCGAGCCCTGACGCATCCGGTGGAGCTTTGCCGCCATCGGCGCTGCCCACGCTGCCGGCGGCAACCGCGTTCCCCTCCTGGAACGACCTGGCACCCGCCGTGCGCGGCCAACTGGCCGACCAACTGGCGGGACAGCAGTTGCGTCTCATCGACGCGCTCAGTGGCGACGGCCCGGAGCTCTTCTACTGGCAGCGAGAGGGCGGCCGACCCGGGGAGGTCGACTACCTGGTGGTGGTGGAAGGCCGCATCGTGCCGGTCGAGCTGAAGTCGGGAGCCGCCGGCTCCATGAAGAGCCTGCACCAGTTCATGTTCGACAAGCGCCTGGACCTGGCGGCGCGGTGCGACGCGAACCCACCCAGCGTGATGGATGTCTCGGTAACGACGACGCGCGGCGACCCCGTGTCGTATCGATTGCTGAGCCTGCCGCCGTACCTGCTGTGGGCCCTCGCCGAGGCGGTGGCGGCGGTCACGGCATCCCACTAGAGTCCGGTCGGGATCTCGATGACGCGCGTGTGGTAGAGGCCTTCAGCGACGGATCGAAGTTCGGGTCCTTCCAGACCGTGATCAGCTCGGTGTCGCGATCGTGTTGGTCCAGGTGGCTTCCTTGACGTCCACGGTTGGTGTCCGCGACGATCACCACTTCCTCCGGGCCTTCGCGGTGTTCATCTGCTCGGTGGTCATCGTTCGTTGGGGCCGCTGGCCCTGGTCGGCCATGGCCCAGAGCTCCTCCAGGTCGTACAAGACGGGCTCGCCCTGGAAGTGTCCGCGCGCATCGACCAGGAAGCGGATCCGGCTCCCGGTCTGGATTCCCAGCCGCTGACGGATCGGCTTGGGGAGGGTGATTTGTCCCTTCGAGGTCACCGTGGCCTCCACGGCCGCGGACCGGTTCGGTTTGGCGAGGCCCATGGCCGTACCTCCTCCTTACATCTTAGGCTTAGGCCATTCCGCCTTACCGAGGCAGGCGGAGATCCCGCTGCCGCTGCTGCTGTTCAACGTCGGCGTGGAGATCGGGCAGGTCTCCTTCGCCAGCCGAACGCCGCCGCACCCGCTCCAACCGGTGCGCCTGAGATGTACACTCGCGACCTGAGCGAGGGCCATGAAAGAGCGCGTGGAAAAGCAAGACGACAAGGCGGGGGACGAGCCCGGCGTGAAGCCGAAGCTCAAGGGGAAGCGCTACGAGAAGGAGCTGCGGCGACTCCAGGTCGCGCTGTGCCACTTCCAGGAGTGGGTGAAAGCCACCGGGCAGCGGGTCATCATCGTCTTCGAGGGCCGCGACGCCGCGGGAAAAGGCGGGCTGATCAAGGCGATCACCGAGCGTGTCAGCCCGCGCGTGTTCCGGCTGGTGGCGCTCCCCGCGCCCTCGGATCGGGAGAAGACCCAGATGTACGTCCAGCGCTATCTGCAGCACTTTCCTGCGGCTGGCGAGATCGTCATCTTCGACCGGAGCTGGTACAACCGCGCCGGCGTCGAGCATGTGCTTGGGTTCTGCACCAAAGAGCAGCGCCGCAAGTTCCTGGAGGTGTGTCCGGCGTTCGAGAAGCAGGTTGTCGACAACGGCATCCGGCTCTTCAAGTACTGGCTGGAGGTCGGCTCGCAGGAGCAGAAGCGGCGCTTCCAGGCTCGCATCGAGGATCCGCTGCGGCAGTGGAAGCTCAGCCCCACGGACCTCGAATCACGCCGGCGCTGGTACGAGTACTCGCGCGCCCGGGACACGATGCTGGAGGCCACGGACACCAAGTTCGCTCCCTGGCACATCGTGAGATCGGACGACAAGAAAAAGGCCAGGCTGAACTGCATCGCGCATCTCTTGAGCCAGGTCCCCTATAAACGCATGCCAGCCAAGAAGGTCGAGGTGATCGGCCGCTCCCGCAAACACGCCTACGACGACGACGCGTCGATCGCGGGCCGTTCCTGGATACCGGAGGTCTTCTGATGCCGAACATCGGCCGTCTCGAGCGCTAGC
>CAZVOI010000994.1:0-2845 GCA_964628275.1 uncultured Acidobacteriota bacterium | reverse complement strand
GGCACAGGCTCACCACATTCCGGCCGGCGAGGCCGAAGGGCTTGCCATCCTGGTCCACGATCGTGATGTCGCCTTCGAGGCGCAAGGGGCCGTTGTTGCGTACGCTGACTTTGAAATCGGACATGGCCGAGCATTCTACATGGAAGGCCGGGGGGGTACGGAACCATGCACCCCCCGCCGGCATTCGGGCTCCCCCGTTGTCGCCCACGCGGGAGTGCGCGTTCACTGCCCAACGATCCGCTGCAACAGGCGCCCCGCCCTTCCAGCCAGGGCCAACACCTGCGAGATGTGCTTCAGACTAGAATCGCGCGGCGCGAACGTCCAGAGGGGTCCCGAAATGAGATGGCACCGGTTGCTCTTGCTCCTCCTGGCTGCGGCCTTCGTCGCCGCGCCGGCCGATGCCGGATGGAACTCGCTCGGAGACTTTCCGGCCCCGTCGCGCGAGGCCGGCGGCCTCGCTTTCCGCAACGAGCAGGGTGTCGTCTCGGTCACGGCGCTGGGGCCTTCGGTGGTGCGCGTGCGCTTCGTGCCGGGGCAAGCCTTCGGGCGCGATCACTCCTACGCGATCGTGAACCGCAACCTCGGCGATGCAGGGGCTACGGTCGAGATTGGTGGCGCGCAATCGACGCTCGGCACGCTCGCGCTGCGCGTGAGCATTCAGCATGCGCCGTTCCGAGTGTCGATCGCGACGGCCGCGGGCGCGCTGATCGACGCCGACGATGCCGAGATGGGTACCGCCTTTGCCGGCCGCCGCGTACGCGTCTGGAAGGAGCTGCGGCCCGACGACCACGTCTACGGCCTGGGCGAGAAGACGGGGCGGCTCGACAAACGCGGCTGGGGGCTCGGCGGTTCGGCCTACGCGATGTGGAACACCGACACCTACGCCTACGATGCCAGCACCGATCCACTCTACGCCTCGGTCCCGTTCTACATGCTGCTGCGCGGCGGGCGTGCTCACGGCATCTTCCTGGACAACACCTTCCGCAGCTTCTTCGACATCGGCAAGGAGTCGCAGCAACTACTCTCCTTCGGCGCCGAGGACGGCGAGCTCGACTACTACTTCATCGACGGCCCCGATCCGAAGGCCGTGATCGAGCGCTACACGGCGCTGACCGGACGCATGCCGCTGCCGCCGCGCTGGTCGCTCGGCTATCACCAGAGCCGCTACAGCTACTTCCCCGAGTCGCGCCTGAGGCTGCTCGCCGACACCTTCCGCGAGAAGCGAGTGCCCGCCGACGTGCTCTGGCTCGACATCCACTACCTCGACGGCTACACGCCGCTCACCTGGAACCACGAGCGCTTCCCGGATCCGAAGCAGCTGCTTTCCGACTTGCGGACGCAGGGCTTCCGCGTCGTCACGATCGTGGACCCGCATCCCAGGAAGGAAAAGGGCTACGCGCCCTACGACAGCGGGCTCGCGAACGACGCGTTCGTGAAGAACCCGGACGGTTCTGTATTCGAGGGCAACGTGTGGCCGTCGAACGCGGAAAAGAACCCGCGGCCGAGCGTCTTCCCCGATTTCAGCAAGCCCTCGGCGCGCGACTGGTGGAGCGGCCTCTACAAGGAGTACCTCGACTACGGCGTCGCGGGCATCTGGAACGACATGAACGAGCCCGCGGTCTTTCGCGAGCCCGCCCACACCATGCCGCTCGAGCTTCGCCATGACAACGAAGGCCAGCCGACCGACCATCGCGAGATCCACAACGTCTACGGGATGCTGATGACGCGCTCGAGCTTCGAGGGCCTGTCGAGACTGCGGCCCGAGGCGCGCCCGTTCGTGCTGACGCGCGGGAGCTTCGCCGGCGGTCAGCGCTACGCTGCGATCTGGCCGGGCGACAACGTGAGTGACTGGTCGCAGCTGCGCGCCAGCATCCCGCTGCTGGCGGGCCTGGGCCTCTCGGGCTTTCCGTTCGTCGGCAGCGACATCGGCGGCTTCGCCGAGACCGCCACGGCCGAGCTCTACACGCGCTGGCTGCAGCTCGGCGTGTTCTATCCGTTCATGCGCTCGCACACTACTTTCGGTACGCCGGACCAGGAGCCGTGGTCCTATGGCGCACGCCGCGAGGTCGCGAACCGGCACGCGATCGAGCTGCGCTATGAGCTACTGCCGCACATCTACAACGAGATGCAAGCCGCGAGCGAGACCGGCGTCCCCGCCTTTCGCCCGCTGTTCCTCGAGTTCCCGCAGGATCCGCAGACGTACGCTCTCGACGACCAGATCCTGTTCGGCCGCGACCTGCTGATAGCGCCGGTGCTGCGAGAAGAGGCGACCGAGCGCGAGTTGTATCTCCCTGGCGTCGACTGGTACGACTTCTGGACCGGAGCGAAGCAGGCCGGTGGCCGGAAGCTCAAGCTGCCCGTCGAGATCGAGACGCTGCCGATCTTCGTCCGGGCCGGCGGCTTCGTGTTTCGCCAGCCGGTGGTGCAGCACACCGGCGAGATGAGCGGCCAGCCGCTGCGCGTGTTCGTCTACCCGGCGGCGAGCTCGGAGGCGACACTCTACGAAGACGAAGGCGACGGCCTGCGTCATCGCGACGGCCAGTTCCTCAAGCGGCGCTTCGCACAAACCCGCATCGGCGACAGCGTGAGCCTCGAGGTGGGCGTGGCGGAGGGTCGCTTCCGGCCGGCGGCGCGGAGCCTCGAGCTGCGCGTGCGCTGCGAGCGGCCCGCCAAGAAGGTCGAAGCGGCCGGGCAGCAGCTCCTGGCGCTCGCGGTGGACTCCCCCGCCGGCGCCACGGGTTATCGCAACGAGGCGGGCTTCGTGGTCGTGACACTGCCCGACCGCTACGACGCCTTCCGTGTGACGCTCACGCCCTGAGCCGCGCCGCGAGTTAGACTTCTGAGC
>CAZVOI010000993.1:0-10330 GCA_964628275.1 uncultured Acidobacteriota bacterium | reverse complement strand
GCGTGTCGAGGTCCAGGAATTGGACCCGGACAAGATGGCTTCGTTCTCGGCCGACAGCAACGACTTCTCGGGCATGATGCGCGACTTCAAGACCCGCATCCCCGCGGGCGAGCACTGGCTCGCCGCCACCATCGAGCGGCTGTTCGAAGGCCTGCCCCCCGACTACAACGGCCCCAACCCCTCGACACGCCCGCCGCCGCCGCCGCGGGAGTTCAAGCCTCCCAAGAACCTCCCCCCGGAGAAGGTCGAGGAGTTTCGGAAGAACTTCGAAAAGCGCCAGCAGGAGCGGCTGCCCGCCAACGGCACGCGCGTGAGCCTGGTCGAGATCTCCGGCCCGTTCGCGGTCGTCGCCGGCGTGTCGCCCGAGAGCTTCGCCAAGATCTACGCGTGCGGACACAGGAACGGCCGGCATCGGCCGGGTTGCGACCGGACGATCCTGACCGAGCTCGCGCATCGCGCCTTTCGCCGGCCGGTCACGCCCAAGGAAGTCGACCGCTTCCGCGCCCTCTTCGCCCTCGGCCAGAAGGACGGCGGTTCGTTCGACCAGGGGCTGGCGCTCGCGGTGCAAGCGATCCTGGTCTCGCCGGATTTCCTGTTCCGCATCGAGCGGAGCGCCGCTGCCAAGGGCGATGCGGCTCCGATCGGCCAACACGACCTGGCCTCGCGACTGTCGTACTTCCTCTGGTCCAGCATGCCCGACACGGAGCTGCTGAACGCGGCGGACCGTGGCGCGCTGCGCGATCCGAGCGTGCTGGCTGCCGAGACGCGGCGCATGCTGAAGGACCCCAAGAGCGCGGCTCTGGTCCAGAGCTTCGGCGGCCAATGGCTGCAGTTCCGGGGGCTGGAGTCGGTGCGGCCGGATCTGGAGCGCTTCCCCGAGTTCGACGACTACCTGCGGCTCTCGATGCGTCGCGAGACCGAGCTGTTCCTGCAGAACATCGTGAGCCAGGACCGGAGTGTCGTCGAGCTGCTGAGCGCCAAGTACACGTTCCTGAACGAACGACTGGCACAGCACTACGGCATCGCGGGGATCCGCGGGCCGGAGTTCCGTCGCGTCGACACCACGGGCTCGCCGCGCACCGGCGTGCTCGGGCACGCCAGCGTCCTGACGGTGTCGTCGTATCCCACGCGAACGTCGCCGGTGCTGCGCGGCAAGTGGATCCTGTCGAACCTGCTGAACGCGCCGCCGCCCGATCCACCTGCCGGCACGCCGCGTCTCGACGAAGCGACGATCAGCAAGGGCGCGTCGCTGCGCCAACAGCTCGAGGCGCACCGCGCCGACACGACCTGCGCCGCCTGCCATTCCAGGATGGATCCGCTCGGCTTCGGCCTCGAGAACTACGACGCCGTTGGCGGTTGGCGGGAGAAGGACGGCGCCTTCGCGATCGACTCCGCCGGCTCGCTGCCCGACGGCCGCGGCTTCAAGGGACCGAACGAGCTGGCGGCGATCCTCGAGTCCGATCGCGAGGAGTTCGTGCGCGGTTTCACGGCGAAGTTGCTCACGTTCGCCCTCGGACGCGGTCTGGAGCGCTACGATGGCCCCACGGTCAAAGGCGTTGCCGCCCGAAGCGCCGCGGACGATTATCGGTTCTCCAGCCTGGTGCTGGAGATCGTGAGAAGCCTGCCGTTCCGAGAGCGGCGGCCGGAGGGACCTGCGTCATGACGCCGCTCACACGCAAGCATGTTTCGCGGCGGACGGCGCTGCGCGGCGTCGGCGCCTCGTTGGCGCTGCCGTTCCTCGACGCGATGACGCCGGCTTTGGCGCGCGCCGCCGTGCAGCCGCCCAAGCGGATGTCGTTCCTGTATGTCCCGAACGGCATCGTCATGGAGGACTGGTCCCCGAAAGGCCTTGGGCGCGACTTCGAGCTCTCGCGGATCCTGGCGCCGCTGCGGCCACACCGCGAGGACACGCTCGTGCTCTCGGGGCTCGCGCAGCACAATGCCAACGCCCTGCTCGATGGGCCGGGGGACCACGCGCGCGCGGGCGCTTGCTTCTTGAGCGGCGTGCACCCCAAGAAAACCGCCGGGTCGGACATCCTGAACGGCGTCACAATCGACCAGGTCGTCGCGCAGCAGCAGGCCGCGGCCTCGTGGATCCCCTCGCTCGAGCTGGGCTGCGAGGATTCTCGCACTGTCGGCGACTGCGACTCGGGCTATAGCTGCGCCTATACCAACAGCATCGCCTGGCGCACGCCCAAGACGCCGTTGCCCCCGGAAACGAACCCGCGGATGGTGTTCGAGCGCCTGTTCGGCGCGCTCGACGTGGGCATGGACGCGAAGACGCGCGCGGTTCGCGCCCGGCAGCGCAGGAGCGTGCTTGACGCGGTCTCCGCGCGGACCCGTGAGCTGGAGCGCGAGCTCGGACCGTCCGACCGGCGCAAACTCGACGAGTATCTGTACGGTGTCCGCGAGCTGGAGCGGCGCGTCGAGAAGGCGCAGAACGAAACCCGCGACCTGGGCGCGCTGGTCGAGAAGCCCTCCGGCATCCCGGCCGCCTTCAGCGACTACGTGAAGCTGATGTTCGATCTGCAAGTGGTGGCATTGCAGGCGGACCTGACGCGTGTCGTCACGATGATGATGGGCCGCGAGGGCAGCCTTCGGAGCTATCCCGAGATCGGCGTGGCCGACTCGCACCACCCGCTGACCCACCACCGCAACAACAAGGAATGGATCGAGCAGATCACCAAGATCAACGTCTTCCACGTCGAGCTGCTCGCCTATTTCGTGGGTCGGCTGAAGGCCACGGCCGACGGCGACGGCACGCTCCTGGATCACTCGATGATCGTCTATGGCAGCGCGATCGCCGACGGCAACAAGCACACCCACGAAGACTTGCCGGTGCTGCTGGTGGGCCGGGGCGGCGGGAGTTTGAAGCCCGGCCGGCACGTGGCGTACGCCGAGAAGACGCCGATGACCAACCTGTACCTGGCGCTCGCCGACCGGATGGGCGTCCGCCTCGAGTCGCTCGGCGACAGCTCGAGCCCGCTCGAACAACTATCGGTGGCCTGATCGTCAGCTCGCTTGCGCGTCGACCCCGAGCGTCGCTTCGATCGCCGCGGAAGCTACAGTGCGAACGGGAACGGCCAACGCTGCGAGGGGATGATCAGCGAGATGAGCCGCAGCTTTCCGAAGAGCGCCGCCGCCGCCAGCGCGAGCTGAATCGCGAACGAGGAGGCCCAGGTCCAGCGCGCGGCTCGCTCGCTGACCTCGCTCGCGCCGATCCCGGCCAGGAGCGCTATCGCCGGCAGCGCGAAGTACTCGAAGCGCATCGCGACCGGCGTGAAGAGCGCAAAGGCCCCGCAGATGAGCGCGGTGACGAGCCAGGCCTGCAACAGTGGCGCGAGCCGGGCGGGCAGCCTCGGGGAACGCAGCCCGAGCCACGCCAGGTAGAGCGGCGCGCCGCCGAACTTGAGCACGACATCCTGGAGCAGCTTGCCGACGTGCACCCAGCGGACTCGGAAGAAGGCCCCCGCGTCGCGAAGGCTGCCTTGCTCGAGGATCGACACGGCGCGCAGCAGGAGCGGCGTGGTCTCGCGGTAGTAGAGGAACCAGGCGATCGCGGCGCCGGCGCCGAGAGCCGCAAGGACCTTGATTGGCTCGCGGAGCCCCGAGCGCCGGGCTTCGGCCGCCATCCAGAGCGGCAGCAGCAGTCCCATGCCGACGGTGGCGCCGGGATGCCCTGACAGCGCGAGAGTGGCGAGCACGATCAGCGCCACAGTCGGCAGGCGCGCCAGGATCCCGACCAGCAGCAGCAAGCTGGCCCAGCTCCCGAAGATGTTCGCCGCGACGCTCTTCAGGATCACCAGCATCCCTTCCGGCAGCGCCGAGGCGGCGACCGCTGCGGCTGCCGCGGCGCCGGGCGGGGCCCCGCCGGCTCTCGCGGCCGCAAGAACCAGGAACGCCGACGAGGCCTCCAGGGCCGCCATCGCCCAACGCACCGCGTGGACGGCGGCTCGCCGGCGATCCTGCACATCTCCCGCCTGCGACACGAAGGGCGCGAGCGCGGCGTAGAGGCCGGGCGGGTAGGGGATCGCGGTCATGGCGCGGCTCTCGTCGAGGCCGTACTTGCCGAGGATCCGCTGCCCGTCCTGGAAGAACAGCACCTGGTGGGCGTGGTAGTAGATGTCCGGCTGCGCCAGCGCCGGCTGCGTGCCGACCGCCAGCTTCAGTGCCAAGCCAAGACTGAGCCAGCGCACGGCCGGAGCGGGGCAGCCCCAGCGGCTCGCCAGCGCCGCCGCGATCGTCACGATCAGGAGCGGCCCAACCAGCCAGGAGAAGACGCTGAGCGCGCGCAGCCGCTCGAAAGCGACCAGCGACCCGATCGACGCGCAAACGATCGCGACCAGGGCGCCCGCCGGCAAGGGGCGGAGCCGGCTCGAGGCGAGCCACATCAGGCACAGCACGCAGGCGGTGTACTCCAGCAGCCGTGGCCACGGGATCCGCTTCGGAGCCGCGAGCGCCACGCGCAGCGAGCGCAGCCGGGCGCGGCGCTCGCCCTCGATCCTTATTTGCAGCCGTCCGGCGTCGTCGCTGAGCCCCGAGAAGCGCCAGATGGCGCCTCCAGGATCGCTGTCGGCGGAGAAGGCAACAGCGTCGTTGAGATAGACCGGGATCGGGCTGGGCCAGGGCGCGGCCGCGATGTCCATCTCGACCACGACCGGAGAGCGTCTCCAGAGCTGAGACAGCACCAACTCGGAGCCCGGGGCGAGGCCGCGCGTTCCGGCGCGGAAGCCGTCGCTGGCGTCGAAGAAGGCCAGATCCCAGAAGCCGTCCGGGACCAGCCGTCCACGCGTGCCGGCGAGGTCGCCCGCCACCAGCGCCGCCAGCGCGAGCAGCCCGAAGCCGGCCCACAGAGCCCATGCCGGCTGTCGGCTATTTCGAGCCAGGCTTCGCGACCACGGCGTTGTCACACGAGACGCACTTGTGGTTGTTCCTGGCGCCCATCTTCACCAGCAGGGCGATCGTGTCCGGGAACGGTTCGACGCGCTGAACCGGGCCGTTGGCCATGTCGGCGGTGGTGCGGCCCTCGCGGTTCACGGCCATCACGCTCCCGCCCTTGGAGACCAGGTAGGCGATCATCTCGTTGTCGCCGCGCGCCGCCGCGTGGTGCAAGGCGGTGTTGCCCTCGTGGTCGATCTGGTTGACGTCCGCGTGCAGCTCGTCGACGAGATATCGGACCGCCGCCAGCATCCCAGCCGGTGCGTAGCGGTGCGAGTTGGCCGCGAACCCCTCGCCGTAACCGACGCCGGCGGCGGCCTGCAGCGCGGTCACTGCGGGCCCGCCGACCGGCACCGGCGCCAAGCCCGAGACGTCCTTCGCGTCGCGCTGACCGTCTCCGGTGCGCGGCCGCCCGACGGGCCGCAGCGTTCGAATCCCGGGATCGGCGCCCTTCGCGATCAAGAGCCGCATCGCGTCCACGTCGGCGCCATAAGCCGCGCGCCAGAAGGCGGTGGCGCCCGATTCGTCGACGCCCGACAGATCGAAGTTGTATCCCGAGTACCAGACTTTTTTCCTGAGCCGCGCATCGGGATCCGCGCCCTTCTCGAGCAGCGCCGCCATCAGCTCGAGATGCGTGATCTTCTGCTGCAAGTGGGCGCGCGGCTGCGGATACAGCGACTTGGGCGCCCACTGCACGTTCACGGCGGCGTACAACGGAGTCACGCCGTTCTCGCTCGCGAGCCGAGGGTGGGCGCCCTTCTCGAGCAACAGCTTCGCGACGTCGAAGCGGCCGTTGATCGTCGCGATCAGCAGCGGGCTGGTCTTGTCTCCGGCCGTGACCTGGTTGACGTCGGCGCCCGCATCCAGCAGGGCCTGGATCGTCTCCACATGACCCTGTCGGGCCGCGAAGTGCAGCGGCGTCAGGCCGCCCGTGTATCCGACGAGCTCGTTGTAGAAGAACCCCCGGTCGACACCCGCAACCTTGGGTTTCTCGGGCGGCTTGGCGGCCTCCGCCGGCTTCGCCGCCTCGGGCGATGACGCCGGCTCGCTGGGCGCAGCGGGAGACGCGCTGGCTTCGACCTTGGGTTTCGTTTCGGTCAGCTGGGGCGCCGGCTTCGCTGCGGCCGGTTTGGGGGTCGGCTGCGGGTCCAGGGTGCCCTGGCTTTCGAGCTGGCGCCGGCCGATCGCAGCGGCCAATGCGTCTTCGGCTTCTTTGGTGTACGCGAACAGGTCGACCACCTTCCCGGTCGCCTTCACGTCGGCGCCGCGCGCCGCCAGCAGCTCGACGACGCCCGTCCGGCCCTGGGCGGCGGCGAACATCAACGCCGTCTGCCCCATCGCGTTCTCTCTAGCGTCGATCTTCGCGCCGCGCTCGAGCAGCAGCGCCACCGCGTCCAGATTGCCCGAGGCGGCGGCCAACATCAGCGGTGTCGTGCCGTTGCTGGTCGGCTGGTTGGGATCGGCGCCTGCTTCGATCAGCGTCTTCAGCATCCCCGCGTTACCGAGCTTGCTGGCCATCAAGAGCGGCGTGTGGCCGCCCAGCCGCGTGGTCGCCTTCAGATTGGCGCCGGCGTACAGGAGCATCTGCGCCGTCTCCGCGTCCCCGTTCAGCGCCGCCCAGTGGAGCGCGGTCGTGCCGTCGCCCTCGGCCGCGTTCACGTCCGAGCCTTGCTTGAGCAGCGCGCGCAGGCCGGCCCTGTCGCGCTGCTTCACGGCATCCACCAGCGCAGAGCTCGGGGGAACGGCCTGCAGCGGCGCCGCGGCCGCGCAGGCGATCAGGCAAGCGATCAGCGACTTGTGCGCCATGCGCGGGCTCCTCGAACTGCCTAGACGGCCGCGCCCGACAGGTCCAACGCCCCGGTCGAGTCCCCGAAGCTCTTCATGTCGTCGAGCCCGAGGTCGTGCAGCAGCCGGAGCATCGCGTTGGCCATCGGCGTTCCGTCTTTGGCCTTCACGTGCAGGTTGCCCTTGAGCTTGCCGCCCGCGTGGCCGGCCAGGAACAGCGGGCAGCGCTTGTGATTGTGCAGGTTCGAGTTGCCCATCGGCGAACCGAAGAGGATCAGGGTGTTGTCGAGCAGCGTGCCGTCGCCGTCCGGGATGTTCTTCAGCTTCTCCAGGAAGTACGGGACCATGCCGACCTGATACGTGTTGATCTTGGCGAACTCGACGACCTTGTCTTCCTTGTCCTGGTGGTGCGAAGTGGGGTGGAAGGGCCCCTTGCTGCCGCTCTCGGGATAGACGCGCGCCGAGCCATCGCGGCCGAGCTTGAACGAGAAGACACGAGTCGTGTCGGAGGCGAAGGCGACGGCTTGCAGGTCGAACATCAGCTTCACGTGCTCGCCAAACGAGTCGGGCACGCCGATCGGCGCCTCGGGCATCTCGCGGGGCTCGCCGCTCGCGTTGCCCGTCTCGACCTGCTGGATGCGGCGCTCGATCTCGCGCACGTTGTCCATGTAGTCGGAGAGCCGCGCCCGGTCCGCGGGTCCGAGATCCTTCTGGAGCCGCGACACCTCGCCCGAGATCCAATCCAGGATGCTGCGGTCGGTGCGCCGGTTGGCTGCCCGCTGCTGTGGCGTGGTACCGACGCCGAAGAGTTGGTCGAACGCGGCGCGCGGGTCGCGGATCATCGGCAGCGGCTGCGTGGGCGAGGCCCAACTGATCGTGTCGGTGTAGACGCAGGCATACCCGTAGGCGCAGCCGCCCGACTGGTCCACGTTCTCGATGCAGAGTTGCAGCGACGGGATCGGCGTCTCTTGCCCGCAGCGCTGCGCGTAGTACTGGTCGAACGAGGTCCCGGCGTGGACGTCCGACCCCTGGGTCTGCTTCGGGTGGACCTGCGTCAGGAACACCGCGCTGGAGCGGAAATGGTCGCCGCCGATCTCGGGCGGTTCGAATGCTTCAGCCATGCGCACGTCGGTGTTGCTCACGATCGTGAGGTGGTCGCGATAGGGTTGCAGCGGCAGCAGACTGCTCGGCGTGAGGTCGAAGTCGCGGCCCACCGCCGCCGGCGCCCAAAGGTTCTTCTGGATTCCGATCGCGGTGCTGCCGGCGGAGCCGTGAACCATCTCGATGCAGGAGAGGCGCACTTTGCCGCCGAGCGTCTTGGCCCACGCCTTGCGCGCGGGCAGCATGGCATCCAGGAACGGTAGCGCCATTCCGACGCCGACGCCGCGCAGAACGGTCCGCCGCGAGACGTGCTTCTGCGTGAGGTACATGGGTCTCTCCTCAGAATCCTTTCGGGGCCCGCGGCAGCGCCGGCTCGGCGCCTGTTGCGGTTCGCATCGCGGGGCCCGTGGGCAAGCTCGAGTGGAACGCCGGGCTCTTCACGATGCCGAGCACATAAGCGGACAGCCGGTGACCCTTCTTACCCGCGTCGCGCACGATGCCGCGGATCGCCGGCATGTCGGCGGCCTCGACGCGGCGTCCGAGCGCGTACGTCATCAGGTACTCGGTGAACGTGCGCAGCAGCGAATCGGGACGCTTCAGGAGCGCCCGGCGCAGCTCCGCCGGTCCGTTCAGCGGGGTTCCGTCGTAGAGCGTGCCGACCGGGTCGACCGGCACGCCGTTGTCCCGAATGCGCCAGGTGCCGTCGACGTCGAAATTGTCGAGCGCCAGACCGAGCGGGTCGATCACGCGGTGGCAGGAGCGGCACGCCGGGTTCCTGCGGTGCTCTTCCATGCGCTCGCGCACCGACAACGGCTTGCCGCCCGCCGAGACGGCCTTGGTCACTTCGAGCGCCGGAACGTCGGGGGGCGGCGCCGGCGGCGGGTTGCCCAACAAGACTTCCATGATCCACTTGCCGCGCAGAACCGGAGAGGTGCGGTCGGCGACCGAGGTCAACGCCAGGATGCTGCCGTGCCCGAGCAGGCCGCGTCGCGGCGTGGCCTGTAGGTCCACGCGCCGAAATCCGTCTCCGGTCACGTTGGGAATCCCGTAGTGGTTGGCGACGCGTTCGTTGACGAAAGTGTAGTCGGCGGTCAGCAGGTCGAGAACGCTCCGGTCCTCGCGCACGACGCTGTCGAACAGCAGCTCCGTCTCCCGGCGCAGACCCTGCGCCAGCGTCGCGTCGTAGTACGGATACAGGAGCGCGTCCGGCCGAATCTTGTCGAGATCCTGGAGCCGCAGCCACTGCGCCGCGAAGCGCGTGGCGAGCGCCTCGGATCGGGGGTCGTGCAGCATCCGCCGCACCTGCCTCGCCAGCACCGCGGGAGTTCCCAGAAGGCCGGTCCTTGCCGACTTCAGCAGCTCCGCGTCGGGCGCGCCACTCCACAGGAAAAAAGACAGCCGTGAGGCGAGCTCGAGATCCGCGATGCGATGCGGCTGTCCAGCCTGCCGGAGCGTCGGCGCCTGTTCCAGCCGGAACAGGAAGCGCGGGCTCGCGAGAACGGCCTGCAAAGCCAGCCGAATTCCCGATTCGAAGTCGCCGTCGGCGCGGCCCTTCATGTACAGGCTCACCAAGCCATCGAGATCCTTCGCGTCCAGCGCGCCGCGGTACGCCTGGCCCGCGAGGCCCTTGACGATCTCGGTGGCACAGGCGAGCTCTTCGCTGGGAGCGGTCGGGCGGCAAATAAAGATCCGGCGCCGCGTCGGCGTGTCCGAGATCCCCGTCACCTTGTGCGGTCCCGTGATCGCGAAGTCGCGAAGATGAGGCAGCGCCGTGACGCCGTAGCCGCTGCCGATCTGGGTGTCAGCGAGCGTGTAGTCGATCGGCGTCAGCAGATCGTCGACCGGCGCCTCGAAGCGTTGCAGGAACGCTGCCGTGACGCGCTGCGGACCCGCTCTCACGTGGATCCGCGGCGTTCGCAGGTTCATTCCGTCCGGGTCGGCCTCGCTCATGCGCCGGTTGATGTCGAGGAGCGCCGCGCGCTGGCCGTTGATCGAAACCTCGAGCTGCTCGCCGCGCGCGGTGCTGCCGAAGAGCTGGCCGGTCGGGATCGAGTGCAGCATCATCCGGAAGCCGTACTCGCCGTCGGCGGGGAAGTTGTGGACGACCGAGATCCCGCCGCGGGTGCCGAACGGCGCGCCGTCCACGCGTTCCTTCTGCGAGGCGGTTCGATCCAGCTTGTAGGTCGCCTCGCCCGCGCTCGCGTTCTTGTCGCCGACCGCCAGCGTGCTGACGCGGCTCGCGGCGCGCAGGTAGCCCTCCATCAGCGTGGCCGAGAAGGTCTGTGCGTCGGCGACGTTGTCGAAGCCGGCGCTGATCGGGTCGGGAGGCAGGAACGCCGTGACGTCCACCTCGAGCCCGGGCAGGTCGCGCACCGCGCGGCCGTACTCGGCGCGGTTCAACCGCTGGAACGGCCGGAAGCCCGGATTCGGCTCGAGCGCCGCCGCCTGGTCGATCCGCGCTTCGAGCGCCAGCACGAACGCTTGGGCGGCAGCCGGCTCCGGCTTG
>CAZVOI010000992.1:0-7155 GCA_964628275.1 uncultured Acidobacteriota bacterium | reverse complement strand
GGCTGGTCCGCGAAATGATTCTGAGACATCAGCCTGACGATCTCGCGGCCCTGGCAGATCGCGATCTCGGCGTCAAAGGGAAGCCTGCGTGCCAATTCGGCGCGGAGTTGCGTCCGGCTGACTGGCCGCCGGATCACGAAGCTGCCCGCCGCACCGATGTTGACGGCATCGAGGTGCTTCAGTCGTTCGGCCAGCGTCGAGGGTCGGAAGGTCCTGTGACCGCCGACGTTGACCCCTCTCAGAAGAACCACGAGTGCCATGCGTATCCTCCTGCTGGCGCCGCTCGAAACTGATCCGCTCGGCCGGCCGAAACTGATCCACCGGCGCTCTTGTCTGCCCAACGTACAGGGTTGTTCAACACCGAGATCACCGCGAGCGTCCATCGCATGCGCCGCGCTCTTCAGGTGCATCTCGTTGTTCGGCAGCACAAGCGCCCATGGCGGCGCCTTAGTCGTTAGTTTACGCCCGTCGCGCCAGGTGCAAGCGGCGCCCAACTGGATCTTCGTTCGCCAGCGCAGTGCGATGGTGGTGAACAACATCTCGCTGGCGAAAGCGAGACTGTGGGGGCCGACGGTTGGCCTGCTACCATTGTTCCCCCGTGGCGCGGGTGGCGGACGAAGCAGCGGCAGCCGTGATCCGGGACCTCGGCGGCGGCGAGCACCGGCTCGACGAGCTGTGGGCGGAGCGGCCGGTGGTGCTCGTGTTCCTCCGCCACTTCGGCTGAATGTTCTGCCGCGAGCAGGCGGTGCAGGTGCACCGCGAGCGGGACACGATCCGGGAAGGAGGCGCCGATCTCATGTTCATCGGCAACGGCAGCCGCCACTCCGCCGAGGCCTTCCAGAAGCAGTTCGACATCCAGGCACCCTTGTACGTGGATACGAAGCGCGACGCGTACCGCGCGCTGGGCATGCGACGCGGCGCCAGCGACATCTTCAATCGGAGCTCGCTGCGCAACATGGCGCGCTCGCTGCGCGCCGGGTTCCTGCCGGGCCTGATTCAGGGGGATGGGAGGCAGCTCGGGGGCGTGGTCGTGGTGAGGCCCGGCGGGCAGGTGTCCTATTCGTATCTCAGCTCGGCGGGCGGCGATCACCCGCCCGTCGCCGACATCCTGCGAGCGCTCTGACCAGAGCGGCTGTCGGGCACCCGGTCGCCGATCTACCCGCGGCGCCACGACGCTTCCAAAGGGTCGTCTGGGATCACCCCCACCTGACGCCCACCGGCACGCGCCCGGGGCTACGGCAGGAACCTGCCGAGCAGGCTGGTCTTGCTGAGATCGGAGTAGAGCACCAAGCCGATCAACAGGAATAGAACCACCGCGCCCGCGTTCATGATCCAGGCCTTGATTTCGAGCGTGAAGTCGCGGCGCAGCAGGCCCTCGCCCGCCAGGATCGCCAGGTGGCCGCCGTCGAGCGGCGGCAGCGGGAACAGGTTCATGATCCCGATCTGCAGGCTGATCACGGCTACGAGATAGAAGATCGATCCGATTCCGGCGCGGGCCGCATCGCCCGAGGCTTTCGCGATGCCGAGCGGGCCCATCATCGTCTTGGGCGAGATCTGGGCGGTGACGAGCCGGCCCAGGATCTGGAATGTCTGCTTGGTCATGTTGACCGACCAGGTCACGGCCTCCGCCACGGCGCCGGTGAAGCCGAAGCGCTTGACGACGAACTTGGGCCCAACCCCGATGCGCGCGCCCGAGCCGTCGTCTTTCGGCGTCACCGACATATCGAAGATGCGCCCGTCCCGCCACACTTGCAGCGTGATCGGCTTGTCGGCGGAAGCTCCCACGAGCGGCGGGATGTCGCTGAACGCACGGATCGGCTTGTCGGCGATCTTGAGGATCGCGTCGTCGGTCTTCAGACCGGCCTGGGCGGCGGGCCGGCCGGCGAGCACGTCGCCGACGCGCACCAGCGGATGGACGCCGATCGTGCCGACCTTCTCGGCCGAGGTGGACTCCGACTGGAGCACCAGGGCTTCATCCCTGCCGTCGCGGCGGACCCGGATCTCGACGCGCGCGTTGGGCCGGATCAGGACGTTGTACTGGGCGTCCTCCCAGGTCTTCTGGGGCGTCCCGTCGATCGTCACGATCTCGTCGCCGGGCACGAGACCCGCGCGCGCGGCCGGCGAGTCGGCGTCGACCGCGCCGACGATCGGCCGATCGTAGACGCTGCCGTCGACCTGGAACCCGATCATGTAGAGCGCCGTCAGCACCGACACCGTCAACACCGCGTTCATGAACGGGCCCGCCAGGTAGACGACGAAGCGCTGCCAGCGCGGCCGGGTCGTGAAGTCCTTGCCGTCGCCGCGCTGGCTCACGTCCTCGCTCAGGCTGTCGTCCGCTTCGCCCTCGAGCTTCACGTAGCCGCCGAGCGGGATCAGCGAGAGCCGGCAATCGGTGTCGCCCCATTTGAAGCCCAAGAGGCGCTTGCCGAAGCCGAAGGAGAAAATGAAGACGCGCATCCCGAAAGCTTTGGCGGTGATGAAGTGGCCGAACTCGTGGACGAAGATGACGATGCCGATGACCGGAATGAATGCGGCGAGATTGTTCAGGGCTTCCATGGTTTCTCTATCGGGATGCCGCGCGCGCCGCGGTCCGTCCCAGGACCTCGGTCGCGCGCTGGCGGGACCATTGATCGGCTGCGAGCACGTCGCCCAGGGAGGCCTCCGGGCCGCCCGTGAACGACGCGAGCACGTCGCCGACGCAATCGGATATCGAGGGAAACGCGACGCGCTCCTCGAGGAACGCCTGTACCGCCACTTCGTTTGCGGCGTTCAGGACGGCGGGGAACGTGCCGCCGCGAGCGAGCGCAGCATAGGCGAGGCCGAGACAGGGAAAGCGCTCGCGATCGGGCGCTTCGAACTCGAGCGCGGGCGAGCGCGTGAAGTCCAGGCTCGCAACCGGCGATTCCCAGCGCTCGGGATGGCTGAGCGCGTATTGGATCGGCACGCGCATGTCGGTGACGCCGAGCTGGGCCAGCACCGAGCCGTCGACGAACTCGACCATCGAGTGGACGATCGACTGCGGGTGGATCAGCACGTCGATGCGCTCGCCTGCGACGTCGAACAGCCAGCGCGCCTCGATCACCTCCAGGCCCTTGTTCATCAGCGTCGCCGAGTCCACGCTGATCTTCGGCCCCATCGACCAGGTGGGGTGATTCAGGGCTTGCTGCGGCGTGATCGCGTCGAACGAGCCGCGCGGCCGCTCTCGGAACGGGCCGCCGGAGGCGGTCAGGATCAGCCGTCGCACCTCGTGGGCGGGCCGCCCTTCGAGGCATTGGTGAATCGCGCAATGCTCGCTGTCGATCGGCAAGAGCCGCGCGCCGTGCGCGCGAGCTTCTCGCAACATCAGCTCGCCGGCCATCACCAGCGCTTCCTTGTTGGCGAGCGCAACGTCCTTGCCGGCTTCCAGGGCGCGGTAGGTCGGTACCAAGCCGACCGCCCCGACCGCGCTGGCGACGACCATCGCTGTCTCGGCGTGAGTGGCGGCGGCGATCATGCCCGCCTCGCCCGTTGCCACGCGGCAGCCCGACAGGTCCACCAGCCGCGCCAGCGCGGCGTGGGCCGTTTCGTCGGCGACCGAGACGATCTTGGGACGATGCCGGGCGATCTGTTCCGCGAGCGCCGTGACGTTCCTGCCGGCCGAAAGGCCGACGACCCGCAACCGCTCCGGGAACGCCTCTACTACGCGCAGGGTGTTGGTGCCGACGGAGCCGGTCGAGCCGAGAATCGTGAGAGTTTTCATGGAGGCGGGAGGGGGGAGTCAGCGAACGTAGAGAAAATAATAGTAGAGGACGGGAGCGCCGAACAGCAAACTGTCCAGCCGGTCGAGCATCCCGCCGTGGCCAGGGAAGAGACCTCCAGAGTCCTTCGCGCCAGCCCAGCGCTTCAGCAGGCTCTCCGCGAGGTCGCCGACTATCCCGAGAAAGGCCACGACCAAACCGAGGCCCAGCGCGTGCGCGAGTGGCAATGCCGGGAGCCCGAGCGCGCGCGTGGCGACGGCGCCCAGCATGCCTCCGCAAAGCCCGCCCAAGGCGCCCTCCACGGTCTTGCTCGGGGACAGCCTGGGCGCCAGCCGCCGCCGGCCCAGGGCGTGGCCGACGAAGAATGCCGCGGTATCGGAGAACATGACGATCCCGAGCAGCAACGTCACCCGCCAGGGGCCGTCTGCCTCGGGGCTCAGAAGCCGGAGGCCGGCGATGCTTCCGCCGAGCGCCCCCAGGTAGACCGAGCCGAGCAGCGTTGCCGCGGCCGCAGGGACGCTGCCGATGAGGTCGGCGCTGCGACCCAGCGTGGCGGCGAGCACCAGCAGCGCGACGATCGGCGCCATCGGCACGCCGAGTCGGTCGGGGAAGGCGACCTCCACGAACAGAACGGCCGTCGACAGCAAGCCCGTCACCCGCATCGGCCGGAGCGAACGCGCAAGCAGCAGGCGCTGGAACTCGAGCAGCGCCAGCAGCAGCGCCGCCGCCACGATGGCTACGAGCGCCGCCGGCGGCCCGAGGAAGAGCACGGCCAGCAGGACCGGCAACGCGATTGCCGCGGTCAGCAGGCGGCGCAGCAGGTTGGGCCGGTAGCCCGCGTCCGGAGCCACTGCGGCGTTAGGTGGGCTTGATGCCGCCGTAGCGACGCTCGCGTTTTTGGAAATCGATCACGGATTGAAGCAGATGCCGGCGCCGGAAGTCGGGCCACAGCACGTCGGTCACCCAGATCTCGGCGTAGGCGATCTGCCAGAGCAGGAAATTGCTGATACGCAACTCGCCGCTGGTGCGTATCAGCAGGTCCGGATCGGGCTGGCCGGCCGTGTAGAGGTGGTTCGAAATCGCCCGCTCGTCGATCGTGGCGACGTCGCGAACGCCGCTAGCCACTTCGGCCGCCAGCCGTTTCACGGCGTCTGCGATCTCGGCACGGCCGCTGTAATTGAGCGCGATGTTGAAGAGCAAACCCTTGCTGTTTCGAGTCTTCTCGATGCCCCGCTCCAGCTCGCGTTTCACGTCGTCGGGCAGGTCGTCGATGCGTCCGATCACCTGGAACCGGATGTCGTTGCGCAGCAGCGTGTCGAGCTCCATCCGGAGATAGCGCTTCAAGAGCCCCATCAGGGTCGCGACCTCCGCCTTGGGCCGCTTCCAGTTCTCGACCGAGAAAGCGTACAGGGTCAGGACCTCGAGACCGAGCCGGGCCGACGTTTCCACCGAGTCACGCACGGCGGCGATGCCGGCGCGATGGCCTTCGACGCGGGGTTTGTGCCGGAGCTTCGCCCAGCGCCCGTTGCCGTCCATGATCACCGCGACGTGCCGCGGCAGGCGCGAGAAATCGATCGCTCGCACGAGCGCTTCTTCCTCGGAACCCGAGGTCACGACGGCCAGCAGGTCTTGGAGTGACATGGGGAATACGCCGGGAGCTTTGGATCTTACACCGCGCGCGGCTCCGGATAGACCACGCGCACCAGCGTGAGCCCCCGCGCCTCGGCGGGAGCGGGCCAGGTGCTACGATCGCGGCGATCGAGCGCCGCCGCGAGCGCACCGAGGCTCAGACGGCCCCGGCCCACGGCGATCAAGCCGCCCACCAGGCTGCGCGCCATCTTGCGCAGAAAGCCGTCCGCCTCGACCTCGTAGACCAGCGTCGCGGCCTCGAATCGGGCGTCCGAGCGCAGGATCGTTCGTTCCGTCGTGCGTACCGAACCCCCCGCCGACATCAGCGACCGGAAATCGTGCCTACCCAGGAAGAGCGTGGCGGCGGCAAGCACCGGGGCGGGATCGAGGGCGTACGGCGTGTGTCCCGCGAAGCGGCGGCGCGTCGGCAGTTGGATGCTCCCGGTGTCGAGGGTGTAACGGTAGATCTTCGAGACGCCGCTGCGACGCGCGTGAAACCCGGCCCTGACGAGCGCCGTCGAGAGCGTCCGGACGTCGGGTGGAAGGAGACCGTTCAAGGCACGAGTCAGATCGACGGGGTCCAGCGCTCGTGTGAGCTCGAACGAGGCCACCTGACCCAGCGCGTGAACGCCCGCGTCGGTCCGCCCTGCGCCGGCGACCCGAAGTGGGCGACCGTCGAGGATGGCCAGCGCTTTCTCCAACTCGCCCTGCACGGTGCGCGCCCCGGGACGCCCCTGGAGCTGCCAACCCTCGAAGTCGGTTCCGTCGTAGGCCAGGGTAATCGCGTAGAGAGGCAATGGGACGGGTCGAGGACCTACTGGCGTGAGCCCGGCTTCACGGCGGTCGACCCCTGCGCGCACAGCGGGCATGCCGTGCTCTCGAAGCTCGCCACGTCGAGCGCCAACAGGCTGACTCGAGGCACGCCGATGTCAACGGCGCCGGCGCTGCGGTCGACCAGGCTGCCGACGGCGATCACACGGGCGCCGTGGGCGCGCACCACTTCGATCACCTCGCGCGTGGAGCCACCGGTCGTGATCACATCCTCCACTACCACCACGGGCTCCGCGGCAGCCAGGCTGAAGCCGCGGCGCAACATCATGACGCCCTGCTGCCGCTCCGTGAAGAGACCTCGGCACGAGAGACCGCGCGCCACCTCGTGCGCGACCAGCACGCCTCCGAGGGCGGGCGCGACCACGGCGCCGGGCAGGACGCCACCGAACAACGGTCGTAGCCGCTCCGCCAGCTCGGCGCCGATGCGCGTCGCGAGCGTAGGATCCATCAGCAGGCGCGCGCTCTGCAGGTAGTGCTTGGAGTGAAGGCCCGACGAGAGCAGGAAATGACCCTCGAGCAGCGCACCGCGCTCTTTGAAAAGCTCGAGCAGCGCGTCGTTCGAGGTCATGGCGGAACCTTATGAAGGGCCGTGTCGGCTTGCCCGGATCAGGGGTGTGTGACGGTCAGGGTGAAGGTCGTGGCCACGACAGGCCCGGCTCCCGTGCTGTTGGTCACCGAGATTCGGTAGGACCCAGCCGTAACGGCAAGCTGAAGCGACTGCTCTTTGCTCCCGGTCTGGCCCCCGTTGGCGAGGACGCTCCCCGAGTTCGCGAGGTTCACGATGTACATGCCCAGGAGGACCCCGTCCTGCTGCCACGTGACCCGGGCCGTCAGCGTCCCGCTTCCCCGGACGTCGATGACGAAGTCACGGCCGCCGCCGAAGACGACGACCTCGTTCGGGAACGTAGTCGTCCGGAGCTCGGCGCCGCCACCGCTGCTCGCCGACGAGCCGTCACCG
>CAZVOI010000991.1:0-2193 GCA_964628275.1 uncultured Acidobacteriota bacterium | reverse complement strand
CTGCCTGGCCACGCTGGAAGGCCATCGCAAGAGCGTGCGCAAGTGCTCGCTGTCGCCGCGAAACGACGGCAGCTTCTGCCAGGCGCGGATGAACGCTTCCTGGGTCAGCTCCTCCGCGTCGCCCGCGTTGCCGGTGAGTCGATAGGCCAGTGCGTACACGCGTCTCACGTTCTCCTTGTAGAGCTCCTCGAAAGCGGAACGGTCCCCGCCCTGCGCCGCGCGGACGACGGCTTTCTCACGCTGCCGTTTGTCGCCGTCTATCGCGAAGCTGATGGCATCTCCGTGGGTCAGTGTCGCGGCGCTCGCCACCTCAGAAGCCCTTCTCACACGATGAGATGCCGGCCGGCCGGCGGCGGTTTGAAGCGGATCCAACTCTAAGGCCGGCCACCGCGCCTAAAGCGCTCGAAGGAAACGAGATGGAGCCAACCGCGATGAGGTTGGCGGGCGAGCTCAAAGCAATAGCTGGGACCGGAGCGGCCTGTTAAACTACCCCTTTCGGAGGCAGTAAGCGATGAAGGTTCGTATCGTTCAATCATTCGCAGCGACGGCCCTGCTTGGGCTCTTGTTCAGCTCATGTGGGAGCGACGCGCCCTCTCAGCCGACCACGGTCACCCCGACTCCGACGCCGCCCCCGACGACCACGACCCTCGGGCTCGGCAAGCCGCCCGTCCGGGTGGTGGCGGCCCTGTTTGGCTACACGCGGAAAGAAGGCAGCAACCAGGGCCGATTCAATATCCCTCCGATGCCGTCGACGTTCCAGGTCGCGGACGCCATCGACATCGGCTGCACACCCCGAGACGAGGACAACCGCGAAACCCGGAACCACCCCGACTTCGTCGAGTGGAACTCGTCGTCGGGCGGCGAGGGCGTGCTGATCGAGAAGTACGACTACGTCTGGAACGAGGGCGACCGGTGGGCGGATCAGGTCGAGATCCGCTACCTCTCGCGGACCGGCTTCATCGACGTGACCTGCCGCATCCCCGGGACCAGCATCGTGTCGAACATGATCCGCATCCAGGTCTACGGCGGGATCCGCTAGCCATCGTTCGGGGCGCTCTCCAAACCTGACGCGGCCCAAGAACCCCGGCTAGACTCTCGCCCGGGGTACGGCATGAGCGAGGACGGGAAGGCCTCTTCGACGAGCGACCCGCTCCAGTTCGAGCGAGCCGAGCTCGCAAGCGCGCCGGCGGCCTGCACGCAGTGCCAGCAACCGATCGGTAGCACGTACTACGAGGCCAAAGGCAACGTCGTCTGCGTTCGTTGCCAGATCGCTCTGCGATCGCAGCAGAGCGGCGGCTCGGGGAGCGCACGTTTCCTTCGCGCGGCTCTTTTCGGGTCGCTGGCCGCCGCGCTCGGCTCGGCGCTCTATTACGGGGTGCGGGCGCTCACCGGCTACGAGTTCGGGTTGATCGCGATCGTGGTCGGGCTGATGGTCGGCGGCGCCGTTCGCGCCGGCTCGAAAGGCCGCGGCGGTTGGCTGTATCAGTCGCTCGCGATGTTCTTGACCTACGGCTCGATCGTCAGCACCTACGTTCCCGACATCGTGAAGGAAGTCCGCAGCCAGGCCAAGAAGCAGGAGGCCACCGCGGCCGCCGGGACGACCACGCCGGCCGTGGCGAGCCCCGCGGCTCCACAACCTGCTGCCCCGCCGGCTGCCGAGAACGCCGCCGGCGGCGCTCCCGGGCTGCTGCTGGCGGTCGTCCTGTTGTCCGCGATCGCGATCGCGGCTCCGTTTCTGGCCGGCTTCCAGAACATCATGGGCCTGATCATCATTGGAATCGGTTTGTACGAGGCCTGGAAGATGAACCGGCGCGTCGAGATCACCTTCAGCGGCCCGTATCGCGTCGCCCCCGGGGCACCGCCCGCCGCGCCTTGAGCACGACTCCGATCGTCCGAACCTGCGCGAACTGTGGCAGCGAGCTCGGCACGACGCTGCTCAGCTGCCCGGCGTGCCATCAGCTCGTGCATGGCGCGGCCCTGAAAGAGTTCGCGGCCGAGGCCGAAACCGCCACGGCCGCCGGCCGCGCCAGCGATGCACTCCAGGCCTGGCGTCGCGCCCTCGAGCTGCTGCCGCCTGATTCCCGCCAGAGCCAGGCGATCTCGGAACGGATCGCCACGCTGAGCCGGGGCCTCGACGCGTCACAGCTGCGGCAGCCGTCCCCGACGCCAGGATCCGGCTACGCGCGCTTTCTC
>CAZVOI010000990.1:0-6179 GCA_964628275.1 uncultured Acidobacteriota bacterium | reverse complement strand
CTGGGTGTGGTCGCCGCGGTTCTTGAACTGGAAGAGATTGGTGCCGGTGACTTCCTTTTCGTAGCGGATGCAGCGCGAGCAGAGCACGCAGCGCTCGGCGTCGAGGATGATCGGCCCGAGATCCACGACCTTGCGCTTCTTAACCTTCTCCTCGATCTCGACCTTCGAGTCGTGAAGGCCGTGGTCCATGTACTGGTCTTGCAGGTAGCACTCGCCGGCCTGGTCGCAGACCGGGCAGTCGATCGGGTGGTTGACCAGCAGGAACTCGAGCGTCGTGCGGTGGGCCTCGGCGGCCTTCTCGGTGCTCGTCTTCACCACCATGCCGTCGCTGACGATGGTGTTGCAGGCGATCTGGAGCTTCGGCATCTTCTCGACTTCCACCAGGCACATGCGGCAGTTGCCGTCGACGGCGAGATCCGGGTGCCAGCAGAAGTGCGGGATGTGGATGCCGGCGTCGAGCGCGGCCTTGATGACGGTGGTGCCCGGCGCGACCTCGACCTCTTTGCCGTCGATCGTGAACTTGGGCATCTTCTTTGTAATCTACCGGTCCAGCTCGCCGGCGATCACGTTCAGGCCGCCGATGGTGGCGACCGCGTCGGCCAGGAGCCCGCCCTTGATCATCTCGGGGAAGGCCTGGTAGATCGCGAAGCACGGCGGCCGCAGCTTCACGCGCCACGGGAACTTCTTGCCGTCGCTCACGATGTAGAAGCCCATCTCGCCGTTGCCGCCCTCGGTGTAGCCGTAGACCTCGCCCTTCGGCGGAAGGATGCCGTCGTAGACGAGCTTGAAGTGGTTCATCAGCGACTCGATGTTGGAGTAGACCTCGGACTTTGGCGGCAGCGCCACCTTGCGGTCGTCCACGATCACCGGCCCTTTGGGCAGCTTGGCGAGCGCCTGCTCGATGATCCGCACGCTTTGGCGCATCTCTTCCATCCGCACCAGGTAGCGGTCGTAGTTGTCGCCCACTTCGCCGACCGGGACGTCGAAGTCGTACTGTTCGTAGCCGGAGTAGGGGTGGTCCTTGCGGACGTCGTAGGCGATGCCCGAGCCACGCAGCGCCGGACCGACCCAGCCCCAGGAGAGCGCGTCTTCCTTGGACATCACGCCGATGTCCTTGAAGCGGCCCACGAAGATCGGGTTGCGTGTGACGAGCTTCTCGCCGTCGTCGATCGCCTCGCGGCAGGCGGCGAGCGCCGCCTTGCAGAGGGCGTCGAAGCTTTCCGGGACGTCGTCCGAGAGGCCGCCGATGCGCACGTAGGACACGGTCAGCCGCGCGCCGCAGCAGGCTTCGAGCAGGTCGTAGATCGCCTCGCGCGCGCGGAACATCACGAACATCGGCGTGATTCCGCCCAGGTCCACCAGGTTGGCGCCGATGCAGACGATGTGGTCCATGATCCGCGAGAACTCCGACAGGATCACGCGGATCGCGTCGGCGCGCGGCGGGCACGTCACGCCCAGCAGCTTCTCGACCGCCATCGCCCAGCCGTGGCCGTTCATGAACGAGGAGCAGTAGTTGAGCCGGTCGGTGTACGGGATGATCTGCCAGTAGGTCCGGACCTCGCACATCTTCTCGAAGTTCCGGTGCATGTAGCCGAGCTCGGCCTCGGCGTCCACGATCGTCTCGCCGTCCATCAGCGCTTGGACCCGGAACGTGCCGTGCATCGCCGGGTGCGCCGGGCCGATGTTGATCAGCATGTGCTCGGAGCCCGCCGGTACCGTGAGCAGGCGTTCGCGCGGAGTCTTCAGGACGTGGCGTTGCGCGGTGGGGTAGTCCTTGCGCATCGGGTGACCGACGAAGGCGTCGTGCGTCAAGAGACGCTCGAGCCGCGGGTGGCCGTCGAACACGATCCCGTAGAGGTCCCAGGCCTCGCGCTCGAACCAGTTCGCACCTTTATAAAGATGCGTGACGGTCGGCAGCTTGGGGTCGTTCTCCGGGCAGCTCGTCTTCAGTCGGACGTGGTGCTTCTGGGAGACCGAGTAGGCGTGGAAGACGACCTCATAGCGATCCTCGTGGTCGTCCTTGTCGAGGTAGTCGACGCCGCAGATGTCGAGGAACAGCTTGTAGTCGAGCTCGGGGTGGTCGCGCAACGTCGCGACCGCCTTCACCCAGGCATCGCGCGCCACCGTGATCGCGAGATCGCCGCGAAACTCGTCGATCTGCTTGACCGCGTCGCCGAGCGTCTCCTTGAGGACGCGCGCCGTCGGGCTCGCGGAGCCCGTGGTCGTCTCCGCGACCGCGCTAGCCATGAGAGACGGGCTTGTCTTCTTGAGTCGGCAGTACGCGCAGCTCCAAGACGCCGCGCGGCTTCAGTCCCTGCTTGGCGCGCTCGGCGTCGTCCAGCGCCCAGGCGTGACGTCGCGCGCGCCGGTCGATGGCGCCGTCACCGGGCGCGCCGAGCCGGTTCTCGCCCTGCGGCCGCTTGGCCTGCTCGCCGTTCTTGATCTTTTCCTGGATCTTCATGATCGCCGCGATCAGGCCTTCGGGCGCCGGCGGGCAGCCAGGAACGTAGACGTCCACCGGGATGACCTCGTCGATGCCCTGCATCACGTGATACGACCGATAGAAGCCGCCCGACGAGGCGCATACGCCCATCGAGATCACCCACTTCGGTTCGGGCATCTGGTCGTAGATCATCTTCATGACCGGCGCCAGCTTGTCGGGGACGGTGCCGGCCACGAACATCAGGTCGGCCTGGCGCGGCGAGAAGCGCAGCACCTCGGCGCCGAAGCGGGCCAGGTCGTAATGGGACAGCGACACCGCCATGAACTCGATCGCACAGCAGGCGGTCCCGAACGGCATCGGCCATAGCGACGACTTGCGGCCCCACTTCACGACCGCGTCGAGGGTGGTCGTGACCACGTCGCCGCCGGCGTGGACGCCGGGGTACAGGGTGGGGTCGACCAGCTTGCCCTTGAAGATGTCCAGGATTCCCATCGCGGCGCCGAGGCCGGATGATACCCGCATAGACAACGGCTTACCATCGTCGCCGAGGAGCATCGCCATGACCAAGGTCGATTGGCTGTACCACCGCCACGGGTGAATGACCTGCGCTCGAACGCAGGGGTTCCTTGCGAAGAAGAAGACCGTCCCGGCGCAGACGCTCGACGCACGCAAGTCGCGGCTTGGCCTGAAAGACGCGCTGGCGATGCTCGACGACGCGGATGAGCTGATCTCGTCGCGCGGCAAGAAAGTCGAGCGGGTCGACCTGCGGCGGGCCAAACTTTCGACGGCGGAGGTCGAGCGGCTGATGCTCGGGCCGACCGGGAATCTGCGCGCGCCGACGTGCCGCGTGGGGCGCACGGTGGTCGTCGGCTTCGACGAGGAGACCTACCAGGCGCTGCTCGCCTGAACACTCGCGAGCGCGGTACAGTGGCACGTGATGGGCAGTCGCCGGCGCTCTCTCGGGTGGCTCGTGCTCCTCGGCATGGCCGGGCTCGGGGCGGACTGGCCCCAGTTCCGCGGCCGCAATGCGACGGGCGTGGCGGATGCGACGAACCTGCCCGTCCACTTCGGCCCGGAGAAGAACGTCGTCTGGAAGACGGCGCTGCCGGCCGGCCCATCCTCACCGGCGATCGCGGGCGACAGGATCTTCGTCACCGGCGCCGAGAACGACAAGCTCCTGACCTTCGCGCTCGACCGCGCCACGGGGAGGATCCTGTGGCAGCGGGAAGCGCCGCGGCCGCGCAAGCAGGAACTGCAGGAAACCAACCACCCGGCAGCACCCACGCCGGTCACGGACGGGAGGAACGTCTACGTCTTCTTCGCCGACTTCGGCCTGATCGCATATGGGCGGGACGGCACGGAGCTGTGGCGACTGCCGCTCGGGCCGTTCAACAACCCCTTCGGGCACGGGGCCTCCCCGATCCTGGTCGAAGACGTCGTACTCCAGGTCTGCGATCAGGACGCCGGCTCATTCCTGATCGCCGTCGACAAGAACAACGGACAAGTCCGCTGGAAGACGCCGCGCCGCCACGCGCAGCGCGGCTACGCGACGCCGGTCCTGCATCGGCCGCGGGGCGGTGGCTTGCAGGCGCTGGTCGTGGGCTCTTACCGGTTGGACGCCTACGACGTGGCGAGCGGCAATCCAGTCTGGTGGGTGGGCGGCTTCCCGTGGCAGATCAAGCCCACTCCCGTGATCGCTGAAGACGCCGTCTACCTCGTCACGTTCTCGGGCGAGTCCGATCCCGGCGAGCAGGAGATCGTCCCGCCGTTCGGAGAGGCTCTCGCCAAGCTCGACGTCGACAAGGACGGCAAGCTCTCGAAGGACGAGATGCCGGACCTGCGGGCCAAGAACCGTTTCGCCGAGTACCTGGACCTGGACGACAGCGGCTTCCTGGAGGAGCGCGACTGGTCGCAGTTCCAGCTCCGCCGCCAGGGGATGAACTCGCTCTGGGCCTTCCGCCTGGGCGGCGCCGGCGACATGACCGAGAAGAGCTTCTTGTGGAAGAACCCCAAGTCGCTGCCCAACGTGCCCTCGCCGCTCTTGTACCGCGGTGTCCTCTACACGCTGAAGGAGGGCGGCATCCTGACGTCCTTCGATCCGAAGACCGGTGAGGTGTTGAAGCAAGCGCGCCTGCAGGGCGCGCCCGGCGCGTACTACGCCTCGCCGGTGGCCGCCGACGGGAAGCTGTATGCCGTCAGCGAGGAAGGCAAGGCCGCCGTCGTCCAGGCCGGCGCCCAGTGGGAGCTGCTCGGCGTGAACGAGCTGAACGACGGCAGCAAGTCCACGCCCGCGATCGTGGACGACAAGCTCTACGTCCGCACCTACGGCGCGCTCTACTGCTTCCAGCAGCAGCCGAACTGAGCCGAGCAGCTTGATTCGGATTCGGCGGGCGAAAGAACGAACGGCTCTACTCGGGACGCGCTGGGCCGGCACGCGTCCCCTTTTCTACGCGAGGAGCGCCAGCGCTCCGAGCAAAACGAAGAGCGCGGCTGCGATGTACCGCATGATCTTCATGTCGACGCGATCGGCGAGGGTTTCACCCATCCATACCGCGGGGACGTTGGCGATCATCATGCCGAGCGTGGTGCCCGCGACCACCGCCACCAGCGACTGGTAGCGCGCCGCGAGGGCCACCGTCGCGAGCTGCGTTTTGTCGCCCATTTCCACCACGAAGAACGCGACCAGCGTCGTGAAGAACACCGATGCTTGGCCGAGCTTCCGGTTCTCCTCGAGCTTGTCGGGGACGAGCGCCCAGGCTCCGAAGACGAAGAACGACACGGCCACGATCCACGTGAGCGTGCGTGGCGAGACGAGGGACGTCAGCCAGACACCCACCCACCCGGCAAACGCATGGTTCGCGATCGTCGCCACCAGAATGCCCAGCACGATCGGGACTTTCTGTTTCAGCTTCGCGGCCAGGACGAAGGACAGGAGCTGCGTCTTGTCGCCCATTTCCGCGAGGGCGACGATGGAGGTCGAGACGAGAAGCGCTTCAACGTTCACAGCGGTGCCCAGCCGAATTGCTGGCTCACTGCCAAGAGCTTGCCGCCTCCTTCGGATACAGGCCGAGGAGGTAGGCGACGACGTCGTCGAGCTGCCTTTCGCTGAGGCGGTCCCCCCCACCCGGGCATCTTCAGAGGCGGGTCCGGGCCGCGTGGATCGAGCTTGGCCACTCCGGGCACACCGCCGCCAGGTCCGGCGCCGCCGTGGTTGCGACACTGTGGGGCACCGACTTCCATTGTGAGACGCAAAATGGAATCAGTCCGGTAGACCCCGGCCCGGTTGCAGAGTTCGGAGGAACGCGTCGACGGGGAGGCACCATATTCCGTCGATCCTCAGGCGCTCGCGCCCTCGATACAGCAACACCGCCCGAGCCTCCGGGTAATCCTCGCAGAACGCTCGAAGTCCCCTTAAGTCCGCGGGGTGAACCCGCGCTGCGTTCTTGACTTCTAGAGCGACGAACACCCGCGGACCGTAGACGACGAAATCGACCTCGACTCCGGACCTCGTGCGCCAGAAAGAGATCTCGGGCGCGCGCGCCTCACCCGGAGGCGCGTACGATGCCCAGGACCGGAGGTGCTCCGCGACCAGACCCTCCAGGGACGCTCCGTCCATCTCCGACGGCCGATCCAGCGGCCCCTGCGGCCGGAGAGACCGATAGACGCCCGCGTCGAAGAGGTAGAACTTCGGGTGCGCCGAGGTTTCGCGCTTTGCGCGCCGCGTGAAGACGGGCAC
>CAZVOI010000989.1:0-24499 GCA_964628275.1 uncultured Acidobacteriota bacterium | reverse complement strand
CTTGCAGCAGACCGTCGTGGCGATCACCGCGGGCCTGAAGACCTCGTACGGCCGTTACCGCATGCTGTCGCTACTGATCCCCGCGGTTCTGGTCGCGCTGCTGGCGACGGCCAGCGCCGTGGCGCTCGCCTTGCTGATCCGTTTTGGCGGGCTGCTGCTCCACGATCTCGAGGAGGAACTGGGACCCGCGCGCGGCGTCGCCTTCGCGCGCGGCGCGTTCCTGCTGCTGCTGCTGCTGCCGTTGGTTCTGTTCCAAGGCTACGGATGGCTCCCGCTCTGGTGGATGGCGATCCTGTTCGGGTACCTCGGGCGGGTCGAGAGAGCCGTCGTGCTGCTGCTGCTCGGGGCTTCGCTGGTGGTCGGGCCGCTCGTGAACCTTCTCGACGCCGAGGCCCGAGCGCAGAAGAACCCGCTGTATCGCGCGGCGGTGATGGTAGTCGAGGGCGGTCCCGATCCGCGCGCGACGCTCGAGCTCGAGCGTGCGCAATCGGCCAGCACGGACGATCGCGACCTGCGCTACCTGCTCGCGCGCCAATACCGCAAAGCCGGCCGCGACGACGACGCAGCCAACATTTATCGCGAGATCCTGAAGGCCGACGCCAAGGATGCCGTGGCGCTCAACAACCTGGCCAACATCGAGTTCTATCGAGCCGAGTTCTCGCCGGCGATCGCACGCTACAAGCAAGGCGCCGAACTCGCAGCCGGAGCCGCATATACCGCGACGTTCTACTACAACCTGGCCCAGGCGCACCTGCAACGCTTCGAGTTCCAGCCCGCGACCGAAGCGCGTGCGCAGGCGGATCGGCTGGACTTCGACCTGACGAAGAGCTACGAAGCCGCCTGGAAGTACGAAAAGTCCGGGAACGCCGTCGCCGCGGTCATCGATCTGGGCCTGACCAAAGACCATGTGGCGGCCAAGTTCGCTGGCGTCAGCCAGGGCGTGGGTCAGAAGAACGTCGCCGGCCGCAGCCTGGCTCCTGGCGGGATGTCTCCCGCCGGCTTTGGCAATCGCTTCCTCGGCTTCGCCGTGATCTTCGCGTTGGTCAGCCTGGGCATCTGGCGGCGGCGCGGCAATCGCCTGGTGACGTTGCGCTGCCTCAAGTGCGGCAACGCTTTCAGGCGCCGCGCGACCGCGCAGGACACGGGCGAGCTCTGCACCCAGTGCTTCCATCTCTACGTCGTCCGGGACGGGGTCTCGCCCAGCGCGAAGAACAAGAAGCTGATGGAAGTTCAGGCCGAGGACGACCGCCGCTCTCGGACCTTCCGGGTGTTGTCGCTGCTCCTACCCGGCGCCGGACACGTCTTCGGCCGGCAACCGATTCCGGGCTTGCTGCTGCTGCTGGCGTGGTTCGGCGTGCTGTCGCTGGTCGCGCTCGCGGGCCGGCCGTTCTCGGTGACCGGCGCGTCTTCGACGCTGCTCGGCTCGTGGATCTTCGCCCCGGCGGCGCTCAGCTTGCTGATCGTGTACGTCGTCGCCAACCGCTTTCGGCCGAGCTTCGACGTGGTATTGCCGGTGCGGCGCGCGTCGCCGCGTCGCGCGTAGGCTTCGCCGATGGCGCTTCAAGGATCGATCAAGGACTTCGGCCTTCCCGATATCTTCCAGTTGATCGGCCTGCAGCGGAAGACCGGTCTGCTGACGTTGAAGCACGATGACGAGACGGTGACCGTGACATTCGAGAACGGCATGGTCGTCAACGCCGACTCGAACTCGAAGCGGCTCGAAGATCGGCTCGGAAACCTGCTGGTCAAGCAGGGAAAGCTGACCGAAGAGAAGCTCGCGGAGGTGCTGCAGAAGCAGGAAGACACTCTGCAGCGCATGGGTCACATCTTGATTGCCCACAACTATATCGGCCAGAAGGATCTCCAGACCGCGCTCTCGGTCCAGGTCTCGCAGAACGTCTTCAAGCTGTTCCGCTGGAAGGTCGGCGATTACAACTTCGAGCCGACCGAAAAGGTCGAGTTCGATCGCGCCAACTTTCAGCCGATGAGCGCCGACTTCATTCTGATGGAAGGGATTCGGATGGTGGACGAGTGGCCCATCATCGAGAAGAAGATCCCTTCGATGGATATCGTGTTTCGCGCCGAAGTGAATGCCTCGACGATCGAGGTGGCCTCCGGCGACGACGACGCGTTCGGAGACTCGAAGAAGGCGTCCTCGAACAAGATCCGGCTCTCGGCCGACGAAGCGCGCGTGTTTCGGCGCGTCGATGGCCAGCGAACCGTGCAAGGCATCATCGACGCGGCCGGCCTCGCAGACTTCGACGCCTGCAAGGCTCTCTACGACCTGCTGTCGCGCGACATCATCGCCCCCACCGGCCGCGGCGCCGCTGCGAAGGAGGCTGGCGCACTCGAGGCCGAGGCGTCGCCGGCGCTCGGGTATCTGCTGATGGCCGGGACGCTGGTGCTGGCGTTGCTGGGCCTGTTGTTCCAGATGCGTTCGCCGTTCGGGGTCGTCGGCCGTCCGCCGCTGCTGCGGGAATCGCTCGATCTGCTCCTGGAGAGCGTGAGCCGATCCCGGCTCGAGCGCCTGGACAGCGCGGTGATCGCGTTTCGCTACGAGCACGCCTCACTTCCGAAGACGCTGGAGGAAGTCGCCGAAGAAGGCCTCGTAGAGCGCGCTCACCTGAAGGACCCATGGGCGCGCCCATACCACTACGGCCCGACTGCGAACGGCTTCGTCCTGAATGCAGTCGACGACGCCGGCAAGCCGGTTGCCGGCGCGGTGATCGAGAGGGCCTTTTCGGCCTCTCGCCCCTGAGATCCCGAGAGCCTCCTCGCCGATGAGGGTGATTCGGTTGCCGCGACCGGCCGAGGTCGCCTGGCCGCGGCCCACGGTCGCCATCGGCAACTTCGACGGCGTCCATCTGGGGCACCAGGCGCTGCTTCGCGTCACCGTCGACGATGTGCGTCGCGCCGGCGGCACGGCTCTGGCTCTAGGTTTCGATCCGCACCCGGCCCGGGTGGTGGCGCCGGAGCGGGCCCCGCTGGCGATGACGACGCTGGAGCAGCGTGCTGAGCTGCTCGGCGCGCTCGGCGTCGACGCGTTCGCGGTATTGGATTTCGACGCGCGCCTGGCGGCTCTCTCGCCGGCGGCGTTCGCGCGCGAGGTGCTGGTGGGTTCGCTCGCTGCCGAGCGGGTAGTGGTGGGAGAAGGTTTCCGCTTCGGCCAGGCGCGCGCCGGTGACACGCCGTTGCTGCTCGAGCTCGGCCGCGAGCTGGGGTTCGCGGTACACGTCGTGGGACCGGTCGCGGATGCGGACGGGCCGGTCAGCAGCAGCCGGGTGCGCGCGGCACTGCAGCAGGGACGGGTCGAGCTGGCGGCGCGGCTGCTGGGGCGCCCGCCTTTCGTCGACGGCAGCGTCGTGCGCGGCTCGGGCCGCGGCCGCACGATCGGTGTGCCGACGGCCAACCTGGCGGTGCTGAACGAGTGCCTTCCGGCGCGCGGGGTGTACGCGTGTCTCGCGGGCCTCGACTCGCGCGAGCACCAGGCGGTCGTGAACATCGGAGAGCGCCCGACCTTCGGCGCTGCCGGCCTCACCGTGGAAGCGCACCTGCCGGGCTTCACGGGCGATCTCTATGGGCGCACGCTGCGGCTCCGGTTCGTGAAGCAGATTCGCGAGGAGCGCCGCTTCGCCGGCGCGAGCGATCTCGTGGTTCAGATCGGCCGCGACGTGGCGGTTGCGCGCGAGGTCCTAGAGGGCCTCTCCTGATCGCGGTATAGTCCGCCGCCGGCATGGCCGAACTAAGCGTCGAGTCACGCGAAGCCGAGGAGATCACCTTCATCTATCCGCGTGGCTACATGAACGCCCACACCGCGCGCTTGTTCGAGGCGGAGATCCAGAAAGCAGTGACGCGCGGCCGCTTCCGGATCGTCGTCAGCGGTGGGGGCCTCTTGTACATCGCCAGCGCCGGGCTCGGTGCGCTGATGGGCGCGATCGAGGACATCCGCAAGAACGGCGGCGACCTGCGGCTGTGCGAGCTGAGCGCGAGCGTGCTCAACATCTTCGAGATACTCGGCTTTCATCACCTGTACCGCATCTTTCCTACCGAGCTCGACGCGATCCTCAGCTTCCGCGCCGATCAGCCGGGCCGCGCGAACTCTTGAGCGCGGCGATCGTTCTCGAGATCCCGAGCCGGACCGAGTTCCTCTCGCTGGTACGAGCGCTCGCCAAACGCGCCGCGCTGCGCGCCGGCTTTCCGGAGGCGGAGGCAGAACGGGTCGGTCTGGCGGTCGACGAGTGCGCCACCAACGTGATCAAGCATGCCTACCACGACGCGCGCGACCGACGCCTGGAGCTGCGTCTCGACGACACCGGGCTCGAGCTGGTGGTCGAGGTCGTCGACACTGGAGACTCGGTCGACCCCGAGGCGGTGCCGAAGGTGGACCTCGAGAAGTACGCCGCAGAGCGCCGCAAGGGCGGGCTCGGCGTCCACATCATGGGGAAGATCATGGATTCGGTCACGTTCGCGCGCCAGGGCGAGGCCAATCTGTGCCGGCTGGTGAAGCGCAAGCACCCAGAGGATGCGGGCGACTCGGCGTGAGCGAGAGCACCGAAGGCTTCCGGCGCGACCTCGAGGAGTTCCGTCGCGGCGCGATCGACGCGACAGCGCTCGCGGATCGGATGAGCCATCTTCTCAGGCTCGTCGAGAGCACGGAAAGCAAGCTCCAGGCGAAGCTGTTCGAGCTTCGAAACCTGTTCGACGTGTCGCGCGAGCTGACTTCGAGCCTCGACGACCAGACGATCGCCGACCTGACGACGGCGACGTTGATGGGGCATTTGATGGCCTCGCGCTGCGCCTTCTTTCAGGCCGAGGGCGGCGTGTTCCGATTGCTGTGCGAGCGTGGCGTGCGCCTCCCCGAGACGGCCGCGACGTTCGACGCTTCGGCTGCGGCGTCGTTGCTCGCCGCGCCCGAGGCTCGCGTGGCGGTGGATACGCTCTCGCCCGGTTCGCTCAAGGACGCTCTCGTCTCGGCGCGCCTCAGTGAGGTGGTGCGGATCCCGGTGGCCGGCCGCGACCAGGGTCTCCTGGCGCTGGGGGGCCGGGTCAAGGACAAGGCGCTCAGCGAAGAAGAATGCGACTTCGCCCTGACCCTCGGGCGCCAGGCGCTGGCGGCGCTCGAAGGCACTCGGCTCCACAAGATGCGGCTCCAGAAGGAACGCCAGGATCGCGAACTGCAGATCGCGCGCGGGATCCAGCAGAGCCTCTTCCCCAAGACGCGGCCGAATGTGGCCGGTTTCGACGTCGCGGCGCGAAGCGATTCCTGCTTCGAGGTTGGCGGCGATTACTACGACTTCGTGCCGATAGCGGACGGGCGGCTGGCGCTGGTGGTCGCCGATGTCGCCGGCAAAGGGACGCCAGCCAGCCTGCTGATGGCTTCCGTGCACGCGTCGGTCCAGGCGCTCGCGGGCAGCGTGGGTCCGGCTCAGCTTCTTGCGCGGCTCAACCGCTTCCTGTTCCTCAACACTCAGGCCAACAAGTACGTGACGCTCTTCTATGCGGAGCTCCAGCCGGACGCCGGCAGGCTCCTGTACGTGAGCGGCGGGCACGTGCCCGCCTTCCTGCTGCGGAAGGCTGGCGGCGAGGAGCGGCTCGACTGCGGCGGGCCCGCGCTGGGGCTACTGGAGGACGCGACGTACGAGATGGGCGAGGTCCGCCTGTGGCCCGGCGACGTATGTGCGATCGTGACCGACGGCGCCACCGAAGCCTTGTCGCCCGAAGATCAGGAGTTCGGCGACGAGCGCGTCTTCGAGGCGCTCGCTCGAGGACGCGCCGGAAGCGCCGCCGCGATCCTCGAGGGCCTGTTCGCGAACGTGCGCCGCCACGCCGCCGAGAGCGGCTGCACCGACGACCTGACGGCTCTGATCCTGAAGGCGCGCGCATGAAGCTGCGGCTCCACAACACGCTCTCCGGTGAGGTCGAAGAGATCGTTCCGCTCGAGCCGCCCGAGATTCGCATGTACGTCTGTGGCCTGACCGTCTACAACCGCGGCCACATCGGGAATTACCGCACCCTGGCGCTGACAGACGTGCTGCGCCGCACCCTCCGCTACAAGGGCTTTCGGGTGCGCGAGGTGATGAACATCACCGACGTGGACGATCGCATCATCGCCATGGCCGCGGCAGCCGGCTCCGACCTGCGCAGCTTCACGGCCGAGCACATCGCCACCTACCGGGAAGACATGGCGGCCTTGAAGATGGAGATGCCCGAGCACTTCCCGCGCGCCACCGACCACATCGCCGACATGACCAGCTTGATCGAGCGCCTGATCGAGCGCGGCCACACCTACTCGGCCGACGGCAGCATCTACTTTCGGATCGCCTCGTTTTCGGAATACGGGCGGCTGGCGCGGCTCGACATCGCCGGCATGCAGACTGGAGCTCGGGTCGACACCGACAAGTACGAGAAAGAGAACGCGCGCGACTTCGTGCTCTGGAAGGCCAAGGCCGACGAGCCGGAGTGGGCTCATTGGGAGGCGCCCTTCGGGCGCGGCCGCCCCGGCTGGCACATCGAGTGCTCGGCGATGGGGATGAAGTATCTGGGCGAGAGCTTCGACATCCACTGCGGCGGCGTCGACCTGATCTTCCCGCACCACGAGAACGAGATCGCGCAGAGCGTGTGCGGCACCGGCCGGCCGTTCGTGAAGCATTGGACGCACGTCGAGCACCTGTTGGTCGACAACGAGACGATGTCGAAGAGCAAGGGCAACTTCTTCACGATCCCCGACGTCGTGGCGCACGGCCACCGACCCGACGCGATCCGGTACCTGTTCTGCCAGGCCCACTACCGAAAACAGCTCAACTTCAGTTGGGAAGGCCTCCAGCATGCCGCGGCGGCGATCGAGCGGATTCACGGTCTGGTGCGACGCCTGGGCGAGATCGATCGTCCTGGAGACGTGGCGCCGGCTGTCGAGGCGGCCTGCGCCAAAGCCGAGACGCAGTTCGACGACTCGCTCTCCGACGACTTGAATACCTCGGAAGCGCTGGCGGCCGTGCACAACCTGGTGAGCGCCGCCAACTCCTTGATCCTGGCGGGAGAGATGACCAGCGCGGGCGCCAGCCGCGCCCGGCGTCAGATAGAGCGGATGAACGACGTGTTCGCGGTCTTCATTCCCGCCGGGGAGGACCGGTTGTCGGCCGAGGAGCAGGCGTTTTTCGACGAGCGGCAGGACGCGCGCAAGAAACGCGAGTTCGCGAGAGCCGACGCGGCGCGCGACGAGTTGCTGGCGCTCGGCATCACTCTCGAGGACACACCCACCGGCACCCGCTGGCGCCGAAGATAGCGTGCCGAGCGGCGTGGCAGGAGAGGATCTGGCGTGCCGTCGTCTCGAGAGCGCCGGGTTTCGGATCCAGGCCCGCAACTTCCGTTGCCGCGCCGGCGAGATCGATATCGTCGCGAGCGACGGCCCGACGACGGTGTTCGTGGAGGTCAAGGACCGCAGCTCACGTTCGCATGGACAGGGCTTCGAGGCCGTCACGTTCCGCAAACGTCAGCGAATCGTCCGCGCCGCGCGCCTGTATGCGGCGTCGCGCGGGCTGAGCGACAGCCCGCTACGCTTCGACGTCATCTCGATCGACCGCTCCACCGAGCCCCCGCAGATTCGCCACGACCGCGGCGCCTTCGACGTGGAGGGGGGTTGAGACGATCTGGCTAGGAAGAACGACTTGGAGCGGGAAACGGGATTCGAACCCGCGACTTCGACCTTGGCAAGGTCGCACTCTACCACTGAGCTATTCCCGCCCTTGCCGACGTGCCATCGTAATCGGATCGGCGAGTTCCCGTCAATCCGCGCTGGCTTGTCGGCGTGACGACCGTCTCTTATAGTCGCGTAGTCGCGTAGTCGCGAGTCGTTCCTGCGCCCTGGGGCGGTGTAGCCAAGTGGTTAAGGCGGAGGTCTGCAAAACCTCTATTCAGCGGTTCAAATCCGCTCGCCGCCTCCAACTGATGGGAAGGCCGTCAACAACGCATGACCACGCCGCGGGCGCCCCGGAAGGTGTCGTTTCCGGGCCTGGACGGCCTTCGTTTCTTCTGTTTCCTCGCGATCTTTTTCTACCACTCGTTCGTCACGCCGTACCAAGCACTGCGGGACACCGAGGCCTGGAGGATGGCCCGGCAGCTGGTGGGAAACTTCCACCTCGGAGTCAACTGTTTCTTCGTATTGAGCGGTTTCCTGATCACGTACCTCCTGCTCGAGGAAAAGGCCGCGACCGGCACGGTCCACGTCCTTCACTTCTACCTGCGCCGGATCCTGCGGATCTGGCCCCTCTATTACGCATGCCTGGGGCTCGGCTTCGTGGTGTTGCCGTGGTTCAAGCGTTCTCTGGGGCTCGTCCCCAGAGAGACCGGGAGCGTGCCCGCGTATTTGCTCTTCCTCGGAAACTTCGATCAGCTCTATAACGGGCTGCCGGAGGCCCCGGTCCTCCAGGTGATGTGGTCGATCGCGATCGAGGAGCAGTTCTACTTGGCGTGGCCCCTTCTGATCGCGCGCACGAGACCGGACCGCCTCGCCGGGTTGCTCGGAGCTATCGTCGCGGGCTCGCTGTTGTTTCGTGCCGCCAACGCCTCGACGAGACCAGAGGTGTTGGGCCTGCACACCCTATCGGTCATCTCGGACATGGGGATCGGCGGTTTCGCCGCCTTTCTGGCCACGGCCTCGCCGCGCTTCGTGGCTTGGATCGAGAGGCTGCCACGCTACGCCATCGCCTCGCTCTACGCCTGCCTGGGGGCGGTGCTGCTGTTTCGCAGCGCACTCTTCGCGGGCCCGTTGCTCGTCCCGATCGAACGCGTGGTCACCGGCTGCCTGTTCGCAGCGATCATTCTCGAGCAGAACTACGCGGCGCGGTCGCTGTTCAAGTTCGCTTCGTCGTCGATGCTGACGCGGCTCGGCCGCTACACGTACGCCATGTACTGCTTGCACACGATATCCATCATGATCGTGTTGCACGTCGCCTCGCGTCTGCGGTTCGATACGTCCCTATGGCAGGTCCTGTGGCTTCATCCCATCTTGGGAGTCGGGCTCACGGTCGGCGTGAGCGTCCTCAGCTACCACACGCTCGAGGCGCCGTTTCTCCGTCTCAAGAAGGAGTTCCAGTACGTTTCCAGAGACGCATAGGAGGAGGTGGGTCTTTCGGCTTTTTGGCGTTTGTCCCCGGCGGGGGACAACGCTGCTCAGGGTGGGCAAGCGCAAACCTGGGCAGCACTAGAAGATACGTCACGCCAACGCGTGGCACCTTTCCTGCAAATCGCGTCGAATGAGGCCAACTGGCCGGAGGAGAGTCATGAAGAGAGGAATCTGGGCACTCATTCTTTTTGGCGTGATCGCCGCCGCGCCCGCACACGCGGGCAATCTCGACTTGCGGATGGGCGGCTTCCAGCCGCGAGCCGACACGGGCGCCGTGAACGACCTCTTCCGCGACCACAGCCTTCTCTACACCGTGGAAAAGGGGGACTGGCTCGGGTTCGCCGGGGGCGTCCAGTACAACGCCAAGGTGGCGAAGAACGTCGAGATCGGGTTCGCGATCGACGGCTACTCGAAGACCAACGACACGGCCTACCGCGAATACGGCGGTGACGGCGACCGGGACATCCTGCAAACGCTCCAACTCGACATCGTGCCGATGAGCTTCGAGCTGCGCCTCACCCCCACCAGCCGGCGGACGAAGCTGGCCCCGTGGATCGGCGCGGGGGGCGACCTCTTCTACTGGAAGTACGAGGCCTACGGCGAGTTCATCGACTTCAGTCAGCGGAATCAGCCGATCGGCGTGGATTCGTTCATCTCCGATGGCGTGAACTTCGGCTTCCACGTCTCGGGCGGCTTGCGCTTCGCGGTCACCGACGACGTCGGAATCATCCTGGGCGCCCGCTACCAGTGGGGAAGCGCCGACATGGGAGACGACTTCCGGAACAACAAGCTCGACCTTTCGGGCGCGACCTACACCGCCGGGGTCAACATCCGCTTCTGAGCCGGAGCGTTGCACGGCGCGGTGCTAGCATCGCGTCGTGCAACGCGTCGTGCTTTGGGTCCAGACGGTTCTCGTTCCGACGCTCGGGCCCCTGGGGATGTTCATCGTCGCCTTCGTCGACTCCTCCTTCCTGACGCTGCCCGAGATCAACGACTTCCTGATCGTGACCTCGAGCGCCGCCCACCCGGCCGCGGCCCCGCTCTACGTCGCCATGACGACGCTCGGGTCGCTGGCCGGATGCTCGGTGCTGTGGTGGCTCGGCCGGCGCGGTGGCGAGCCGCTGCTCGTGAAGCGTTTCGGGGCCGAGCGGCTCGCGACCACGCGCGAGGCGTTCAAGAAGTCGGAAATCCTGGCCCTGGCGCTGCCGGCGCTGTTGCCGCCGCCGATGCCGTTCAAGGTGTTCGTCGTCGCGGCGGGCGTCTTCGGCCTGCCGTACTCGAGGTTCGCGACCACGCTGCTGCTGGCGCGCGGGCTGCGCTACAGCTTCTGGAGCGCGATGGGGATCCGCTACGGGGCGGGAGCGGTCCAGGTGCTCCGGCGAATCGACGCCTGGTTCGACGCGCGCATGCCGCTGCTGCTGGGGCTGGCGGCGGCGGCGCTGCTGGGTGCCTTGGTCGTGGGGCTCGCCAGGCGACGCGATCGCGTGGGCTCCGGTGCGGGCTAGTTTGCTATCATCAAGAGCAGGGGAGCCAAGGCAATAGACATGAAGATCTCGAGGCTCGGTGCGGTCAGTCTGGGCATTCTCGTCGCTTCGACGCTCGCCGGCGGAGTTCTCGGCGAGCGCGTGCTGGCGGGCAGCACGAAGCTCAACGATCATCTGCGGCTGTATACCTCGATCGTCAGCGCGATCGAGGACCAGTACGTCGACGAGGTGAAGAGCGACCGGCTCGTCTCGTCGAGCGTGCGCGAGATGCTGCGCACGCTCGACCCGCACTCGAACTTCTTGGAGAACAAGGAGTACGGCCAGCTGCAGGAGCGCCAGCGCGGCTCGTACTACGGCCTCGGCATCACCGTCCAATCCGTGGACGGCAACATCACGGTGGTTTCACCCTTCGAGGGCACGCCGGCGCACCGGCTCGGGATTCGCGCCGGCGACGTGATCTCGAAGATCGAGGACGAAGACGCGCGCGGCATGAGCATCGACGACGCCGTGAAGCGGCTCCGCGGACCCAAGGGCTCGCCGGTGCGCATCGCCATTACGCGTCCCGGCTACGACACGCCGCTCGATTTCACGGTGATCCGCGACGAGATCCCGCTCCACTCGGTTCCGTACTACTTCATGGCCGGGAAGAAGGCCGGCTACGTGCGGCTCCAGGATTTCAACGAGACGACCGCCTGCCGCCCGAGCGACGGCGCCGAGTGCGAGAAGGAACTCGAGCGCGCGCTGCGCTCGCTGAAGGAGAAGGGCGCGACGTCGCTGATCCTCGACATCCGCGACAACCCCGGCGGTCTTCTGGACCAGGCGTTCGCGGTTTCCAACTTGTTCCTGAAGAAGGGCCAGCTCGTCGTCTTCACGAGGGGACGCACCAAGCGCGACGAGATGAACTACGTGACCGAGACCGAGAGCCGTTTTGCGGATCTGCCGCTGGTGGTGCTGGTGTCCCGCCACAGCGCGAGCGCCTCGGAGATCGTGGCCGGAGCGATCCAGGACCATGACCGCGGGCTGATCGTGGGCGAGACGACCTTCGGCAAGGGTCTGGTGCAAACGATTCTGCCGCTTCGGAACGTGCGCGGGTATGCGCTGGCTCTGACCACAGCTCGCTACTACACGCCGTCGGGGCGTTCGATCCAGCGCGACTACGCCTCGACGGCTCTCGAGGACTACGTGGCTCCGCGAGATCGGAAATCCTGTGAGGAGGGCGGCGGCGAGGCCAAGCTGACCGATGCGGGCCGCAAGGTCTTCGGCGGCGATGGCATCACCCCGGACTACTGCGTGGAGCCCGAGCCGGCCAACCGCGTGGTTTCCCACCTGATCTCGCGCCAGGCGTTCCTGCTTTTCTCACGCGGCTTCGCGGCCGAGGGCACGCTGGGCGGCGCCGCCCAGATCACCGGCGCCGGCTCGCGCTCGGAAGTGAAGAACGAGAAGGTCCGCACCATCAGCCGCGACTTCGAGGTGGACGACCGCACGTTCGGCGAGTTCAAGGCGCTGGTGAAGGCGAAGAACATCTCGGTCACCCCGGCCGAGATCGACGACAACCGCGAGCAGATCTCGCGCATCATCCAGGAAGAGACGCTGCGCCAGGTGTTTGGCGAGGGCGAGGCGCGCAGGAAGAGCATGGCATGGGACCCGCAGGTCAAGAAAGCGCTCGAGGTGGTGGGCCGCGCCGAGCTGCTGATGAAAGACCCCAAGCGCCACATGGCGCTGCGTGACAGCGAGGTTCGCGTCGCGCAGCGCGGCAACGGAGGCCAGTGATGTTCAACCGGATCGGCCGCTTCTTCAAGGCGATCTTCAACGCGATCCTGGGTGAAGCCGAAGGGCAGATCCCGATCGCGATGCTGGAAGAGTCGACGCGCGAGATGCTCGACAGTCTGCGCGGGCTGCGTGAAGCCACCGCCACCACGATCGCTTTCGAGACGCGGGCGAAGCGCGAGCTGGACGCCCAGAACGGGCGCTCGCGCAACCTCGATCGGCAGGCCGAAGAGGCCATGAAGCAGGGCAACGAGAAGCTGGCGCGGCGCGCGTTGCAGCTCGGGATCGAGGCGAAGTCTGCGAAGGAGCACGCCGAGGCCGTCCACAAGGCAGCCAAGCTGCGCGCCGACAACTCGCGGATGAAGCTGAAGGTCGAGGAGGAGCGGATCCAGGGCAAGATCCGCCAACTAGGCGAGCTGAAGGCGATGTCGGAGATGAACGCCGCCCAGAAGCGGATGCAGTCGATCACCGACGAGTACAACATCGACGGCGCGATGAGCGTGTTCGACAAGACCGCCGGCGGGATCCAGGAGAGCGCGGACAAGCTCACCGCGATGGACCAGATCGCGGTGTCCGAGGGCGACGAGCTGGACCGGCAGCTCGCCCAGATCAGCCAGAAGAGCGAGGTCGACGCCGCGATGGACGCGCTCCGGGCCAAGCTCGGCGAGGCGGCGCCCGAATCGTCCGGCAAGCCCAGGGAGAAGGAGAAGATCTCATCGGCGTTCGACGAGAAATGACGCCGCTCCTGGTGCGCGTGGTGGTGGCGCTGGTGGCGCTCAGTGTCTGCCCGCGTGAGGTCGTGGCCGCAGCCGGGCGGCAGACATTCGAAGACCTCGTCGCGAACCTCAAGAGCCCCAACGCCAAGACGCGCCAGGAATCGGCCGCGACGCTGGCCAAGAGCCGGCGCCGCGAGGCGATCGCACCGCTCTCGGCTCTGGTCCACGATCCCGAGCTGAAGGTGCGTATGGAAGTGGTGCGCGCGCTCAACCAATTGCGCGACGTGTCGGCGGTACCCGCGCTCGTGACCTCGATGGGGGACGGCGACCCCAAGATCCGCGAGGAATCGATCGGAGCGCTGGTCGAGGTCTACGCGGAGCGCGACCGCACCACGGCCGTGACGCGGTACCTAGAGGTCTTTTCGGACGAGTACGACCGGGCTTCTGTTCCGCCCTACGCCGCCGTCGACGCGTCGGTGTTCCGGGCCTTCGCGGATGCGTTGCGCGACCCCGAGGGCGACATTCGCGAGCAAGCGGCGCTGGCTATCGGGATCCTGGACGGCAAGGCGGTAGTCAAGGATCTGGTTACGGCCCTGCAGGATCCGGATGCGGACGTGCGGGGCGCCTCGGCAACCGCCATCGGGAAGGTCGGCGAGACTGAGGACGGCCTGGCGCTCGTTCCTGTGCTCGCGGACGACAACACCGGCGTGCGCACCCGCGTCTTGAAGGCGCTCGGCACGTTGCGTCTGAAGGACGCCGGCCCGCCCTTGCGAGCGATGTTCGAAGCCAACCGCAAGCGCGAGGCCGGGACCAAGGTCTTGGAGTGCTTGAGCCGAATCGGAGACGCCTCGCAGGCTGATCTCCTCCGGGAGCTGACTGCAGACCCGGACGTGGAGCGGCGCCGCTTGGCGGTCGAAGGCCTGGGTCGCATCTCCGACCCAGGGATACTGCCCGCCTTCAAGAAGGACTATCAGCGCGAGAAGAGCGAGGAGATGAAGCTGGCCCTGAGCTTCGCGCTGACGCTGCTGGGCGACCGCGCGTTCCTCGACTCGATCGTGCTGGGCTTGCCGTCGCGGCTCTACGGAAGCCGTTGCCGGCGCTACCTGCTCGAGATGGGCAAACCGCTTCTGCCCGAGCTGTATCCCTACCTGAACGATCCCGACGAGGATGTACGCGCGGAGCTGATCGACGCGATCGCCGCCATGGGCGATTCCCAGTCGATCGCCACGCTCCAGCCGCTGATCTCGGATCCGAGCCGCAAGGTGTCGGATCGCGCCAACCGCGCGGTGGAGCGGCTCCGCAGGCACACCGGGCAGCAATAGCCCCCGACTCGTCGCCGGGCTCAGTACGGGTTGTGGCCCTGGCCGTTGTCGTCGATGAACACGAGCGCGACCTGGAACTGGCAGCCTCCGCCGTCGTAGCGCACCAGCGACTCGCCTCCCAGGCGCAGGCGTTCCGCTTGGAATCCCTGAGTGCAGGAATCGCGCAGGAAGGGGTCGTAGACCCTCACGGTGTACGGCTCGTCGCGCGGCGGGTAGTTGACGGGCACTTCCCGCGCCGTACCGCGCCAGACCAGGCTGCCCTCGGTGCGAGTGAGCCGGAACTCGGCTCCCGGCCGCATCCAACTCGCGAAGAAGACGACAGGGTCGTTGCACGCGCTGGCCGCGCCCAGGCACCCGTTCGGCTGCCGGTATTCGACCGTGACCGAGACGACGCCAGGGGTCTTCACGGCGCTCGGGTCTTCGGGCCCCGTCTGATGGAAGTCGTAGCAGGACGCGCTGAGAACGGCCGAGAGGGTGAGAAGTCGGGCGCTCTGCGACATAACCACTTCCGTCTCGATGATAGCATCACCGGTGACGGCGATGCGCGATCCCTCCTCGGCGCAGATCCTCGTCATCGACGACGACAACCGGGTGCGGCGGGCCTGCGTGGAGATGCTGGCGGCCCGCGGGTATCGGACGCTCGACGCGGCGTCGGTGCGCGAAGGCCTGCGCCTGTTCGTCGAAAAACGGCCGGCCGCGGTCGTCCTCGACATGAAACTGCCCGACGGCATGGGCGCCGACGTGCTTCGCGAGCTGCAACGCTGCTCACCAGGGACGCCGGTGGTGATGATCTCGGGCATCGCCAGCGTCGCCGACGCTGTGGAAGCGATGCGCTGGGGCGCCGCGGACTTCATCGAGAAGCCGGTCGCGCGCGAACGTCTGTTCGAGGTGCTCGAGCGAACGCTCGACCCCGGAATGCTCGGCAGGGAGCAGGACGTCGACGCGATCGCTGACGGGTCGAGGTTCGGGATCGTGGGCCGATCCGAAGCGATGCGCCGGATCTTCCAGCTGATCGGGATGGCGGCGCCGACGAAGTGCCGGGTCTTCATCTCGGGAGAGAGCGGCACCGGCAAGGAGCTGATCGCCCGCGCCATCCACGCGCTTTCGCCGCGCCGCGAGAAGCCGTTCGTGGAGCTGAACTGCGCGGCGATCCCCTCGGAGCTGATCGAGAGCGAGATGTTCGGCCATACGAAGGGCTCGTTCACGGGGGCAGTGGCGGACCGCAAGGGCCGCTTCGAAGGCGCCCACGGCGGGACGCTATTCCTGGACGAGGTGGGCGACATGAGCCTGGCCGCGCAGGCCAAGCTGCTGCGGGTCTTGCAAGAGAACGTCGTGACGCCGGTTGGCAGCGTCGAGGGCCGCCCGGTCGACGTGCGCATCCTGGCAGCGACCAGCAAGGACCTTCCCGCCGAGATCACGCTCGGCGCGTTTCGCGAGGACCTGTATCACCGCATCAACGTGCTCAGCATCGCCGTGCCGCCGTTGCGCGCTCGCGGCGAGGACGTTTCGGAACTGGCCGATCACTTCCTGCGGCTCGCGAGCATCGAGAACGGCTCGGGACCCAAGCGACTCGCGTCTCGAGCGCACGAGTTTCTCCGCCAACTCCGCTGGCCGGGCAACGTGCGCGAGCTCAGGAACCTGATGGAGCGGCTCGTGATCCTGACCTCGAACGAGGTAGTGGGGCAGGAGGACGTGATGCGTCTGCTTCAGATCCGCGGCATGCAGCGCGAGGAGTCGGGTGCTATGCCTCTGCGCCAGGCGCGCGCACGTTTCGAGAAGCAGTACATCCTGGATAGGCTGGCGGCGAACGGAGGCAGCCTCGGGCTCACCGCTCGCGACCTCGGTATCGAGCGGACCAACCTCTATCGCAAGATGCGACAGCTCGGCATTCAGTCCAAGAACGCGTTGCGGAATGGATAATGCGATGTTGCGATCCGGCATCGTCCGTCCGCCTGGGCCTTAACACTAACTGGATTAAACTGTTGATTCAGAAGCTCATGATGGATGGCATCCTCAGTGGCACGACTCCTGCACTATGAAGTGCCCGACGGGGGATCGGTTGTTGACGGTTCCCTGCGGGCTTTCCGAAGTTGCGAGTCGGCTTGGTTTGGAGGGAACCCGGTCGAGTCGCGGCACGGAACCAAAGGCCAGCAGGGGCTGAGGCAACTCGGTCCCTATTTTTTTGTCTCCCGCTAAAAGATCCGCACGATCGGAAGGTCGCTCTTGACCGCTCGAAAAGCCTTCATCACCGGTATCACCGGACAGGACGGAAGCTATCTCGCGGAGCTGCTGCTCGACAAGGGTTACGAGGTCCATGGCCTGGTCCGGCGCAGCAGCTCCTTCAACACCTGGCGCATCGACGGGATCCGCGACCGTCTGGCGCTCCACTATGGCGACCTGGTCGACCAGAACAGCCTGGTGCGCACGTTGGGCGCGGTCGGTCCCGACGAGATCTACAACCTGGGCGCGCAGAGCCACGTCAAGGTCTCATTCGAGATGCCGGACTACACGGCGGACGTCGCGGGGATGGGCGTGTTGCGGCTTCTCGACGCGGTACGTGAGCTGGGCCTCAAAGCGCGCCTCTACCAGGCCGGAAGCTCGGAGATGTACGGCCTGGTCGAGGAGACGCCGCAATCGGAAACGACGCGCTTCCATCCGCGCTCGCCGTACGCATGCGCCAAGGTCTTCGGCCACTATACCGCCGTCAATTATCGCGAGGGCTACGGCCTCCACGTCTCGAACGGCATCCTGTTCAACCACGAATCGCCGCGGCGCGGCGAGAACTTCGTCACCCGCAAGATCACGATGGGCGTGGCCGCGATCAAGCAGGGCCGCGCCAAAGAGATACGCCTCGGCAACATCGACGCCAAGCGCGACTGGGGCTACGCCAAGGACTACGTCGAAGCCATGTGGCTGATCCTGCAGCAGGAGAAACCGGACGACTACGTGATCGCGACCGGCGAGACCCACTCGGTGCGCGAGTTCCTAGAGGCAGCGTTCTCGCAGGTCGGTCTCGACTGGCAGAAGCACGTGGTGGTCGACCCCAAGTACTTTCGGCCGGCCGAGGTGGACATCCTGCTCGGCGATCCCTCGAAGGCCAGGGCCAAGCTGGGCTGGCATCCAAGGGTGGGCTTCAAGGAGCTGGTGCGGATGATGGTGGAGGCCGACATGGCAGGCGCGGCGCGTTAGTGAGCAAGGGGGGCTGCGTCGCGCCCCTTGAACCCCCGCGCGCTCGCCCCGAGTGAATCGGGCTCGCCCGCAGCCCGTGTTCGTGCGTTACTGGCGCGAGAGTGTCGTGATCCGCGCTTTGATGAGAGTGTCCAGCTCGCCACGCAGCTTGGGCAGGATCTCGTCGTAGGTGTAGGCCCCGAGTGACGCCGTCTTCCGCTTCAGGTTGACGTGGCTGGGGCCGCACCAGAGGCCCAGGTCGGCGTCGTCGGTTTCGCCGGGGCCGTTGACGCGGCAGCCCATCACCGCGATCGTCAGCGCGTGTTCCGCGGCATAGACGGTCATCTGCTTGACGGCCTCGGCCAGCTCGACGAAGCGCTCGTTTTCGACGCGCGAGCAGGACGGACACGAAATGATGTTGAGCTTGTCGTCGTCGAACACCGGCACCGAGCGGAAGCGGCCGGCCTGGATGTCGGCGAGGATCTGTTGGGCGACCACGACCTCTTCGTACTTGCGCGGGTTGGGAAGGGTCAGGCTGACGCGGAGGGTGTCGCCGATGCCGCGCGACAGGAGCTGCTCGAAGGCGACACGAGTCTTGATGATGCCTTCGGGGGGAATGCCGGCCTCGGTCACGCCCAGGTGGAGCGGGACGTCGGGGCGTAGCGCGGCGAAGCGAGTGTTGGCCTCGATGACCTTGCGCGGGTGGGAGTCCTTCAGCGAGACGACGTAGCGGTCGAAGCCCAGGTCGTCGAGGATCCGGCAGTGGTCGACCGCCGATTCGACCATAGCGGCGACGTCGTCTTCGGGGAAGCGCGCCTTCGTCTCGGGGTCGACGCTGCCGCAGTTGACGCCGACACGGATCGCGCAGTCGTTGGCTCTGGCTACGTCGGCCAGGAAACGGACCTTCTCCTTGACGGGCTTCGCCTTCTCGTGATGGTGGAGATGGCCGGGGTTGTAGCGCAGCTTGTCGACGTGCGGCGCCACCGTCTCGGCCAGGCGGTAGCTCTCCTGGAGGTCCACGACCAGGTTGGCGTTGGTCTGTTTGCGGATCTCCGCGAGCGCTTCGACGTCCTTGGCGTTGTCCACGGCGACACGCACCAGGGCGGCGCCCGCCTTCCGGATCGACTCGGCTTGCTCGACGGTCGCGTCGATGTCCTGGGTCCGCGTGGCGCACATCGATTGCGCCGCCACGGGGTGGGCCGAGCCCAGGCTCGCCGAACCCACGCGCACGCCGCGCGTGGGGTTTCGCTTGATCACCTGTCGATCGTAACAAAGGCACGCGAAACGACCCAAAAACGCGTCGGCTCGGCTAGCATGCCGGCCGGGTCATCAGCTATGGGCGCCGCCACGCGTTACGTCGAGCTTCAGCCGCTCAAGATGCGGCATGGCGCCAGCTTGGCGTCGCCGCGGATCGCCTACGAGTCGTGGGGGCAGCCCTCGGCCGCCCGCGACAACGTGGTCCTGATCGTGACCGGACTCTCGCCCGGTACGCATGCGTGCTCTTCACCCGAGGACCCGAACCCGGGCTGGTGGGAGGAGATGATCGGGCCAGGCCAGGCCATCGACACGGACCGTTTCCACGTCGTGTGCGTGAACTCGCTCGGGAGCTGCCACGGCTCCACCGGGCCGGCGTCGATCGATCCAGCGACGGGGCGTCGCTACGGCGTGACATTCCCGGTGCTCACCGTCGAAGACATCGCGAGCGCGGCGCGCGAGGCGATGCATGCCCTTGGCTTCGAGCGGCTGCGCGCGATCGTCGGACCGTCGCTCGGCGGCATGACTGCGCTGGCCTACGCCGTTCAATTCCCGGACGAAGTGCGCTCCCTGGTCACGATCTCGGCCGCGCCGCGCGCCACGCCGTTCGCGATCGCGTTGCGCTCGTTGCAGCGCGAGATGATCCGGACCGATCCGGAGTGGCGCGACGGCGGATACGCGGATGGGGCCGGATCGGTGAGGGGCATGCGGCTCGCCCGCAAGCTGGGACTGATTACGTACCGCTCGGCGCGCGAGTGGCGCGAACGCTTCGGGCGCGAGCGCTCTGCTGAGCGCGGCGCCGAGGGCCTGTTCGGTCCCGAGTTCGAGATCGAGGCGTACCTCGAAATGCACGCGCAAAAGTTCGTCGGCAGCTTCGACGCCAACTGCTACCTGTACCTGTCGCGCGCGATGGACCTGTTCGACATATCCGAGCACGGCGGATCGTTGGAGGCGGGCCTGGGACGGATCAAAGCCGAGCGAACGCTCGTCGTCGGCGTCGAGACCGACTTCCTGTTTCCGCTGGAGCAGCAGCAGGAAATCGCCGACGTGTTGAAACGCCACGGCCGCAGCGTGCGCTTCGAGGCGCTCGCCTCCATCCAGGGACACGATTCCTTCCTGGTGGACATGGATCGCTTCCAGCCGGTCGTGGCGTCTTTCATGGCCGACGCATGAAGCTCACTCCGATGCGGACGATCACGCCGGTCTCGGAGCTGGAGGTGCGCGAGGATGCCGGCGCCTACCTCTACTCTCGCGACGCAAAGCCAGGCGCTGCTCTCGAGCGCTGGGCGATCTACCGCCTGCCCGACGGCGGCACCGTGGTTCGGGCGGAGCGGCAGACTCTCGGCGCGCGCCTGCTGGTCGAGGTGCGCAGCGTGGCGAGCTCGATCCTCGGCGTCCGAAGCTTCGAGGTGCATTGCTTCGGCGATACGAATCAAGTCGCCGGTGACGTGCGCGCCCGCTACACGTTTTCGAAGACGGGAGCGCGCGTCGAGCGCGAGCTGAGCGGCGTGCCGCTGCCGCCCCAGGTCGTGCCGATCGAACGGCCGGTGGTGGTGTTTCCGCTGCTGCGCGTCTTCGAGGGTCCAGCGATCGCGACGATCGCTGCGCGCGGCCGGGGCCAGCCGCTGCGCGTGCTATCTGCAGACGTGAGCCAGCCCGACGATTCGGAGCGGCTGCTGGCGCCGGTCGTGGAGGACCGGCACGCGCGGCTCCTCGAAGACGCCGCGATCGAGATCGGCGATCGGCCTTACGCGGCGCGGCGCTTCGAGTACGGCACCGAGACAGCCAGCGGATCCGGGTACTGGCTCTCCGAGTCGAATCGGCTGTTGCGCTACACGTTCGTCGGCCCCGACGGCGCGGCGTGGGAAGCGACGCTCGACGAGGTGGGAGAGACCGAAGAGGGGGAAGAAGAGACGCCGCCCGAGCCCTAGCCGGGCCTGGCGGGTCTAGGCTTCCGGGCTCGTGGCTTCGGCGCCATCGGCTTCGAGCGTGCGGGTTTCGGCTTTGGGCTCTCGATCGGCTCGGTGCGCCGCCACAGACGGTTGTGGTAGAGCAGCGGATGCTCGTCGTTGCTCGTCATCCCCAGCTCGAGCACCTCGCCGACGAAGATCGAGTGATCGCCGCCCGGGTAGGCGTTCCAGAGCTTGCAGTCGAACCAGGCCAAGCAGTCGGGTAGCAGCGGGCTCCCGGTGACCGCGGTCTGCCATGCGGTGCCCGCGAAGCGGTCGCGGACGTCCTTTTGCAACCCGGCGAAGCGCATCCCATAGTCGAGCTGGTGGGCGCTCAGCAGGTTCACCGCGAAGACCCGGTTCTGCTGGATCGCGTGGTGCGCCTGGAGTTGGGTCTGGACGCACACCAGAACCAGCGGGGGATCGAGCGAGACGCTGGTGAAGGAGCTCGCGGTCAGGCCGATCTTACGGCCGCGGCCGGCGGTGGTCACGACGGTGACACCGGCGGCGAACTGGGCCATCGCTTGCTTGAAAGCCTGGCTGTCGACCGGCATCTCGAGTCGCCGCGAGGCTAGGCCACACACCGGCTCGCGTCAAACCTGGACGATTGCTACAGTCCCGGAATCGCCGAACTGAACCAGGAGGTCTCGATGCGCGGACGTCTCTCGCTGGCCCTGCTGCTCGCCCTCGCCAACCTGCCGGCGGCGGCACAAAACGCCAAGCTCGAAGCGCTGAAGAAGGAAGCGATCGCCGAAGTCGAAAAGCTGTCGGTGATGTCGCAACAGATGGTCGACCAGGTCTTCAGTTTCGGTGAGCTGGGCTTCCAGGAGTACGAGACGTCGAGGTACATCACCGGCATTCTCAAGAAGAACGGCTTCGCGGTGAAGGAGGGCGTGGCCGGGATGCCGACAGCCTGGATCGCCACCTGGGGCTCCGGCAAGCCGGTGATCGCGCTGGGCAGCGACATCGACTGCATCCCCAAGGCATCGCAGAAACCGGGCGTCGGATACCACGACCCGATCATCGAGAACGCGCCGGGCCACGGCGAAGGCCACAACTCGGGTGTGCCGCTGAACGTCACGGCGGCGCTGGCCGTCAAGCGGATCATGGAGCGCGAGAAGATCGCCGGGACGCTGATGCTGTGGCCGGGCGTCGCCGAGGAACTGGTGGCCGCCAAGGCCTGGTTCGTGCGCGACGGCCTGTTCAAGAACGTCGACGTCACGCTGTTCACGCACGTCTCCAACGAGTTCAAGACGAGCTGGGGGGTGCCGGACTCGAGCGGCCTGGTGTCGGTCGAGTACACCTTCAAGGGAGAGTCGGCCCACTCGGCGGGAGCGCCGTGGCGCGGCCGCAGCGCGCTCGACGCGGTGGAGCTGATGAACGCCGGCTGGAACTACCGCCGCGAACACCTGCGGCTCCAGCAGCGCTCCCACTACGTGATCACCCAGGGCGGCGATCAGCCGAACGTGGTCCCGCAGCTCGCCTCCGTCTGGTACTACTTCCGCGAGCTGGACTTCCAGAACATCCAGCGGCTCTACGACATCGGCAACAAGATGGCGCAGGCCGCCGCGCTGATGACCGACACCGAGACCAGCCACCGCATTCTCGGCACCGCCTGGCCGCAGCACATGAACAAGGTGGTCGCCGAGGTGATGACCGAGAACATCAAGACGGTGGGGATGCCACAGTGGAGCGAGGCCGACCAGGCGCTAGCCAAGGGCATCCAAGCCGAGCTGAAGGCCGATCTGAAGCCGCTGGCGGACAAGGTCGGCACGCTCGAGGATCCGCCCAAGGAATTCAAGGGCGGCGGCTCCGACGACATCGGCGACATCTCCTGGAACGTCCCGACGATCACGCTGCGCTACCCGTCGAACATCCCGAACCTGCCCGGCCACAACTGGTCGAACGCGATCGCGATGGCGACGCCGATCGCGCACAAGGGCGTGACCGCCGGCGCCAAGGCCCAGGCGATGACTTTGCTCGACCTGCTGATGCGCAAGGAGCTGGTCGAGAAGGCCTGGACCTACTTCCGCGACGTGCAGACGAAGGACGTCAAGTACACGCCCTTCATCAAGGACGAGCCGCCGGCCACGCACCTGAACGTTGCGATCATGGAAAAGTACCGGCCCGAGATGCGCAAGTACTACTTCGATTCCACCAAGTACAAGACGTTGCTCGAGCAGCTCGGCATCCAGTACCCGACCGTGCGCAAGACGTCCGTCGCCGAGAAGTGACCTAGGCCTTCGGCAACGGCTGGCGCCGCGCGGAGGTCAACAGGGGCGCGATGCGCGCCGAGAGCGCTTTGGCGAGGATCCGGTGGCCGGGATCGGTGAAGTGCCACGCGTCGGTGAACGTCGTCTCGCGCTGGTCGTCGAAGATCCCCGACAGATCGGCACAGCGGGCGCCCTCGGCCGCGCAGACCTTCAGTAGGCTCCGCCTCATCGCCGCGTGGCTGCGTTCGAGAGAGGCCGCCGTAAGGGATCCGGCCCAGGTCAGCTCGAGCACGCGCTCCTCGATCTCCGTCTTGCGCCGCTTCTGGAGGATCAAGGGCTGCAGGCAGAAGAGGACAGGGACCCCGCGCTCGAGCGCGAGCGTGCGCGCCTCGTCCATGTTGGCCACGAAGCGAGCCACGCGCTCCTCGGGCGGGACCTCCGGCAGGCCGATGCGCCGGCGGCGCCGGCTCGCCGAGCCCGTGAGGTCGTTGAGGCCCGTGAGAAACACGACCAGGTCCGGGGCCAGCCCCAGTCCGCGCAGGCGCAGTGCACGAAGCTCGATCTCGCTGTCCCACGCCCCCGCCGCCAGGACGGTCACGCGGACGGGACCCACTTCTTTTTCCAGCTCGTCAGAGAGCAGCTTGAAATAGACCGTGCCCAGCGACGACGCGTAGGCGCCCCACGCGACGCTCGCGCCGACGATCAACACCTGGCGCGCCTCGGGGCGATCGCTTCCAGCCCGCTGGATTCCACGGGCATCGCTCTCGGCCTTGCCCGGGAGATGCGCCTCGGCCTCGCGCCAGCCCAGCTCGGGATCCGGCACCGGCTTTGGGAGGCGTTGTCCCCAGTACCCGTCGCGCGGGCCATCCGAGGGCACTGGCAGGCCACGCTCGGTGAAAGTCGCCTCCCAGGCCAGCTTGTTCACGTCCTGGCCCGACGGGCGCTGCAGCCGGCGCCACACGACCACGAGGGCCAGACCCGTGAGGCCGATCCAGAAGAGCGCAACCAGCGCTTTCAAAGCGGTGCCCCGGCCCGTCGTCAAACCGCCGTTCACGGCGCGAAGGATATCCCGACGCTAGCGGTTCGCGGCGGCGAGCGCCTTCCAGAGTTCGATTCCGCTCAGCTCGCCTTCGGCGCGGGCGAAGCCGTCCTTGTCGAGGGCGGCGACGAAAGGCGATCCCGTCTGGCGGAGCGCCGCGCTGAGAGCGCCCTCGCGATCGAACAGGAGTTCCAGGGGCAGTTTCTTCGCGACCACCTCGTCTTCGTGGCGGAAGTAGTGGTCACGGTTCGGCGGGCGCTCAGCTTCCTCGGTGATCACGTGCAGGCCGGTGACCCAGGACTTGAAATCCCGGGCAAAGCTCTGATAGCGCTGCATGAACTCGTTGTAGGGGCCGTTGCCGCGGTAGCTGGCGAGCAGGCATACCAGGAAGATCTGGCCCGGGCCGAGTGCCAAGAGCGCCTCGGAGAGCGTGACGATGCGCTCCGGCGCGGCCAGCGTCGGCAGC
>CAZVOI010000988.1:0-4170 GCA_964628275.1 uncultured Acidobacteriota bacterium | reverse complement strand
CGGTGATCTGGGCTCGGCGCTCAACCGCCTCTCCCCGGAGTTGCGGGCCGTCGTGCAGGCCACCGTCCTCGATGGTCTCACGAGCCGGGAGGCGGGTCACCTGCTGGGGATCCCTCCAGGCACCGTCAAGACCCGCATGATGCGGGCTCGCAGCCAACTGAGGGAGGCTCTTGCATGAGTTGGCACGCCGCTCCCGACCTGCTTCGGGCCTACGCCCGAGGCGAGGCCGATCACCCCGGCGCATCCTCGCTCGAGGCGCATGTGATCAAGTGCCCCACCTGCCGACGGGCGCTCGTGGCCCTGGCCGACGGTGAGCGGCTCGAGCGGGTGTGGGGCGAGATCCGCAACACGGTCGACGCCCCCCGCCGCGGGCCGCTCGAGGCCCTGCTCGTCCGCCTCGGCGTGTCGGACCACCGTGCCCGCCTTCTGGCGGCGACGCCGTCGCTCAGCGCCTCGTGGCTGATCGCGGTCGCGCTCTCGCTCGGGTTCGCCGCCCTCGCCGCCCAGCAGGGCCAGCGGGGCCTGCTCGTGTTCCTGGTTGTGGCGGCGCTCCTGCCCCTGGCCGGCGTGGCCGCCGCCTACGGCCCTGGTATCGACCCGACCTACGAGATCGGTGTGGTCGCGCCCATGAGTGGCTTCCACCTGGTCCTGGTGAGAGCCGCGGCGGTGCTTGCAAGCACCGCCGCCCTGGCCGGCCTCGCCGCCCTCACGCTTCCGCAGGTGGGCTGGACGGCCGCGGCGTGGCTCGTGCCTTCGCTCGCCCTGACCGTGCTCAGCCTTGCGCTCGCCACCTTCGTCGCGCCGCTCGTGGCCTGCGGCTCGGTGGCCCTCGCCTGGGCCGCGATCGTCGCCGTCACCGCCCGCGTCGCCGACGATCGCCTCGTCGCCTTCGGGCCGGGGGCCCAGATCGGCCTCCTCATCCTCGCGGCCGCCGCCGCGCTCGTCGTGGCGCGTCGCCGCGACTCATTCGACCTGGGGAGCCACCTATGAGTATCGCCGATGCCGGGAGCACCGCCGGCGCTGCAATCGCCACCACGATCGAGATCGCCGGCGTCGAGAAGCGCTTCTTGCGCACGCGCGCGCTCGCGGGGGTGTCCCTCGAGATCAGGCCGGGCATCACCGGGCTCCTCGGCCCCAACGGGGCCGGCAAGACCACGTTGCTGCGGATCCTGGCGACGGTGCTCGCGCCGGACGCCGGGCGGCTTCGGGTGCTCGGGCGCGACCCCGCACGCGCCGACGACCGGCTCGCCATCCGCCGTCGCCTCGGCTACATGCCGCAGGAGCCGGGCTTCCATCGCCACTTCACCGCCTTCGAGTTCGTCGACTACGTGGCGATCCTCAAGGAGATGACCGACCGGCGCGTTCGCCACAGCGAGGTGCGGCGGGTGCTCGAGCTCGTCGGCCTCGAGGCCGTGATGGGGCGCAAGATCAAGGCGCTCTCGGGTGGCATGCGCCGACGGGTCGCCCTCGCCCAGGCACTCCTCGGCGAGCCCGAGCTGGTCGTCCTGGACGAGCCGACGGCTGGCCTCGACCCCGAGCAGCGGCTGCGCTTTCGCGAGATCGTCTCCGAACTGGCCGAGCGGCGCACGGTCGTCCTGTCGACCCATCAGACCGAGGACGTGGCGGCGCTCTGCGGGCGCGTGGTGGTGATGAGCGCGGGCGGCACCCCGTTCGCGGGCACGCCTCCCGAGCTCGCCGCGGTGGCCCGGGGAGCGGTCTGGCTGGCCGATGAGCGCGGCCCCGCCGCCCATCTATCGTGGCGCACCGGCGAGGGACGCCACCGCCACATCGGCTCGGCGCCCGATCTGGCCGAGCTCGTCGAGCCGACCCTGGAGGACGGCTACCTGATGCTTGTCGGCGCTCGACCGGGGGACGAGGTCGACCGATGAGCGGACGCTCCGGCGCGGGCGCGGCCCCACCGCCCCACGGCCCGTTCGCGACCGTCCTCGCGCTCGCGCGCCTCGAGGGGCGCCGGCTGCTGCGCCACCCGTTCATCCTCGTCGCGGCGGCGCTCCCGGTCGCGTTGTTCGTCCTCTCCATCCTGTTCCTCGATGAGGCCGACGCGGATGGCTACGCCTGGTCGCTCCTCGTTCCCTTCATGCCGTTCGCGGCGGCCGTGCTGGTCGCCGTCAACCTGGCCGCGCTGCGGGCCGGGCGCGACGACACCGAGGACCTGTACGAGTCGTGCCCGGCCCCCGCTCGGGGCCGGACCGCGGCCCATCTCGTCTCGCTGGCCTGGGCGGTCGCTGCGACGGCGCTGCTCGTGGCGATCGGCGTGCTGGTGTTCATGAGCAAGGGCGGTCCCCCGCCGAGCGTCCTCCAGGTCGTCTTCGCGCCGGCGATCGTCGCCCTCTGCGGCGCCGTCGGGCTGGCCCTCGCGCGCTGGATGCCGCACCCGGCCGCCGCCACCATCGGCGTTGTCGGGATGTTCACCCTGGTGAACCTCGTGGGCCCGGCGGAATCCAGTTGGGGGCTTCTGGTTCCCGGCATCGTGGGGCTGGCGATCCTCTTCGGGGCGCTCGCCCTGCTCCGAGACCGCCCGCGAACCGCGTGAGGGGCCTCCGGCAGGCCGCGCTGCTCGTGCGGCCCACCGTCCACTCGCTCTCGTGGGCGCCGCTCGCGGCCGCGGGCGCCCTCGCGCTCGGCCTCCTCGCGCTGACCGATCAGGGCCTCACGGAGCTTCGCCTCGCCGCGATCGGGATCTGCGTCGGCGCCGCGTTCATCCTCGACGACGCGGCGGCCGCCACGGTCGCGAGCGCCCCGACGCCACTGCTCGTCCGCCGCGCCCTGCGGGTCGCGCTCGCGACGGCGCCGCTCGCCGCGCTCTGGGCCCTGCTTTCCTGGCTCGCGGGAGGGGCCGCCTCGTGGGCCGTGAGCCTCGAGCTGGCGGCGATGCTCGCCCTCACGCTCGCGGCGGCCGCCCTCGCTGCCCGACTCCGAGGCGACGGCCGCGGCGGGGTCGCGGCCGGGCCGGCGCTCCTGGCGCTCCTCGCCGCCGCGTATCTGCTGCTCCCGTCACGTTGGGGGCTCTTCCCCGGCGGCCCCGAGGATCCGCTCTGGACGGCGGCACATCAGCGCTGGGCCCTGATCCTGCTCGCCGGCGTGCTCGGCGTGCTCTGGGCCAGCCGCGACCCCGCAGGCGCCCCCCTGGGCGCCTGGGTCCTTCGCCGGTGCTCCCAGGGGCCAGCCTCCCCGGAAGCGCGCACGAACGAGAGCACACGCGGATGATGGCGAAAGCACTGTCCTGGCAAGCCTGCCGTCGAGCGTAACCGGCGGCGCCTCGAGCACCTCGGTCAGAGTGACATACATCACGTCCCAGCCTCGAATCGTTGCGCGCAACTCCCCAGGCGCGATCGAACAGTGCTCGACGCCCGAAGCGCTCTCCCGTCCAGAGGCTGAGATCCCCGACGGCGAGCGCGGCTGTGGTTCATCGATCGTGTCCAGAACGGGGTTCGTGGCGGCCGGACGAAGCAGCGGAGAGTGGAAATCGTTTCGCTTCGAGCAGAATGGGAGCGGGTTCAGCCCGACTGTTCCCGCCGGAGTCCACGCCTCCAGAGAACCCCGGTTTTTCGGGGTGGGTGACCTGTCGCTCCACAACGGCTGGCCCTGGCTGTCAGGATGACGTGAGACAGCGCTCTTGTGTGTTCATCACTCCCAGGGCGAGACTGGATGACCTGTCATGACTATGAGCACGGCAGCGCTGCTTGACCCGGTCCATGATGGAGCGGTGGCATCGGTCCTGTTGGCTGGCTCGCTTCCGCACCGCATGAGGCACGCAAGCGGGTCCTCGCCGCGCAGACGGCCGGTGCTCATTCTAGAGGTGAACGAGCTGTTGACGACCCTCGGCTAGAAAGTGTCTCAGCCGACGTTGACACGGAGGGCTATGCTCGTCGTTCGAGGGCGTCAAACGAAGTGGGGTTCCTTGCCGCACGTTCATCCGTCCAGGCCGCCGGGCGCCACCGCGTCGCGTGGGGGCAGATCGCCGGTCCTCGCGGAGCACGAGGCGAGCAGCACACAGGTCCCCGAGGGCGAGGGCGTCGAGTTGCGCCGCACGGCCGACGGCAAGGGCGATGGCGTTTGGGCGACACACCCGTTCGCGGCTGGCGAGACCGTCATGGTCGGCTTCCTGGTCGGGCCGCTGACGGGCAACGACGCGCACGCGACGCAGGT
>CAZVOI010000987.1:0-1777 GCA_964628275.1 uncultured Acidobacteriota bacterium | reverse complement strand
TCGCGCGCGCCCGCGCAAGTCGCGCCCCACTCGGGCACGAGGGCGGCGGGGCCGTAGTCCGGCGTCCACTCCGGCTTCGCGAGCCGCTCGGCCAGGCCCTCGTACTCCCCCGTCCGGATCTGCTGCAGCGTCCGCCGGTGGTCGGCCCGCGCGGCGTGGCCATAGAGAAAGACCGGCACGCCGAGCTCTTCGGCCGCGCGCCGGCCGAACTGGTTCGCGAGCGCCACGCACTCGTCCATCGTCACGCCCGACACCGGCACGAACGGGCAGACGTCGAGCGCGCCGACCCGCGGGTGCTCGCCCTTCTGTGTGCGCATGTCGATGCGCTGCCGGGCCACGCGCGCGCCCGCGAGCGCCCCCTCGACCACCGCTTCGGGCGGCCCCACGAGCGTGTAGACGGTGCGGTTGGTGGACGCTCCGGGATCCACGTCGAGCAGCGTGCAGCCGCCCGCCTTCCCGATCGCCTCGGCGACCCGGTCGATCACGGCCCGGTCGCGGCCCTCCGAGAAGTTGGGCACGCATTCGACGAGCTTCCTCAAGCGACCTCCCGGCAGCCGCCACAGTAGGGCGCCTGGCCTGAGCCGGTCAAGCTACAGTTCCTTGAGAAAACGCCGGACGTCTTCGTGGGAGCCGACGCGTACGAGCGCCAGCAGGTCGGGCTGCAAGCCAAAGACGAGGCGCAGGCCGAGGCCTACCCGGGCCTCCCAGATTCCCGAGCGGTGCAGCTTGCGCAGGCCCAGGCCGGCGTGGGTGTGCGGATCACCCATTGCGGCAGGCAGGGCCAGGATGGCGTCGAACGCTGCTCGGCGCTGCCCGTCGTCGAGGCCTCTCACGTCGCGCTGAAAGCGCTCGGTGATCAGGATCCTCATCTTCGCCGACGGGCGCGACGCCCCTGCGGAGCCGGCGCCTTTGGGCGGCGCTTTTTTGCCCCGGCCAGGTAGGCCACGGCGTCACCGGGGCTGTCCATGACCACGCCCACGCCATAGCCAGATTCCGCGGCGATCTCCTGCCACAAGCGCCCGGCCTGCCCGTCACTCAGGCGCGGGGCCACCTCGAGATCCTCGGCGCAGAGCGGCACGATCAGTGCGACGTGCTGGGCGCCGCGCATGAGCACGACTTGCTCGCCGCGCTCCGCAGCCTCGACCAGGGCATGCAGCCGGGCCTTGGCTTCGCGAATGGTGACTGCCTGCATGGCCGGATCATGGCATCGCACTGGGTCCTTGTCAAAGGACTTCATCAAGAGATCCACTATGGAGCTGCTCTCGATCCTGCGGACACCGCCGGAGTGCTCGGCCGCACGCGAACACGCAGATCCCGAAGGCGATCGGCGCCGAGCGCGACTGCGAGCTGACCGGCGAGGCGCGCTACTGCCGTGTCGCGGAGACGTTCTGGAGCAAGGTCACGCTCGACCGCTCCTACGCGATCGGCGGCCACAGCGAGGACGAGCACTTCTTCCCGGGCGGCGAGACGCGCCGCCACCGCTTCGACGTGACAGCCGAGGGCGAGACGCTCGCGACGCAGGCGCTCTTCGACGACCGGCCCGGCGAGCTCTACGAGGTCGAGTACCCGCTGCCCGCGCGGCTCACGCGCGGGCGCGAGAACGTGCGCGTCGGCTTCCGCACCGCACCGGCGCAGTCGACCGGGGCGGTGTTCGAGCTGCGGATCGTCCGTCCCGAAAGCCCAGCCCCCTGAGAACGACTCCGGAGGGGCCCGGCCGCGCCGGCTGACCCCGGACCGGCGCGGCCGGGAGGAGCCCCCTCCGGCAAGCTGCTCGAGC
>CAZVOI010000986.1:0-5296 GCA_964628275.1 uncultured Acidobacteriota bacterium | reverse complement strand
AAGGCCCTGCGGAACAGCAAAGCCGTGAAGATCCGATTCCTCGCGGCGCGCGTGTTTGTCGAGGCGGGCGCACTCGCCCAAGCTCGCACGCTGGCTGCCGGCCTCGCCTCCGAGCTCCAAGCCGAGCCTCAGGCGTATGCCAAGATCGTTGACGGTGAAGACGCGTTGAAGAATGGGGACGCGCGCCAGGCGATCAAAGCCCTGACCGAGGCCAACACTCTCCTCGACACGTGGATGGGCCACTTCGATCTCGGGCGGGCCTATCTGGAAGCGGGCGGCTTCACTCAAGCCGATTCTGAGTTCGACCGCTGCCTCAAGCGCCGTGGCGAGGCCCTGGCGTTGTTCCTGGACGAGGAGCCTACGTACGGCTATTTCCCGCCCGTCTATTACTACCAGGGTCGTGTTCGGGAAGGGCTGAACAGCGCGGGATTCGCCGAATCTTACCGTTCCTATCTGACGATCCGTGGCCAATCGAAGGAAGACCCGCTGCTGCCAGAAGTCCGGCGGCGCGCCGGCCGCTAGTCAGCGATCCCCTCGTCGTCAATGCACATGGAGCTCGCTCTATTCGCGCGCCACCGACCTCTCTCCTGAATTGCGCCTCGTCAAGGCACGGGTACGATGCTCCACGTCCCGAACGGCTTGAAGCCGCTGACCTTATCAACGATGACGTCGACCGACTGTATCGTCAGGCCGGATCCGGGATCGGTCTTCTTCAAGGCGAACGTTGCCGGATTGGAGGAAGTACCCACGAGGAAGTATTTGTCGGCCGCCCCACCAATCGTCGCGTGGAGATGGCTGCTCGTATCCCCGACAGGGCCGGGAATGTTAAACCACAGTGTGGCCTTGGCGCTCGAATGCGAGGACATGCTGTTTACTTTGGCGTACACCTTGAGTTTCAGCTGCTCTCCTGCGCCAAGAGGCACGCCGGGCGGGGAAATGGGCGACAGATCGATCTTCTTCAGAACCGCCTTGCTCGGGTTGTAGGTGCTGCTGGCGTAGCTGCCGAGTGTGACATTGGAGATCGTACGCGAAGCCACAACCGTGTCGTTCTTCAACACTTCGACCTTTACATCGAACTTGGTCCCCACATCAGAGCTGTACTTCAATCCAAACCAAATGTCGGCTGGAGTGGCCGCCGTGAGCTTCGTGGTAGCGACCAGCGTGATGGTGAAGATCTGCGAACCGCTAGTGTCTACGCCGCCATTGCCTGTCCCGCCATTGTCATGGATCTTCACCGTGACCATCGCGACGCCGGAGGCGTTGAGCGCTGGCGTGTAGCTCAGCGTGCCATTCGGTGAGATCGCTGGCTGCGCCGAGAACAGCGCGTTGTTATTGTTCGTGACGATGAAGCCGACGCTCTGGCCGCTTTCGTTTGCAGGTCCGGTGCTGATGTTGGTGGCCCACCCCGGAACGCTCTGTGCTCCGGCGTTTTGGTTCACCGTCTGGTCCGTCCCCTTCGTGAAGCTGGGCGCGTCGTTCACCGGGTTGACCGTGATCGACACCGTCGCCACGTCCGAATCACTGCTCATCGCCACGTTGAAGCCACCGCTGCTCCAGCTCCCGGCGTTCGCCTTGAAGCTGAAGCTGTCGGGCCCGAAGTAGTTCGGGTACGGGGTATACGTGACGTTCGGCGCCAGTCCCGTGAGCGTACCGTGGCTCGGACTTGTGACGATGCTGTAAGCAATAGACGCCGAGTCGTCGTCGGTAGCAACCAACGTGATGGCTGTCGCGCTTGAGTCCTCGTTGATTGGCGGGACGATCTTGTCGTTTGCCACCGGCGGGTCGTTGACGGCCGTGACGGTCGCGAAATTGGACGGGCCGCTCTCGGGCGACGGGGTCAGTGGGTTGCCGTCGTCGTCAACAAACTGCGCGACCACATAGTAGCTAAAGCGCTCGTTGGGAAGCTCTTCGGAATCGATCAGGAAGTAGTCGACTGCGCCCAGCACCGCAGCCCTTTGTCCCACGAGTGTCTTGGTCTGCGCAGGATCGTCCGTTCTGAAACGATAGGCGAGGTACTGGACGACGCTGCCCACGTTGGGCGGTTTCCAGTCCAACCTGATCCTATGGAACGGGCCACCTGTGCATCCTCCAATTCCGATCACACAGGCCCGCAGTTGATTCGGAGGAGTATTCCCCGAGGCCGTCGCGATCTCGGCGTCCACCTCATCGGCGGCGCCGATGTCGCCACGTCCGATGTCACCACGGCCGATGTCGCCGCGGCCGATATCACCACGGCCGATGTCGCCGCGGCCGATGTCGCCGCGGCCGATGTCACCACGGCCGATGTCGCCGCGACCGATGTCGCCACGGCCGATGTCGCCACGGCCGACATCAAGGGACAAAGGCCCCAGAGCCAGGTGGCCTTGGTCGTCGAAGAACAATCCGCCGACGTTACGCCTGCTCCCGAGTTGGTTCAGGCGGAGGTTGGCCCAGTCGTTGGATCCAGGCTTCAGCGAGCCCACGACGAGAGGGTCCAGTGTGGCAGTGATCCCGTCGAAGTTGACGTCCTGGGGGGGCGACGTCGATGGGTCCAAGTTCCAATCGATCGAGCCCCCGACACTCGTGCCGTCGACCCGGACCATTCCGAACCCGGCTGCTCGGTCAGCTTCCTCCGCCGGCGTCAACGGCGAGCCGTCACAATGGTTCTTCGCCGCTGAACCGATGCTGCTTGCGCTTCGGGGCGCATACCAGCCGGTGTGGTAGCGGGGCGTGCCGCTTAAGGGACCATCCGTCAGGGAGGATTCATCGATCGCGCCGAGCACCTCGCCGGAGAAGTCCACGTGAGGAACACCGGGCTGGAGAGGGTCGTCGTCAAACAGTCCGCGCAACTGGAACAGGTAGTTCATCACGCTCAAGTAGTTCGGTTTGCAGTTGGGTTCTGGCGGAAGCGGCGGGACTCCGGCATGCGTCAGCTCGAAGGCGTGCCCCAACTCGTGCATCAGCGTGGAGCCTTGCATGAAGGGGGTCCCCACGGGTTTCCCGGCGGCATCAGCAAAGGCGCCGAGCGCCAGCATCCCGTCGCCGCCCGGGAAGTCGCCGGCGCCTGAGTTCGTTCTGGGGACGTGGAATTTCGGGTCGTTTTGTTGACACTCGGCATTTACAGTCTCGTCCTGATTCAGACATGTTGCCATCGGCAAACCCAGTGCGTGGACGGACAAGATGTAATGGAACATGTCCTTCCGATTGCGATCGAATCGTCTCTCGCAGGCGGCGCCGGATTCATCATTGCCTCCCGCGTCACATGGATCATCGCCCTCGGGAGTCAACGGGGGCGGAGTGTTGAGCAGCTGGTCCCTCAGGAATTTGAACCCGGTCTTCCAGCCCACGGTGCCGGGATAAGCCGAGAACTGGCAAACCCACGGCGGGTCCTCCGGACCCCGGGCGCATACCGTTACGGTTTCGTCGATCGCCTCTCCGCCTCGGGCCAAGCCTGGGCTTGTGTCTCGGATGATGTACGGATCGGCCTCGCCCGGCGGATAGCTGTTTCCAACATCGAAATGCACGTTGATCCCAGGCGACGAATCGGGATTGGAAACGGGCGCATTCTTGAATGCGTCGCCCACCAGCTTCAGAGCCGCGTGCGTGGGCAAATGCGTGTGTGCCGGCTTGGGCATACCGCCGTAGGTCGTTCCTTCGCCAGCGGACATATACCCGACTTCAACAAAGAGATCCTGGTGGCTAGGGGTTGCGCCCATGGCGTTGAGATTCGGCAGGGGCTGGCCATTCGGATCGGAGAGCGAGCCTCCTGACTCCCAGCGATCCAACAGGCCGTCGCCATCACCGTCGTTGACTTGGGTCCGATAGATGACCGCGCCCCAGGTCAGACAGTCCTGTAGGAGACCATAGGGTTGGACGGACGTTACAAAGGAAGAAGCGCCGTCCAGGCTGCTCGTGGAGGTGGTGAAGTTATCCCAGGACTTTCCTTGACTGGCCTGAAATGGATTGGTGAAGACGTTTCCTGGCACTGTCAAGCGTTCTGTCAAGAACCACTGGCCGCTGCCGGCGATGTGCGTGATCTGTCCGGCGACCGGCGCTGGATCGTAGAACCCCGCGATCGTCTGCGCCATCGTCTGGTCGGGTTGCTTCGTGAAGTTGCCGTCGTAGATGACGATCGCTTTGAGCGGCTCCGCCGGGTTTGGATGCCGATAGATCACGACCAGGCTCGCACCGAGGGCCCTCGGCATGGAACTCGAGCCGCCGCCGTCCGGCAGCGCCACCGTGTGATCTCCGTTGATCCGACGTCGTCCGGTGACGAGCGGCAGGAACCGAAGGACGTCCGCACGGTAGGCGTACAGCCTGTTGCCCGATCCGCCTCCGGTGATCAAGCACGACGCCGTTCCGTTGGGATCGCCAACGACGGCGAGCGGGCCACCGTCACCAGGATCCGGGACGTCGGGCGGTGAGCTGAGAGGCTGACCGTCGAACATCGCCCCGAGAGCGCCAGCATCGGAACCGGTCGACGACACCACCTGCCAATACAGAAACGCCGCGACGGCTTCCGCCCCTTCCTGCGCGGCGGCGCCCATGTGGATCGTGCCGCTGGAGAGGCCGCTGACGCCTGTTTTGTCGAGGCCGACGCCCGCCACGACGTAGTCGCCAGTGACGAAGTAGTTCTTGAAGAATTTCAAGGGATCTGCCTCGGCCTGCCCTGGCTGCGCAAACAGTAGAGCGAGGCCGAGAGAAACAAACGCCGCCGGCCTTCTCAACAGCCCGGCAACGAACGCCGCAGCCAGCTTGATTCGCGACATCATGGTCTCTTCTCCAACCTCTAAGACGCTCGGACTCGTCGCAAAGGCTGCGGCGAGCAGCACCGCTGTTTGAGAGGCAAAGCCTCAACTGTATACCTGATGACCTCGATCGACGGTTCGTTCTGGCGCTGCAGGAAGGGGCCCCCGGTTCCCGCGGCCGGGGAGACAAGCCGGCTCAGCGCGATCGCGATCGCTAGCTGGAAAGTGACTCGACCCGACACGACGTTCTCCAATCCCGGAGGGAGGCAGGGAGGAGGATAAGCTTCCCCTGGCGAATGATCAAGTAGAACTCTACCGGAAGACGTCACACCGCGCAATCCAATTGTCCATGTTGAGAAGCGAGCCGGTTCGCCTAAACGAAGCTCGGGCTCGGCTCGATCGCGTCGTACTGCTCGAGCATCAGGTCGTCGAGAAGCTTCACGTAGTCGTAGCCGGCCTTCTTTTGTTCCGCCGGGATGCGGCGCGCGTCGTCGAGCGTCTTGATTTCGGGCACGCCGGGAAGGGCCCCGGCCTTGATGCCGAGCGGCGGACCCGTGACGTAGAGACTG
>CAZVOI010000985.1:0-2804 GCA_964628275.1 uncultured Acidobacteriota bacterium | reverse complement strand
CACGTAGTGCAGCAAAGCCTCCCGCCCCGCCGGGTCGAGAGCGCCCGCCCGCGTCGCCGCGTGCAACGTGAAGCCGTCGAGCGACGCGCACAGCGGCTTGTCGTAGGCCAGGGCCTGCGGTTCGAGGGGCGCGAGGCGGCTCACCCACTGCGGCCCCGCCGGCGGCGACTGGCCCGACACCGCAGAAGCGGCGAGGTTCCCTTCGGGGTCCCCCTCCCCGTCCGCCTCCGCCTCGTCCTCAACGGTCCGGAGCTGTCCGCTCCGCCGAGCTCGCTGGTGAGCGGCGCTAACTAAGAAGGTCTCCAGTGAACTGCAGCCCGTCAGAACCTGGCCGGCCAGGACGCCCCCTTCGCCGGCTACCGGTCGTCGATGTCGTTCGAGACGAGCACGCGTTACTCCTGCGCGGCGCGCGCGAAGTGGATGTGGTCGCGCGTCCTCTCGGGGTACGCGTCGATGCCGCGCAGGATGTCCCAGGCGGCGGCCCGCAGCGCCTTCACCACGGGGCCGTCGACGTCGTTGTCCGTGTAGAGCGCGAAGCGACCGGGCACTACCGGGCGGCGCGCTTGGCGAGCAGCTCAGCCTTGCGGCGCTCGAAATCGGCGGCGGCCTGATCTTCGTCGGCCAGCTCGGCCTCGATCTCGGCCCTGTTCTCGTAGTAGTAGAGCAGGGCTGCGAGAACTTGTGGCAGCGTGAGATCTGGGTAGTGCTCGAGGATCTCCTGCGGCGTCTGGCCCTGCTTCGCGAGCCAGGCGACGTTGTTGACGCGCACACGGGTGTTGTCGATGGTGGCCTTGCCACCGCAGTAGCCCGGCTCCTTCACGATGTGCGGGTAGACGAGCTTCGCCACCGTGGCCATGGTGGACCTCATCCTGGCCCCTCCCGCGGGTGTCGACCCCGAGCGCGACCTTGAGAAGCTGCGTGGGATCGGCGCGCTCTTGAACGCGACCGACACCGACCTCAGTCCTTTCCGCGCGCGCGGCGGCAAGATCCTGATGTATTTCGGCTGGGCCGATGCCGCGTTCAACCCCCGATGGGTGGCTCCTATTACGAGCGCGTGCGCGACGCCGCTCGTGGATTGCGTCGAGCGCAGGGTTGCGCCTTGATCGCCTGCTTGCGATTGAGCGGCGTGGCGAGGAGGTACCGCTCTGCCCGTATCCGCAGGCCGCGAAAGCACAAGGGCGGCAGTGGAAAGCCCTCGGACTACTTGAAGAGTCTCCCGCCGGGCAAACGCGCAGATCAACGAGGACTCCTGGGCCTGAGGCGTGCTCTGCCTAATCGCCGCTCAGGCGACGAGACCGCTCAGCGCGTCTTGAGTTGCTGCGTCGTGCGCTCACGCTCCAGGAACGTGCCCGGGGTGAGGACGGCGAGACCATAGAACGCGCCGCCCAGGAGACTGGCGAAGTCCTCTCGATCCAGCGTTAGCAGCACGTCGGCCCACGCGAGCGCGCTGAACAGGATCGGTCGGTCCTTGCCTGCTGCAAACGTACTCGGCCGATCGATCGTCAGCACATCGTCCCGGATCACCAGATCGGTCCGCAACCGTACCCAGTCCGAGCTGGCGGCCAAACGAAGGACGTGCAGGTTCCGTAACACTTCTTCGACCACGTACGGCGTGGCCACCAGCGACCAACCGTTCCGAACCGCCAGCCGGAAAACTTCGCGGGAAGCGCCCTTTTCGGAACCGCTCGCAGCGAGCAGGACGCTCGCGTCGAGGAACAGCCTCACCGTTCGCGCTTGAGGCGATCCAACTCGGCTTCGTCCTCGGCGATCCACCCATCGATTCGTTCGCGGGAGAAGCTTCGGGGCTCGGGCAGCCGCGCTCCGTCGGCCCGAAGTCGTGCCGCCAAGAACAGCAGCAGCTCCTGCTTCTGATCCGCTGGCAGGGCGTCGGCGGCCTCCTCGATCTCCGCGAGCGTGCTCATCAGGCGATGCTAAGCGGCTCGGCCGCGTCAAACAAGAGTGCCTCGTGATGGCCTCGGAAGCCTCGCGGCAACTCGTCAGTGACTTCTCGAGCTTGTGGAGCACGTGCACCTACCTGGTCGCTGCCTTCTCCCCCAAGCTAGTCGGCGCGCAGATCCGGCGCATCCCACGTTGCCACAGGAGAGTAAGTGAAACAAGGGCGGTTCGGCAGTGAAGCCGCGCCGTCGCGGGCGGCCGCGGGCGGCCAACCCCGCCTTCGGACCGCTCCATCGCAGAGAGTAAGTGAAACAAGGGCGTGATCTCCACACCAGCCGATTTGCCGGTGGGAGAGCGTCCGGCGAGCACAGCGCTGCTTCCTGAGGCCCGCCGGAGCGGGCGAGCGGAAGTCTCCACCGCGGGCGGGTCAGGACAGGTCCGGAGACCGGCGCGGCGGAGTCCTCCATAGCGGGCGCAGCCCGGACGCAGCGGGCCACTGTGCCCCTACCCGTCGCACACGGCGTCGAAGAGGAGCACGCAGTACTTCGAGATGGCGGCCAACCGCGGGATCCTGCTCAGCCAGTCGCGCAGCTTGAACTGAAGCTCCTCGCGCACCCGGCCCGCCTCCACCACCGTGGTCGTCTGGAGCGCGCCCTTGTCCCGACCCGCGGTCACCCGATGGAAGACCGCGTCGTAGAGACCCTCGAAGGCGCCCGCGCACACGAACAGGAGCCCACTCGAGTTGAGACTGACCGTCTTGCCCCCCGCCCATTCGGGGAGAGTGAAGGGCACGGCCTCCGGCCCTCCCCTTTGTGCCCCGGCTGGGGAGCGGAGGCTATTGACGGACGTCACCCCCCGGTGCCGGCGAGAGCCGAGGCGAGGAGGCCGACCGGGAAGCGCCGCCGCCG
>CAZVOI010000984.1:0-6560 GCA_964628275.1 uncultured Acidobacteriota bacterium | reverse complement strand
AGGGGCGCGGCGCAGCGTCCCTTGGCTCACGAGGAGATGGCGGAGAGAGAGGGATTCGAACCCTCGGTGGGGTTACCCCCACACATGATTTCCAGTCATGCCGATTCAGCCTGGCTCTCGCATCTCTCCGCAGGCTGAAAGGAGCAGTCTACGTCATCATGGCGTGGCGGCTCGCTTCGCGGCCCGGCGTACCAGGCTCATGACGGCGTCGAGCACGGCCGCCTTCTGGAGCGGGCGCTGCAGGTATCCGGCGGTCGAGGTGCTGGGGATGCGCTGGGCCCGCTCGGCCTCGGTGGCGTTGTCCGCCCGGAAGGTGAGGAACAGCGGCAAGCCGGGCAGGTCGCGGCGCCAGCCGCGCACCAGCTCGGCCAGGTTCTCGTCCGAGCGCAGCGACAGGACGTCCAGGATCAGGGCGGTCAGGCCGCGGGCGTCGGGCGTCTTCAAGAACAGCGTGACCTCATCCGGATGATGCGCGATCAGCACGTCCATTCCTTCGCTCTCCAACTCCCCGGCCAGCGCGCCGAGCATGGGAGCGTCGCGGTCGAGCAGCAGGATGCGGGCGATCGACGCATTGGCGGCGGGCTTGGGATCGAGAAGGCTCTCCGCTTCCGCGCACGAGACGCGCACGGTGGGCGGGACGAAGGGCGTGCGCCGGATCGCCTCGAGCGCATCGCGAAACGACTGCGACAAACGCTCCCAGCGTTCCGAATTCGGCGCTGCGTCCGGCTCGGGCTTGTCCGCTCGTTCGGCGGCGCCGGTCCCTGGCTGCGTCCTTGCCGCCTCGGCTTCGGCGCGGGCCTCCGCCAGCTCCCGCTCCAGGCTCTCGAGCTTGGTCCTGAGATCGGCAGCCTCTCCGCGAAGCGCATCGCGTTCACGCTCGGCCTGCGCCCGCGCCTTGGCTGTTGCTTCGGCGGCGCTGTGGGCTTCCTGAGCCTGGGATCGTTCCAGGTCTGCCTCGAGCCGCGCGGTCTCGATCCTGGCCCGGAGGGCGGCGGCCTCGCTGCGTGCCGTGTTGCGCTCGGCTTCAGCCAGATCGCGCGCCTTCACGGCCGCCTCGGATGCGGCGATGGCCCCCTTGGCCTCGGAGGCTTCGAACAGCGCCGCGTTGACCTCGCGCTCGGCGATTCCGAGCTTGGCCTTGAGATCGGTGGCCTCGCTGCGCGCGGCGTCGCGTTCGGCTTCAGCCAGCTCGCGCGCTTTCTTGGCCTCCGCGGCGGCGCTACCGGACGCCTTGGCTTGGGAGGCCTCGTTTCGCGCCGTGTCCGCGTCGCGCTCGGCGATTTCGAGCCTGGCCTTCAGATCGGCGGTCTCGTCGCGCGCGGCGTCGCGTTCGGCCTCGGCCTGCTGGCGCGCCTTGACCGCGGTCTCGGCGGCGGCCGCCGCCGCCGCCTTGGTATCCGCGGCTTCGTTACGCGCCGCGTTTGCCTCGCCCTGCGCCGTCTCGAGCCTGGCCTTCAGATCGGCTGCCTCGCCGCGCGCGGCGTCACGCTCGGCCTCGGCTTGTTGGCGCGCCTTGGCATCGGGCTCGCCGCTGGCGGCCGCCGCTGTCGCCGCAGTCTTCTCGAGCGACGCGACCTGGTCTTGCAGGTCGACGATCCTGCTGGCCCGGCGCTCCATCTCGGACTGATCCGCTGTTCGCGCCACGCGCCAGTCGGCCTCGATGCGGCCCAGCATGCGGCCGAGCTCGCGTAAGCGCGCCTCGACGGCACTCGTATCGCTGGCGTCGGCGCTGCGCGTCAGGTACGGCCACAGCGGTTGGGCGAGGAGCGCCAGCGCGGCCACTAGATTGGCCGGGTGCGGCCGTGCCAGGCCCCGCAGCACCAGAAAGCCAGAGACGGAATCGCCATGCGACCACGGGAGCACGAGCGTGTCACGCACCTTGAACCCCGCCGTTTCCTCGGTGGGCCGGACCAGCGTCGGGCGCGTGAGAGATCCCGAAGGGTAGTCAGCGAAGAGCTTCGCGAAAGCCCGTTCGGCCGACGGCGTCAGGGTTCCGGAGGTCAGCTCGGGCACCATGTGCACGATCTCGGGAGCGCTGCTCGCGCGGTAGCCGCAGAGCACGGCCGACGGCGAGGCCCAGGACTCGACCAGCGCCAGGAAGCGCGCGGCGATCTCGGAAAGGCGCGTTTGAGCCGCGAGCGCGGCGGCGCCTCCGGCGATCTGTTCCCAGGGAATCTCGGCGCTTTCGTTCTCGGCGTCTGGCATGCGAAAAGAATACCTCTTACTGGTTCGATGCTGGCGAGGTCCCCGCGGCAAGTGTGAGATAGCTCTCACTCCGACCAAAGGACAGCTTGGGCAAAGGCGGTGTATCCTGATGACCGAGGCCGGTCGCACGTGGGCTCCGGCCCCGCGCAACACGAGTCGCCGAACCCCGCCAGGCCCGGAAGGGAGCAACGGTTAGGCGATCCTCGGGTGTGCCGCGGGATAGCCGGAGTTCACGTGGGATCGGCCGTTTCCTTCATGTCCTACCTCGTCCTCGCGCGCAAGTATCGCCCGACCCGCTTCGACGAAGTCGTCGGGCAGCAGACCGTGACGCGCACGCTCCGCAACGCCATCGCCAGCGGCCGGATCGGCCACGCGTTCCTGCTCTCGGGCGCGCGCGGCGTGGGCAAGACGACCACGGCTCGTCTGTTGGCGAAGGCGCTCAATTGCTCGAAGAGCGACGCGCCAACCCCGGACCCCTGCGGCGAGTGCTCCTCGTGCAAGGAGATCGCGGCTGGCACGGCGCTCGACGTCCAAGAGATCGACGGCGCCTCGAACAACAGCGTCGACAACGTGCGCGAGCTGCGCGAGAGCGCCCGCTACAACCCCGCGCGCGACCGCTTCAAGGTGTGGATCATCGACGAGGTCCACATGCTGTCGAGCTCGGCCTTCAACGCGCTCTTGAAGACGCTCGAGGAGCCGCCGCCACGGGTCAAGTTCGTCTTCGCGACGACCGAGTACCACAAGCTCCCCGATACGATCCTGTCGCGCTGCCAGCAGTACGACTTCCGGATGATCCCGACGCGTGAGCTCCACGCGCATCTCCGCGACGTCGCGACCAAGGAAGCGATCAAGATCTCGGATGCGGCGCTCGACAAGATCGCGCGCGCCGCCGAGGGCAGCGCCCGCGACGCGCTGTCGCTGTTCGATCAAGTGCTGTCGTTCAGCGGCCAGGAAGTCCGCGACGAGGACCTGCAGGCGCTGCTCGGGCTCGTCGACCGGGAGTTGCTGCTCGGAGCTTCGCGCGCTGTCGCCGCCAGCGACGGCAAGGCCGTGTTCGAGCTGGTCGAGAAGCTCGCGGACTACGGCGCCGACATGCGCAACTTCACGCGCGAGCTGCTCTTGCACTTCCGCGAGTTGATGCTCCTGAAGCTCGCGCCCGGCTCCGCAACACTGCTGGCCGGCGTCGTTCCGGAGGAACGCGCACGTCTCGAAGAAGTCGCGGCGCTCTATTCCGAGGAAGACCTGCTCCGCGCCTTCGAGACCCTGGCCAAGGCCGAGATCGACATCCGCGCGGCCGCCGACCCGCGGGTCACGCTGGAGTTCGCGCTCCTGAAGCTCGCGCAATTGCGCAAGCTGATGCCTTTCATGGAGCTTGTGGCCCGCGTCGAGCGACTCGCCGCCGGCACGTCCGAAGGGATCAGCCCGGTCCCCGCGCTAAGACCCGACGCGCCACAGCGCGCTCAAAGCGCACCCGTCTCGCGTCCGCTCGAGATGCCGGCCAAGAAGGAGGTCGCCGCCGTTGCCCCAGCGTTGCCGGTCTCAGGCTCGGGCGACTCCGATCTGCTCGCGCGGATGCGCGAGCTGACCGACAAGCGGCCGTCGCTGCGCGAACCGCTGCGCGGCGCCGAGCTTCGTCTCGCGGATCGGACCGCCTTCCTGACGGTGCTGGCCGACTACTCGGCTTTCGTGGAGGCGCACGCCGACGACTACCGCGAGCTGGCTGAGAGCGCCGCCGGCCGGAAACTCAAGCTCGAGATCGGCAGCGCCGCCGGGGCGCCGGCCACGAGCCCGGTCGACGCGAAGAAGGACCGGCTGATGAAGGAAGCCAACCGCGAGAAGGCGGTTCAGGACGTGCTGGAGCTGTTCGGCGGGAAAGTCGTCGACGTCCGGGAGGGCTAGCGCATGAATCCGTTCGGCGATCCGCGAAAGTTGATGAAGCAGCTCCAGCAGGCGCAGGAGCGCATCCAGCAAGAGATCCAGGCGCTCGAGATCGAGGCAGCCTCGGGGGGCGGCATGGTCAAAGTCGTGCTCGACGGCGAGAAGCGGCTGAAGCGCTTGACGATCGATCCCCAAGTCGTCGACAAGGCCGACGTCGAGATGCTCCAGGACCTGATCGTCGCCGCCATCAACGAGGCCGTTCGCCGCGTCGACGAAGCGGTCAAGGAAAAAGTCGGGGGCCTCACCGGCGGAATGAAGATCCCCGGATTGACGTAGCCGTGGAATTCCCGGCCCCGGTCGAGCGCCTGATCGACGAGCTGAGGCGGCTGCCCGGCATCGGGCCGAAGTCGGCGCAGCGGATCGCGTTCTACCTGCTGAAGGGCCAGCGTCCGGACAACGAACGCCTGGCCCGCGCGATCGGCGAGCTGATCGACGCGATCCGCCTGTGCTCGCTGTGCAACGGCATCACCGACCGCGAGATCTGCGCCACCTGCGAAGACCCGAACCGCTCCGATCGAATGCTCTGTGTCGTCGAGGAGCCGCACAGTCTCGGCTCGATCGAAAGGACACGCGACTTCAAGGGCCGCTACCACGTGCTGCACGGCGTGCTTTCGCCGCTCCAGGGAATTGGCCCGGACGAACTGAAGGTCCGCGGCCTCGTGGATCGCATCAAGAAGGGCGGCGTCGAAGAAGTCATCCTCGCCACCAGCCCGACCGTCGAGGGCGAGGCGACCGCCGTCTATCTCGCCAAGGTCCTGAAACCGCTCGCGGTCAAGGTGACGCGTATCGCGATGGGCGTGCCGGTCGGCTCCGACCTCGAGTGGGCCGACGAAGTCACGATGGCGAAAGCCCTCGAAGGAAGACGCGAGTATTGAACACCCACACAAGTCCATGAGAGCCAACAAGTAACGCCAGAAGCGCCTTGCAATCAGCGGGGACGCGGGTTATAACCAAGCGCCCTCAAAGCTCGGGTTTCTGCGCAAGCCTGCGTTAGACAAGGCCAGGAGGAATACGGATGGCGGCGCCAGACATCGTGATGTATGAGGAAGAATTCAACCTCATAAAACAAATCATCTCGAAGCTGCGCATCGACTGTAACGGCAAAGTCGTCTTCCTCGTCGACAAGAATGGCCAACAGATCGCCGCTCACGGCGAAATCGAAAACCTGGACACCACCTCGCTGGCGTCGCTGACCGCCGGCAACGTCGCGGCGACCGACGGCCTCGCGCGCCTGATCGGGGAAAAGGAGTTCTCGATCCTCTTCCACGAGGGCGAGAAAGACAACATCCACATCTCGATCGTGGCCAGCCGCGTGATCCTGGTCGTCATCTTCGACGAGCGCTCCTCGCTTGGCCTGGTCCGGCTTCGCGTGAAGAAGGCCTCCCAGGAGTTGAACGAGGTCTTCGCCAAGATCATGTCGAAAGTGGAGAGGGAGAAATCGAGCGCCGGCGCCACGTTCGAGAGCCCTTTCGCCGAGATCACCGACGAGGACATCGACAGCCTTTTCAGCGACTAACCCGCGAGAGCTCCGAAGATGACTTTCATCAACTACGCCTCGCGCGAGATCAATTGCAAGATCGTCTACTACGGCCCCGGACTGTGCGGGAAGACGACCAACCTCCAATACATCTACGAGAAATCGAACCCCGGTTCGAAGGGCAAGCTGATCTCGCTCGCCACCGAGACCGACCGAACGCTCTTCTTCGATTTCCTGCCGCTCGACCTCGGCACAGTCCGCGGCTTCAAGACTCGCTTCCACCTCTACACGGTCCCGGGTCAAGTCTTCTACGACGCTTCGCGCAAGCTGATCCTGAAGGGCGTCGACGGTGTGATCTTCGTGGCCGACAGCCAGGTCGAGCGCATGGACGCGAACGTCGAAGCGATCGAGAACCTCGTCCAGAACCTTTCGAGCCAGGGCTACGACCTGACCAAGATCCCCTACATCTTGCAGCTCAACAAGCGTGACCTGCCGAATGTCGTCCCGGTGGACGAGATGCGGCGACTGCTCGCCAAGAAGAACCCGCCCGAGCCGGCGATCGAGGCGTGCGCCTCGAAGGGCCCCGGCGTCTTCGAGACGCTGAAGGCCGTCGCCAAGCTGGTCCTCGCAGAACTCACCAAGACGAGCTAAAATCCCCTTTCGCCGCGACCAGCGGCCTCGTTCCTCAGTAGCTCAGCGGTAGAGCATCCGGCTGTTAACCGGAGGGTCGTAGGTTCGAATCCTACCTGGGGAGCCAACCCCTTCTTGGCGCCTACCGTGGAACGGCGTTGATTCCCATGCGCCGAAGCAAGGGCCAGTTGCTGGAGCTGGATGTCTCCGCGATCTTTGGCGACGCGCCGGCGCTGCCTGGAGCGGACTACGTGAGCGGGTCGGGTCTGGAGCAGAGACGTCAGCCGAGCAAGCGAGGCTCCCAAGACCG
>CAZVOI010000983.1:0-8074 GCA_964628275.1 uncultured Acidobacteriota bacterium | reverse complement strand
CGAGCCGGAGCAGGAAAAGCCGCCGCCGGCCCGGGAGCTGGTCCGGGTGCCGGTAGACGACGAGGGGCGCGAGATCCAGGCCGGCTGAAGACAGCCAGGGACAGCCACCTTCGATCTTGACGCTCGCCTCGCAAGGGGCGTAGTGTCTCCGTCAACGGAGAGGCCTAGCTCGACCTCGCTGAAGTTTCGCGAGGCGCCTCGCTGCTCACGGCCCGGCGCAGGGGTCGGGAAGGACCGGGCTCGAGGGGGGCTGGCACGGCGGCGTGGCGGGGGGCTCCGGCACGGGGTCGGACCACCGCGGCGGCGCGAGCGCCACCTGTTGGCGAGCCGGGCCGCCGGGCTCGAAGCAGATCTCGCTGAGCTCGATGCGGTGGCGCTTGCGGAGCCACGACTGCGCCTCCTCCGCCTTCTGCCGCGTCACCGCGCCCTCGCCCGGGTCGAAGCCCATCCTCCGCAGCGCGTCCACGTAGTCGGGCCCGTCCTCTTTCCGCCGCTCCAGCCGGACCCGGTCCACGGAGTCGCCGGGTCCGAGGTCCACCGTGAAGCGGTGGCGTCCGGCCGATAGCGGCGCGGTCATCACCACCCACCAGCTCGGCAAGCGGGACGGCACGGGGCAGCTCACGGCGGTCCGGCAGCCGTCGGCCGCCCACCGCTGCCCGAGCGTGCGCACGCCGAACGCCGAGAGCGCGTAGAGGCCGCCCTTCGGCACCTCGAGCGCGACCGTCGCGCGCGTGCCCCGCGTGCCTCCCTCGAGCCGGGCCCCGAGCGGCCGGTGCTCGCCCTCGGCCGTGAGCTCCGACGCGGACGCCTCGATCGGCGCATCCGCTGGCGGCAGCTCCCGCTCGCGGTCGGTGGCCCGAACGAGCGTGACCGCGAGGTCCTCGGCGTCGAGCGGATAGTCGAGCTGCCAGCCTCCGAGCGGCTCGACCGGGGCGATACAGCGCGGCGCGAGCTCCAGCCGCTCGAACACGGTGCCCCGCGGCAGCGCGAAGGTGGCGCGGTAGGCGCCCGGGTGCAGGCGCAGCGGCTTTGGCGCCTCGATCCAGCTCCGACTGGGCGCGGGAGCGAGCGTGAGGCTGCGGGCCTCACCGCCGCGCAGGGCCACCACGTCGACCGTGGCGGGCGACTCCGGCTCCCCGGCCATGCGCACGCGGAGCTGGTACTCCCCGGCCCGCGCCACGGTGACCGGGAACGATACCTCGCCCACGTCCTGGCGCGCGTGGAGCAGGGCCGGGGCGCCGGGCTCCAGCTGCACGCCGTGGTCCGAGTGCTTGATGAACTGCGTCGCGTCGAGCCAGTCGCTCTCCCGCCAGGAGAGCACCGCGAAGGCGCGGGGGGCTGTGCTCACGAACTCGAGCACCTCCTCGAGGTCCAGCCCACGCAGCATCATGAACGCCCACTCGGCGTGCGTCACCGGGTGGGGGCCCGGGTCGCCGCGCTGCGGCACGAGGGCCGCCGCCACGGTGAGGGCCGCGAGGGCGGCCTTGAAACGCCCTGAGACGCGCATCGGCGGCTCCTTTCGGCTAGCGTCGGGCAAGGCCCCACCAGCGCGCGGGAGACTTCCGGCTCTCCTGCGCCTCGGCCGTCGGGTAATAGTAGTGGTAGCCGCGCGCCTTCGCCTCGACCGCGTTCAACACCACGCCGAGCACGTTCTGGCCCGACTTGCGCAGGGCGTGGATGGTCCGCAGCACGAGCGCCTTGCTCACGCGGTCGTAGCGCACGACGAAGAGGCTAGCGTCGACGTGCCGCGCTATCAGATGGGCGTCGGTCACCGAGGCGAGCGGCGGGGAGTCCACGATCACCCACTCGAAGCGCCGCCGCAGCTCCTGCAGCAGCTCCCCGGTCTGCCGGCGGGCGAGCAGCGCCGGCGGGTTCGGGGGAGCGGCGCCGCACGTGATCGCCGACAGGCCGGGCGTCCCGGCGGGCTGCAGCGCGGCCGCGAGGTCCGCCTGGTGCGCGAGCACGTCGGTGACCCCCGGCTCGCGTCGAAGCCCCAGCCGCGCGTGCAGCTGGCCGCGCCGCAGGTCGCAGTCCACGATCACCGTGCTCTCCCCGGCGGCGGCCAGGAGCTGGCCCAGCCGGACCGCGGTGCTCGTCTTGCCCTCTTGCGGCAGGGTGCCCGTGACCAGCACCGCGAGCCCCCCCGCGTCGGTGCGGCTGAAGAGCAGCGCGGTCCGCAGGCCCTGGTAGGCCTCGGTCACCGTGCCGTCGTCGAGCCCGGCGTGGCGCGGGATCACGGCCAGCAGGTCGAGCTGCAGGTGGTGCTCGACATCGTCCGGGGTCTTCACCGTATCGTGCCAGACGTCGAGGCCCAGCACGAGGCCCAGCCCGCCCAGCAGGCCCAGGCACAGACCGATCAGCGCAAAGCGCCGCTTGTCGGGGCTCACGGCCGAGCTCGGCGCGACTGCCCGCTCGACGATCGTGACGTTGTTTGCCTTGATCGAGGAGGCGATGTCGGTCTCGTTCAGCTTCTGCAGCAGCACCTCGTAGAGGTTCTTGCTGGAGTCCGCCTCCTTGCGCAGGGCCTCGCTGCGCGAGGCGCCGCGCGTCTGCGCCGCGGCCTGCGCCTTCTGCGAGGCGAGCGCCTCGCGCTGCTCTCGCTCGCGGGCCCGCACCTGGGCGGCCTCCGCTGCCAGGCCGGCCAGGATCTGCTCGACCCGGGCCTTCCGCGACGCCCCCAGCTCGTCGATCTGCGACTGGACGCGCCGAACCTCGGGGTGGGCATCCGTGAACTTCTCGCGCATTCGCCGCCGCTCCGCCGCGCGCTCCGCCTGCTGGCCGTTGATCCCGGTGACCACGGCGTCGCCCATCACCTGCGGCAGCGCGCCCAACCCCGGGTCGCGCTTCCGCATCTCGGCGGCGGCGGAGAGCACGGCGTCGAGCTCGATGCGCCGGGCCTGCGCCTTGGCGACGTCGTCGTTGATGTGCGCGATCGTGGTGGCGAGCACCGAGACGCCCCCGGCCTCGGGAGTGAGCACGTCCTGGTCCTGGTAGCTCTCCAAGAGCTTCTCCTGGGAGGCCCGCATGCTCTGCTGGGTCGAGGCGAGGCGTTCCTGGAGCCACTGGTACGCCTCGCGCGCGGAGTCGACGCGCAGGGCCAGGCTCTGATCGATGTAGACCTGTGCGAGCGTGTTGGCCCAGAGCGCCGCCTCCCGCGGGTCGGCGTGAGTGACCCGGAGGCTCACCAGGCGGGTCTGCGCGATCGGCTCGACGCTCACGCTGGCCATGAAGACGCGGCCGGGCTCGGCCTGGCCCTGGAAGGGCGGGCGGCTGTCGAGCTTCAGCTGGCGCACCGCCTTCTCGCCGAGCGCCGGGGAGGCCAGCACCCGGAACTCGGTGGCGTAGTAATCCTGGTACTGCCAGTAGTTCGGCGTCGCGGCGAAGGCGTCGGCGACCGACATGAAGAGCGGTGTCGGCATGTCGATCCGCAACATCGCGGACGCCTGGTACGCGGGGACCTGAACGAGCGCCACGGCCAGGCCGAGCGAAAGCCCGATCACGCCCGTCGCGGCGAGGATCGTGCGCCGGCGCGAGAGCAGGCGCAGGTAGTAGCGGGTGGCCTCCCGGTCGTCGACCGCGAGGAGCACGGAGCCTGAGCTCGCCGGCTGATCCATCAGAAGAACCTCCGCGGAACGGTGACGATGTCGTCGGGGTGCAGCACCAGGTCCTCGGCGCGCCCGTCGCGGATCGCCTTGAGGTCGGCGTCCAGGACCTGGCGCTCCCCGGCGGCGCTCAACCGGACGATCTTCGCCTTGCCGCTGCCGGAGCGCGTGAGCCCGCCCGCCAGGCTCAACGCCCCCGTCACCGTCAGGCGGCCCTCGATCGGGTAGCGGTTCGGGCGCGCCACCTCGCCCTGCACGGTGACGAAGGACCGCGGCAGCACGGTGACGATCTCGCCCCCGCGCAGCACCGTCTCGAGCACACGGCGCGCCTCCGGCGTGAAGACGCCGCGGTCCACCCGCGCCCGCAGCGCCTCGTCCTCCCCCTCCCCGCTCGACACCACCACCTCGGACGAGGCGCCGTCGCGGAAGCCCCCGGCCTGGAGCAGAACGTCGATCACGCGCGTGCACTCGCCGAGCGCGCGCCGGCCGGGCTGGCTCACCTCGCCCACCAGCGCGACGAAGCGGCTGTTGTACTCGCGCACGCGCGCGTCGACCTGGGGGCTCACCAGGTAGCGCGCGTAGGCGCTCGCCACGAGCTCCCGGATCTCGGCGAGCGATGCCCCGGCCACGGCCACGTCGCCCACGAGCGGCAGCGCGACGGCCCCGTCCGTGCGCACCGGGACCGTGCGCGACAGGTCGTCGTTGCCGAACACGACGACCTCGAGCACGTCTCCGCTCCCGACGCGGTAGGGCTCGCCGCAGCGCGGCGTGGCGGGGACCGTGGACGGCGGGGGGGCCGGCGCAGCCGCCGGGCTCGCGGGCGCCGCCTGCGTCGCAGCCTGCGCTGCGGCGCCTCCGGCCTGGGCGGAGGCGACGGCCGCCGCCGCCAGCAGCGACACCGCGAGAACGGCCGGCCCCCCGCGGCTCACGGCGTCGCTGCTTCCCGGCCCAGCAGCACGTCGAGCTGGACGAGGAGCCCGTCGCTCACGGACGAGTAGCCAGGCAGGTTCGAGCGGCGACGCTGCCACCGATACTCGACGTGCAGGATCGTGCGGCTCCCGAACGCGTGGCCCAACCCGAGCGCCCAGCCGTAGATCTGGTCCCGGCGCGGCACGCCGATCGCCGACGCGTCCAGCGGGTAGTCGTTCTCGCGGTAGCCGGCCGAGGCCGAAAGCGAGGTCTCCAAAGGAAGCGGTGCGTAGCCCCGCGCCTCGACGAAGTCGGAGCGGTAGCTCGGGTTGCGCTCGAAGCCCGATACGTTCCGCGAGCGCTGGTAGCCGACCTGGAGGGCGGTACGAGGCGAGAACTCGCGTCGCACGTCGATGCGCGCCAGCCCCTCCGTGAGCGTCCCCGCCCCCTCGGGCGCGCCAGGGCTCGAGCGCCGGCTCAACCCCGCGAGGACGAGGACGTGGAGCATGGGCCGCACCTCGCCGGCGAGCGAGAGGCTGGCGGTGTCGGAGAACGTGCCCGCCACGTCCGGGTCGCTCGCGTCGTACACCTCGTCCCGGGTGTACAGCAGCTCGAGCGAGGTCTGCCCGCCGATCTCCCTCCGGACTCCGCCCTGGGCGCTCCAGGCCGAGAAGTCGATGAAGGCGCCGGGCGCGTCGAAGCGAACCTGGTCCCAGCTCCCGCGGAAGACGAGGTGGGTGGCGCCGCCGAGCGGGACGCGGGCCCTCGCCCCCAGCGTGTGCTTCTTGAAGGGCTCGAAGCCGTAGAAGTACTCCCCGCCGGGGTCGACCGCGTTCGCCTGCTGCCGGCCCCGCAGGAACTCGTAGGAGGTAGAGACGTGCCAGTCGCTCGCGAGCAGCCGCTCGAGCTGCGCTTCGACCTCGTGGGTCGTGGTCGAGTTCACGCCGTCGTAGCGGGACGCTCCCCGCACGTGCGCCTCATAGGCGAGGCGCAGCGGGCCCGAGAGGGCCTCGATCCGCGGCGTCACCTCGTAGTAGGAGTCCTCCTGAGGCTGCGGGCTCTCCTCGTACCCGTTCGTTCCGCTCGCGTAGAGAGCGCTCACGCTGGGGCGCAGCCGCAGCCGCGGCTCCGACGACGCCGGCTCGAGCTCCGCGGGGGGCGCAAGGCGCGTGGCATCGGTCGGAAACAACATCTTCGCGAGGGTTTCCACGTCGTCGGCCCCGGGCAAGGCCGCGATCAGCAGCCGAAGCTCGCGCCCGTCGCGAAGGATCTCGTACTGGAAGGGCGCCTGGATCTCCATCACTACCCGTCCGGCCCCATCGCGCCCCGCCTCCGTCGAAAGCGTCACGACCGGTGGTAGCGGCCGCGGCAGCGCGACCGGAACCGGCACGCCCCTCGGTGCTTCGATCAGCACGCGCGCGCCCTCGCGCCGCACGCTCACGCTCGTCTCGGCTCCGGCGAGGAGCACCACGACTGCCGTCCGCCCGTCCACCGCCACCTCGGTGCGCACCGAGACGACTGCCGAGCCGGAGACCGCCGGCGGGGCGGCCTGCGCCAGAATGGCCGAGACCATCAGCCCGACCCCCGGCGTCACGGCCGGAACACTCTTCGGCGGCGTGCGTTGACGGGCAATTTTCTACTTGATACTAGCCGAATTCCGCACCCTGGCGCCACGCTTCGGTTGCTATGGGCGGAAACGGAGCCGCTCGCGCCACCGGGCCGCGCCGCGCAGCAGCCCGCGGCGCGACAGCCAGGCGATCACCCCGCGCTCGCGCCCGAGGCCGAGCCGCACGGGCCGGCCTCCGCGCTCGATCCCCACGACGACGCCCAGCACGTCCCCGTCCGCGAGCGGCAGATCCGGGGCCGGGGCCGCGTCTCCGCGAACCACGCTGCGTCCTCCCTCGCGGCGCACCAGGCGATGAACGAGGAGCCGGCCGTGGCTCTCGCAGGCGAGCACGCTCCCGATCCCCGGCAGGGCGCGGAGCGGCTCCAGCGTGAGGCGATCGCCGCCGCGGATGGCAGGGGTCATGCTGTGCCCCGTCGCGGCGAAGCTCACGACTCCGCCGGCGCGCAGGACGCCCATCACCAGCCGCTCGGCTTCCGGCCCCGCAAGCGTCCGCCCAGGGTTCCAAGCTTGGGGCTCGCTCGGCACGATCGCTTCCGTCGAGGGATTCGGCACGGGCTCAGTGCACCTTCATCGCCGGGTCCCCGAGCAGGACGTAGATCAGGGGCAGGTACTGGGGCCAGCCCGCGGCCCGGTACGCGGCCCGCGCGGAGAGGATCGCGTCGCCCACCCGCAGCTCGGCGTCTGCGGACACAGCCAGCGCGTAGCCCTCGGCCAGCGACACGGCGGGCTCGTTCACCGAGAGGCCGGTCGGGCCCCACACCGCCGCCGCGCCGCCCTCCTCTTTCCTCACCAGCAGCTCTGCGAGGCTCGGGTAGCCGGGGAGGGCGAAGTGGCTCGCCACGCAGGTCATCGCCGTGAGAAGCGTCGGCCGCCCGGTGTTCTGCAGCCGCTCCACGTCCTCGCTGCGCAGCAACCCCTCGTCCGCCAGCACGTCGTAGCCGCCGTGGCCCACGTAGCTCACGCTGCCGACACCCTCGTCGAGGGCCAGGAGGAGCGCCGCGCGCGCCGCGGCACCGCCGAGCGCTCCGACGTCGATCCTCTCGGCCAGGGTCCCGGTCGGCGCGAGCGCGGCGAGGCGCGCGCTGTCCGCCGGGAAGTTGCCGGCCCGGTCGGCGCCGTCCGAGACGTAGAGGCCGCGGCTGCGCCAGTCGGCCCCGGCCGAGCCCTCGCGCAGCCGGATCTTCGCGATCATATGCTGGAGCTCCTCGGCGCTCGCGGCGGGCAGGCGCCCCACGGCGATCTCGGGGTCCGCACCGCCCTCGTCCTCCACGAACCACGCGTCCGAGGGGAAGAGTCCATTCGGCGTCTTCACCATCATCGGCGGGATCAGGTTGCCGCCCTCACCCATCGCGTCGCGATAGTCGTAGCTGCCGTCGCCGGCGAGCACCACGTAGCGCGGCTTCACCTCCCATTCGCGGCGGGCGTACGCCAGGAAGAGGCGCAGCGCGTGCGGGCTGGGGATGCCGTGGTTGAACTCGTCGTAGACGTCGGCGATGTCGACGACCTGGGAGCGCAGCTCCCCCCGCAGCGCGGCCAGCTCGCGGGCGGCCTCGGCGAGCGCCGCTGTCGTGATCACGAGGTAGTCGGCCTCGTTGCCGCCGCGCTTCAGCGCCGAGGGGTTGTCCCGCTCGACGAAGCTCGGCCGCAGCGCCGCGTCCGGGGTCAGCACGTGGTAGACGGTCTCGGGGTCGGGCGGGGCGAGCGTTACCGCGAAGCTCCCGTCGGCGAGGCGCTGTACAGAGGCCTCGACCAGCACGGGCTGCCGCGGGTCGCTCACGTCGAACGCCATGACGTCCGGCCGCGTGAAGCCGCTGACCTGGATCGAGTCGTGGCCCGCTGCCGGGACGGTGGCCCGGTTGCCGCGCGCCCGATACAGGCTCGGGTAGCTCACGTCGAAGGCGTCCAAGTAGAAGAGGCTGTAGGCGACGCCGTCCAG
>CAZVOI010000982.1:0-14086 GCA_964628275.1 uncultured Acidobacteriota bacterium | reverse complement strand
CGCACGCCCTGGCCCCAGGTTTCCCAGTCGCGCCGCACCTCCTCGGTGACGCGCGCGTCCACGTCGACGTAGACCGCCCGCACGTCGGGCGACAGCGAGCGCGCGTAGTCGAAAGCCTCAACCACGGCGCGGTGCACGCCGCCGATCGGCACGATCACGGTGTTCTTGCGCTTGGGTTGCGGCGAGAAGCCTTTGAGTGAGAGCTGCTGCGCCACCTCGCCGTAGTGAGCGCGGATCGAGCGGAAGTGCCAGACCAGGAGCGGCACCAGCGCCACGATGATCCAGGCGCCCTCGGCGAACTTGGTGATCGCCACGACGCACAGCACGATCGTCGTCAACACCGCTCCGAACGCGTTCACGGCGGCGTGCGCCATCCACCCGGCGCCGCCCTCGCGCCGCCACTTCAGGACCATGCCCGCCTGCGAAAGCGTGAACGAGATGAAGACGCCGATCATGTAGAGCGGGATCAGGGCGTGGGTGTCGCCGCCGAACGCCACCAGCAGCACCACCGCGAAGCCGCTCAACACCACGATGCCGTTGGAGAACGCCAGCCGGTCGCCCTGGTTCAGGAACTGCCGCGGCAGGAACCGGTCGCGCGCCAGGATCGACGCGAGCCGCGGGAAGTCCGAATAGGCCGTGTTCGCCGCGAGCACCAGGATCAGCATGGTGGCGGCTTGGACCAGGTAATAGGCGACGCCGCGGCCGCCGAACACGCCGCGCGCCAGCATCGAAACGACGGTCTCGTGCTCTTGCGGGACGACGTGATAGGCGGAAGCCAATAGCGTGGTTCCCATGAACATCGTGACCGCCAACACGGCCATCACCAGCAGCGTCGTGGAAGCGTTCTTGGCTTCCGGCGGCGCGAAAGCCGGCACGCCGTTCGAGATGGCCTCGACGCCGGTCAGCGCGGTGCAGCCGTTCGAGAAGGCGCGCAACAACAGGAACGTCGAGAGCGCGGTCACCTGCGTCACCACCGGCGCGCCGCCGGCGTCGAGCGGCACGACGCCGCCCGTCAACACCTGCCAAGCGCCGACCGCCAGCAGCGTCAGCATGCTCAGGATGAAGAAGTAGGTGGGCACCGCGAAGATGCGCCCCGACTCGCGGATCCCGCGAAGGTTGCCGATCGCGGTCAACGCGACGAAGCCGAGCGCCATTGGGACGCGGTTCACGTGGAGGTCGGGGAGCGCCGACGTGAGCGCGGCCACGCCGGCGGCGACGCTGACCGCGACGGTCAGCACGTAGTCGGTGAGCAGCGCCGCCGCGGCGATCAGCCCGGCGGTGGTGCCGATGTTCTCCCGCGCCACGATGTAGGCGCCGCCGCCGCCGGGATAGGCGTGGATCGTCTGGCGATAGGAGAAGGTGATCACGAGCAAGAGGCCGGTAATCACGGCGCCGATCGGCGTCACCAACCAAAGCGCCGAGGCGCCCGCCACCAGCAGCGTGCGCAGGATCTCCTCGGTCGCGTAGGCGACGGACGACAGCGCGTCGGAGGAGAGCACCGCCAGTCCGGTCGTCTTCGAGAGACGTTCGTGGTGCGCCAGGTGCGAGGGGATCGGACGCCCCACGACGAAGCGCTTCAAAGCGCTAAGAGCAAGACCTTCCGGCATCGTTCTTCCAAGAGCCGGCGGGGTTAGCTGACGGGCTCGGGGTTGGATTTCCCCTACCGGCTCGCGCCGGATGCGCCCCGGTGGCGCGTGATTGCGCCCTTGGTTCCCCCGCGCCGCCCCGTTGGGACGGCTTAGGCTGCGTTCGCGAGTCTAGAGCTCGCTCGCGGCCTCGTGGCTAGGCCGTTGACGCCGCCTTCTTGGCGAGAAGCGCGTCGATCTTTCCGAGCAGACGTGGCAGCTCGACGGGCTTGGTGTCGTAGTCGTCGCAGCCCGCCTTGAGCGCCTTTTCCTTGTCGCCCGACATGGCGTGAGCGGTGAGCGCGATGACCGGGATGTCCCTGCTTTCGGCCTGCGCCTTGATCTGTTGAGCGGCCTCCCAGCCGTCCACCACGGGCAAGCTCATGTCGAGCAGGATCAGGTCGGGAGCCTCGGTTTTGGCCATGTCGACGCCCTGCTGGCCGTCAACGGCCAGCACGATCGTGTAGCCGCGGCGCTCGAGTCGCCGGGACAACATGTCCCGGTTCATCTCGTTGTCCTCGACCAGCAAGATCTTCGCCATCAGAGACTTATCCTACAACAGCGAACGCTACTCCAGCCAATCCCGGTCCTTCAGTTTCTGGGGCAGGTACTCTTCGGTAATGAAGCTGATGCCACGCCTCGAGAGCGCTTCCAGCTCGAACTTCAGGCCGCTCTTCACCATCTCCTGGATCTCGCGCTGCCACTGCGCCTTCTTGAACCAGGGATACGCGAGCATCTGCTTGGCCCGGTTGTTGTCGCCGTCGTCCATCTTGATGGCGACGTTGGTCGGCAGGCCGTACTTCTCCCTGTCGAAGCAGGACAGGCCCACGAAACGCGCTTCGGGCACCGCCATCCGCATCGACTCGTAGGCGAGGTTGATCGAGCCCTGCTTCATGACGCTGTAGATGTAGAAGCCCCACGGGTCGTTGTCGACCAGCACGTAGACCGGCAGCTTCAGCTCGCGGTGCAGCCGCTGCACCAGCCGGCGCACGCCGCGCGGCGGCTGGCCTCCGCCCTGCACGATGATGCAGTTGTTGCGCTTCCAGTACTTGTCCTCGTTGAAGCGCGTCCAGACCGCGTCCTTCTCGATCAGCAGCACGTATTTGGCTTCGTGCTTGCGGAAGGTGATCACGTTCTCCTCGACGATCGACGGGACGGCCCAGCCGCCCGAGCCCATCCGGCGCAGGTCGATGGTGTCGCCGGTGTCGGAGATCGTGATCGGCCCCACCATCGAGCCCTTGCGCGCGGCGAACAGGTGCAGTTCCTCGCGCAGCGCGTCGAGCGTGACCTCGAGGTCCTCGATGATCGGGTCGGACTCGTCCTGCTCCTCGAAGGTGTTGTGTTTGGTGTCGCCGATCGTGTGCTTGGTGACGTAGTAGAGGTCGCGGATGCTGGTGGTCTTGCCCGAGTCGATCAGCTCCTTGCAGGCATCCGAGACCAGGAACGTCTGCATGAACTTCTTGGCCATCGAGACGTTGAAGAAGTAGCGCTTCTGCTTCTGGTCGCCCAGCTCGACCAGCCGCCGCTTGTCGCTCCAGGTGACGTTGGCGAGCGAGCGCACCGGGATGTCGAGAAACGGGTTCTTGCCGCCGTCGACCGCCTTCAAGACGCCTTGGGCGAGCTGCTCGATCTTGGCGACAGTCTTCTTGGCGGTGGCGTCCTTTCGGGGGGGCATCTATTCCTCCTCCGCCTCGACGCTCGCCTTGGCCTTCTGCTTGGCCTCGCGCGCCTCGATCTCCATCGCTTTCTCTTCTTCCTTCAGCTCCGCCGCCGTGATCTTGTGCGCCACTTGCAGGAACTCGCGCTTGATCGGGCCGGGCTTGCGGCCGGTGATCTTCCCGATCGCGACCGCGACCTCTTCTATGTACAGCTCGAAGATGCTGCGGCGCTGCGCCTGGTAGTCGGCGGCCTTGCGCTTGCGGATGAAGGTGGCCAGCTTGCGGCCGCATTCCTGCGCCGCGAGCTGGATCTCCTTGATGATCTCCGGGTAGTGCGCCACCGCCTCCTTCGACTCGCTGGTGAACGGCACCCACACCGAGGCGATGTGGACGAGCAGCGCCATCGGCCCGACCGGCAGCGAGCCCTTCGGCTGGCTCAGCAGGTAGTTGCGCCAGTCGGTGCGCACGATCGCCTCGGTGACGCCGCAGGCGCCGCGCTGGAACAACAGCGGCACGCGATTGGCGAAGCGGAACAGCTCGATCGTCTTGTCGGCGGGCCAACTGCCGCCGTAGGCGAGCCCGACCTCCACCTGGAACGGGTTGCCGCGGTACACCTTCGGCGAGCGGGTCACGGTCGCGATGAAGTAGTTGTGGCCCTTGATCTTCTCGACGCCCTCCTCGGGCGGAGCGTCGGCGATCGCTTGCGGTGCGGGTTCCGCCTTGGCCGGCGCTCTTTCACCCTTGCGAGGCTTCTTCATCGCGGCCGCGTCGAGGTCGAGCTGCGCGTTCTCGTCGCCGCTCTCGCCCTCGCTCTCGATCACGTTCAGGAAGCTGACCAGGCCCTTCTTCATCAGCTCGTCGCCGATCGGGCTCAGGCAGTTGGTCGGCGGGCTCATCAGCTTGGTCTCGCCGAGCGCCTTGTGCAGCTCCTCGGCCATCGCCCGGTTGGCGCCGAGCGCGCGCGGCCGCACCAGCTTCTTGCCCCAGGCCACCTTGGACAGGATCTCGCTCGCGGCCTGGGCCGATACCCGGCTGAAGGTCGCTTGCAGGAAACCACGCACGTCGCGGCTCTTCGACTCGCGCGCCATCAGCATCAAGGCGCCGAGCTCGACGCCGTGCGGATGCGGCTTGATCTCCATCGCCTCCTTGGGTAGCTCGGTCGTGGCCCGTGGAAAGCTGAGCGTCTCGTTGCCCGGCCGGCCGGCGCTGCGGTCTAGCCGCTGGGATGTGCTGACCGGCCGCGAGTAGTGGATCGTGGCGTGCGGGTTGGAGAGCGCGGTGTGCTCGACGTAGCGGTTGACGAAGCGCTGGCCCTGCTGCCAGTTGGCGACGATCTCGAGCTCGACGCGGGTGCCGTGATCTAGGTGCCACACCGAGAGCGTTTCGTCGTGAGTGACAACCGGCTCGTTCTTGCGGGTATCGAGCTGGATGTCGAAAACGTGCGCGTCCTTTCGCTTGCCGACGCGGCTCGTCACGCGGATCGGCTTGCCGGTAGTGAGCTGGCCGTACATCGCCGCCGCGGAAATCCCGATGCCCTGCTGCCCGCGCGACTGCTTCAAGCGGTGGAACTTCGATCCGTAGAGCAGCTTGCCGAAGATCTTCGGCACCTGCGCCCTGACGATGCCGGGACCGTTGTCCTGGACGACGACCAGGAAGCGGCCTTCGCCCTTGGTCAGCTCGGCGTCCTTCGCCTTCGCGACCGCTTGGAGCGCGAGGTCGTGGACCTCGACCAGCAGCTCGGGCAGGATGCCGGCTTCCTCGCAGGCGTCGAGCGAGTTGTCGACCGCTTCCTTGATCGTGGTTAGCAGCGCTTTCGAGGGGTTGTCGAACCCCAGCAGGTGGCGGTTCTTGGAGAAGAACTCGGAGACCGAGATCTCGCGCTGCTTCTGCGCCATTGTCTCGGCCGTCACCCGGCGCGCACGGGGCGCGGCGGCGCTGGGAGGGGTTGGCGCCGGCGGCGTGGAGGGGGCCACGGCCGGGACAGCGGCGGCGACCGCCGGCGGCTCCTGCTCGAACAGCCCGAGCTGTGGGCGCTGCGGCTTGCGTCCCGGATTCGGCTTCGCCAATTGTCCCGATGCCTCCCGCGCTTGCCCCGAAAAGCGCGCGAGTCTAGCATCGCCAAACCCCTCGCCGATGTGGACTCCGTCACCGCGCGTTCGCTGGACCGACGGTGTTTCGCTGGCGCGTCTCGCGCGCCGGTTCGGATCCCCGCTCCACGTCGTCGGCGCCTCGTGCTTGCGGCGGAATGCCGACGCGTTCCTTCGCGTCCCGCGGGGAGCGCAGCGCGGCTGCGAGGTCTTCTATTCCTACAAGACGAACCCGGTGCCCGGCGCGCTCCGAGTCCTGCACGCTAGCGGCGTGGGCGCGGAGGTGATCTCGCCCTTCGAGCTGTGGCTCGCGCGCAAGCTCGGCGTCCCGTCCGCCCGGATCATCGTCAACGGCCCGGCCAAGACCGAGGCTTTCCTCGCCGAAGCCGTGCGCAGCCGAGTCGGTCTGCTGAACATCAACCACTCGGAGGAGCTCGAGGCGGTCGCCCGCGTCGCGCGCCGGCTCGGGCGGCGCCCAGCGGTGGGCCTGCGGGTCGTGGCGAGCGGAGGCTGGGGCGGTCATTTCGGCGTTCCGATCGAAGGCGGCGCCGCGCTTTCTGTCTTCGCTCGAGGCTTGGCGTGCAAAGAGCTTCGCGTCACCGCGATCCACAGCCACTTCGGCGCTCCGCTTGCGACGCGCGGCATCCTGCATGTCTTCCTCGACGAGCTGCTCGGGCTGGCGGACCGCTTGTTCGACGAGCTGGGATTCAACGTCCCCGCTCTCGATCTCGGCGGTAGTCTGCCGCTGCTGAGTGACGGCGGATCGCTCAGCGTTCCCGGCTACGTCGCGGCGGTCGTGAGACGCGTCGAACGGCACTACCGGCAAGCAGGACGGCCGCGTCCGCGCATCCTGCTGGAACCGGGACGCGCGCTCACGGGCGACGCGCAACTGCTGTTGGCGTCCGTAGTGGCGGTGAAGCAAACGCCGGAACGGGACTTCCTGATCCTGGACACGGGCATGAACCTGGCCGAGCCGCTGCGCCACGAGCGCCACGCGCTCTCGCCGGTCAGCGCGGCGCGCCGGTCGGGGAGTCGCGTCTACACGGTAGTGGGTCCGACGTGCAGCCCGACCGACGTCCTTTATCCCGAATGCCGCCTGCCGCCGATGCGTCCCGGCGACGTCGTGGCGATCCACGACGCCGGGGCGTATTTCGTTCCGTCCGCCAGCTCCTTCTCGTTTCCAAAACCCGCGGTGGTGATGGTCGAGAAGGGCCGGCCTCGTGTGCTGCGCCAGGCCGAGAGCTTCGAAGATCTGATCGCTCTCGACGGGCCTCGGAGGCTTTCATGAGAACGTCGGTCCTCGCTGGTATCGCACTCGCATCCCTGCTGGCCGGCTTCTCGGCGCGCGCCGAGACGGTGCGCTTCAAACCGACCGTCGGCCATCCGACCTTCGCGGCGCGGCCGCCCGCGCTCACCCTCAAACCGGGCGACGTGCTCGAGAGCGAGTCGCTCTGGGGCGAGTGGTACGAACGCGCCGGCGGCAAGTGGCCGGGCGAGGTCGGGCCGATCGCGATCGAAGGCGCCGAGCCGGGCGACACGCTGGTCGTCGAGATCCTGAAAGTTCGGCCCAACCGCGACACTGCGGTTTCGACCCAGGGAGGCCGCTTTGGCGCGCTGGTGCCGGACGGCGGGACCGCGATGCTCAACGATATGTTCCCGCGCGGCCGCTACGTGTGGCGGCTCGACCGCGAGCGCATGACCGGCACGGTCGACCTGCCGGGCAGCGCGACGAAGTCCGCGACGGTGCCGCTTCGGCCGATGCTGGGCCGCGTCGCGACGGCCCCCGAAGGCGCCGAAGCCTTCGATGGCCTGTGGCCCGGCCGCTTTGGCGGCAACATGGACGCTTCCGACGTGCGCGAGGGAACCACCGTCTATCTGCCGGTCTTCCACCCAGGCGCTCTTTTCTATTTCGGCGACGGGCACGCGCTCCAGGGCGACGGCGAGGTGTGCGGCTCCGGCCTCGAGACGTCGATGGAGGTCGCGTTCCGCTTCACGCTGCAGAAGAAGAAGTCGATCGCCTGGCCGCGCCTCGAGGACGCCGAGCACATCATGGTGGCCGGCAGCGCGCGCCCGCTCTCCGACGCGTTGCGCATCGCGTCCGTCGAGCTGATCGAGTGGCTGGTCGCCGACTACGGCTTCGCCAAGCCGGACGCGTACCAGCTCGTTTCGCAGACGGCCACGCTGCGCGTCGCGAACATGGTCGACCCGCTCTATACGGTGGTGGCCAAGTTCCCGAAGCGGTTCCTGCCGGCGCGCGTCTCGTCGTCGGCGAACGCCGGCCTTCGGCTCGGCGACATGGCGTGGCCGGAAGCCGAGAAATACCTCACCCCGGACCGGATCGTGGTGCTCCCGCTGGGCGCCGGGTCCAAGGAGCACGGCCCGCACCTGCTGCTGCGCAACGACGAGATCCTGGCCACCTTCCTGGGCCGCCGCGTGCTGGAGTCGCGCCCGGTCGCGATGCTGCCGACCTTGACCTACGGCTTCTACCCCGCGTTCCTCGAGTACCCGGGCTCGGTGTCGCTCTCGCTCGAGACCCAGCGCGACGTGGTGGCGCAGATCTGCCGCTCGATCGCCAGGCACGGTCCGCGCCGTTTCTACGTCCTGAACACCGGCGTCTCGACGCTGCGCTCGCTGAAGCCGACCGCGGAGCTGCTCGCGAAGGAAGGCATCCTGCTCCACTACACCGACGTGCTGCTCGCCGGCAAGGAAGTCGAAGACGCCGTCACGCAGCAGAAGTTCGGCACGCATGCCGACGAGATCGAAACCTCGATGATCCTCTACATGGAGCCCGGGGCTGTGCGCATGGAGAAGGCCGTCGTCGACGGTGGTCAGCTCGGCCCCAGCCCGCTGACGCGCGACCCGAACCGGAAGGACGCTCACTACGCCCCGACCGGCGTCTTCGGAGACGCAACGCTCGCCACCTGGCAGAAGGGCGAGCGGGTCACCGAGGCCAAGCTCGCCCACATCCTGCGTGAGATCGACGCGCTCGTGAAGGCGCCGCTGCCGGCCGGAGAGCCGGGTTCGCCGCTGCGTTAGATCGAGGTCATCGAGGAAAGGATTCGCATGCCCACGAACGCGAGCGCGCTGCGCGAAAGAGTGAAGGGCCTGGAGGCCCAGCTCGGCACCGTGATCCTCGGCAAGACCGAGGTGATCCGCGACCTGGTGGTAGCGCTGCTGTCCGGCAGCCACATCTTGATGGAGGACGTTCCGGGCACCGGCAAGACGACGCTGGCGAAGGCGCTGGCGCGCTGCATCTCGGGGAACTTCAAGCGCGCCCAGTTCACGCCCGACCTGTTGCCGACCGACATCCTCGGCTCGTCGATCTACAACCCGAAGGATGGCAGCTTCACGTTCAAGGAAGGGCCGATCTTCGCGAACATCCTGCTCGCGGACGAGATCAACCGCGCCTCGCCGCGGACGCAGTCCAGCCTGCTCGAGGCGATGAGCGAGCGCCAGGCTTCGATCGAAGGCCAGACCTACCCGCTGCCCGCTCCGTTTCTCGTGATCGCGACCCAGAACCCGATCGAGTTCCACGGCACGTATCCGTTGCCCGAGGCGCAGCTCGACCGCTTCGGCATGCGCATCAGCCTCGGCTACCCGCCCAAGCAGCAGGAGGTGGAGGTCCTGTTCAGCCAGTTCCACCACCACCCGCTCGACGACCTGAAACCGACTCTGGACACCGGGACGGTGCTGGAGCTTCAGTCGGCCGTACGCGAGGTGCGCGTCGATCGATCGATCGGCCGCTACCTGGTGGATCTGGCGGACGCCACGCGGCATCACCCGTCGATCAAGATGGGTTGCTCGCCACGCGGCGCGCTGTCGCTATTCCGGATCGCGCAGGCGCGCGCCTTCGTCGGCGATCGCGACTACGTGGTGCCAGAGGACGTCAAGGCCACCGCCGTCGTGGCGCTGGCGCACCGGCTCGCGCTCGACACCAAGGCCAAGTACGCGGGCGTCCAGAAGGAAGATCTGGTTCGCGAGATCCTGGATCGAATTCCGGTCGAGGTCTGAGCCCGATGCCGAAGCCCGCCTTTGTGCCTCCCCTGCGCGCGACCCGGATAGTGGGAACCCTGGTTCGCTTCTACGAGGAGCAATTGACCGGGCGCGGCCGCTACTTGGTGTGGGCGACGCTGGCCTTCGCGTTGCTCGGCCTCGACACGCGGCGATCGCGGGTGTTCGTGCTGTTCTCGTTGTGCGCCGCGACGTTCCTGATCGCCTGGGCCTTCACCCGCCTGCGCCGTCCCAAAGTCCGCCTCGAGTGCGAGCTCCCGACGCGCGCCACGGCGGGTCGGCCGGTCACGTTCACGGCGCGCTTGTCGAGTGACGGCGGCCGCGCCGTTCCCGACGTGCGGCTCCAGTTCCGCCGCCCGATCCGTTGGGGGGCGAGCATCCGCTTCGAGCCGGGTGAGCTGTGTCTCGACGTGCCCAAGGACGAAGCCGTCGAGCTGCGAGTGAAGCTCGACCCAAAGCGGCGCGGGCGCTACGAGTTGCGCGGGCCCACGCTGCGCGCGGTCGACCCGCTCGGCCTCGCGGTCGGGCCCGCTCAGACGCTTCCCGACCAGGCGCTGCTCGTGTACCCGCGTTTCTGGTCGATGGAGAGCTTCATGGTTCCGCTGGGCCGCCGCTACCAACCCGGCGGGATCCCGCTCTCGTCGAGCACCGGCGACGCGATCGAGTTCGTCGGCACGCGCGAGTACCGCGAAGGCGATCCGCTGAAGAACATCCACTGGCGCTCGTGGGCGCGGACCGGAAAGCCTGTGGTGAAGGAATACCAGGAAGAGTACTTCTGCCGAATCGCGCTGATCCTCGACACCTTCGTGCCGGCCCGCCCGCGCCGCCAGGACGCCGTCAACTTCGAGGCCGCGGTCTCGGTGGTGGCGTCGATCGCCGACTACTTCAGCCGCGGCGAGTACATCGTGGACATCCTGGCCGCGGGCCCCGACGTCTACGAGGTCAGCGCCGGCCGCAGCCTGGCCTACCTCGAGAACATCCTCGACGTGCTGGCATGCCTGGAGCCTTGCGAAGAGCCGCCGTTCCAGTCGATCGGGCCGCACCTGTTCGACAAGCTGCAGCAGACGACGACGGTCGTCGCCGTGCTCCAGGATTGGGATGCGCCGCGCCGAGACTTCCTGCGGCAGGTCAAGGCGCTCGGGACCGCGGTCAAGGCGATCGTGGTGCGCGAGGGTCAAGCCAGCCTGGACTGGCGCGCGGCCGCCGATGACCTGGGCGAGATCAGCCAGATGAGCCCGGCGGACGTCGACAAGGCCACCAGCACGGAGGCGATTCGTGCTTGAGCGAAGGAGGCCACTGCGCGATGCCGGCTCGCTGCTGAGCCTGCTGCTGATCGCCGCCTTCGAGGGCTGCCAGTACCTGACCGGCAGCGGCTTGTCGCGGCTGGCGCTCTTGCCCGGCGTCGCCGCGATCGTGCTGCGGCTGTCTCCTGGAAAGCGTCTGCAACGCGGGGTCCACTACTCCGCGCTGGCGCTGGTCGTCACGGTCGCGGTGCTGGCGTTCATCTGGTCGTTGTATCCGGTCGTTTCCGAGGCCACGCTGCGGCGCTTGCTCGGGGTGACCAGCATCGTGTTGACGCTCGGCGCCGGCATCGCCCTGCTCGGACGTTCCGAGGCCTGGCCGGTGTGGCACACGTTCCTGCCCTGCGCGCTGGCGCTGATCCTGACCGGAGCGCTCCAGCCCGAGCCGACGCGCGCATCGCAAGCGACGCTCGCGCTGGTGGCGCTGCTCCTGTTCGGCTGGCTGCTGCTCGGCCATTCGCCGAGCGAGCGCCGCTCCCCGGTCCGCCGTCTCGTCACGGGCCTGCTGGCCGCCTCGGGAGTTGCGCTGGTGGGCGGCGGCATCGCGCGGTTCCTGCCGTGGGCGCAGCCGATGGTCGAGGGCGGCTTCGTGAACGCGCTGGCGATGAACAGCGGCGTCGCGTATGCCGGGCTGTCGTTCACCTCGAGCCTGGGCGACATCGAAGAGCTGGCATTGTCGGAGAACATCGTGATGCGGGTGCGCACGGCGGAGCCGCAGCGGTTGCGGGCGCGCGTGTTCACGCGCTTCAACGGCGTCAGTTGGAACGCCCAGCCGGCCCCCGGCTCGTCCGACCTGCTGCCGATCGACTTGGCGCGTCTCGACCCAGAGGTCCAGGATTGGCTGGCGTCGGTGCCCGGCACGCTGCTAGCCGTGCCGGGACACGAGCGACCCGAAGCGTTGCCGAAGCAGGCGATCAAGACGCACATCGTGCAGAGCGTCTTCAACGGCGGAGCGCTGGTGTCGCCTGCGTCGCCGATCCTGGTCGCGTTACCCGGCTCCACCGGAGGCCGGGTCGACAACCACGGCATCCTGACGCCCTCGCCCACGTCGAACGTAGAGATCTACGCGATCCTGAACCACTTGGAACCGATTGCCGCGCCGGCCGAGCCGCCGGCCGAGCTGCTCGAGGTTCCAAAGGATCTCGACGAACGGATCGTCGAACTGGCCGCGCGCCTCGGTGAGGGAGACCCGGCTACGAGCGCGCGGATCGCCCGCGTCACCAGCTACCTCGGGCGCGAGTGCCGCTACTCGCTGAAGGTCGGGAAATTCAAGTCGCGGCAGCCGGTGGCGGAGTTCCTGTTCGAGAAGAAGCGCGGCTACTGCGAGTACTTCGCCAGCGCTGCCGTGCTGCTGTTGCGGCGGCAAGGCGTACCGGCCCGCTACGTGACCGGGTTCAACGTGCGCGACGACAGCTTGCAGGCCGGCCAATACGTCGTCCGCGAGTCGCACGCCCACGCCTGGATCGAGGCCTACGTTCCAGGTCGCGGCTGGGTCGAGGTCGATCCCACTCCCTCGGCGCAGTACGACGCGGTGCACGGCCGCGGTCCGGGCGGCTTCCTCCAGGACCTGTTCGAACGCGGCCGCGCGGTCGCGGCGGAAATGGTGGCGCGGTTCCGCGCCGGCGACTGGCTGGCCAACCTGCGCTGGCTGGCGACGGTGGGCGCGCGGCCGCTGCTGGCGCTGGCCGTGCTGGGCTTCGCGCTCCGCCTCGCGCGCCGCCGCCGCCACGCCGGCGTGGTTGGCGCGTCCACGATCCGCGCCGACGCGCTGCCGGCCGAGTTGTTGGAGGCGGTGCGCCGAGTCGACGCGACGTTGGCGCGATTGGGACACCGCCGGCCGGCCTCGCGGGCGCTGCGCGAGCACCTAGACCTGGTCCCGGCTGCCGCGCTGGCGGAGCCGCTGCGCCGGGCCGGAGCCCAGCTCATCGAGTGCTACTACCGCGCGCGCTTCGGCGGCGCCGTGATCGCGAACCAAGAGATCCGCGCTGCGCGCGACGCCTTCGAGCGAGCCACGCACGCCTCGGGATAGGCGCTAAGCTCCGCTCGAAGATGCCGGTCGGAACGCCGTTTCACCCGCGAACGATGGCGCTGTGCGAGAGCCTCAGCTATCGCGACTGGGCTGGCTACTTCGCGGTCAGCGCCTACGAGCTGCCGTACGATCGCGAGTACAACGCGATCCGCCAGGCGGCGGCGCTCTTCGACATCTCTCCGCTCTTCAAGTACCGGCTTTCTGGAAAGGACGCTGCGCGCGCGGCGGACCGGATCCTCACGCGCGACGTCACCAAGCTCGGCATCGGCCAGGTCGCCTACACCCATTGGTGCGACGGCGACGGCAAGGTGCTCGATGATGGAACGCTGGCGCGGCTGGAGCCGGACGTCTACCGCTGGACCGCTGCGGAGCCGAACTTGCGCTGGATCGCGCGCAACGCGGCGGGCCTCGAGGTGCGGATCGAGGACGTCTCCGAGTCGCTCGCAGCGCTCGCGCTCCAGGGGCCGACCAGCCGCGCGATCCTGGAGAACTGCGCGGAGTCCGACGTTCGCGGTCTCGGCTATTTCCGCGTGATGGCTTCGAGGATCGCGGGCATCCCGGTCGACATCTCACGCACCGGCTACACCGGCGACCTTGGCTACGAGATCTGGGTACCGGCTGAACATGCGCTCGCGCTCTGGGACGCGCTGATCGCTGCGGGGCGCGCTTTCGGCCTTCAGCCGGCCGGCATGCTGGCGCTCGACGTCGCCCGGATCGAGGCGGGGTTGATCCTGCTCGACGTCGACTACGTCAGCGTCAGGAAAGCGCTGATCCCCTCGCAGAAGTACACGCCCTACGAGCTCGGGCTCGGCCGGCTGGTGCATCTCGACAAGGCGCCGTTCGTTGGCCAGGCGGCCCTCCGGCGCGAGAAGGAACGTGGTCCCGAGCGCCGGCTCTGCGGTATCGAGATCGCCTGGGACGACATCGAGCGGCTCCATGCCGAAGCCGGCCTCGCGCCACAGCTCGCGCCCACCGCGTCGCGCGTCGCGGTGCCGATCTACCACCGCGAGGAGCAAGTCGGACGCGCCACCAGCAGCACCTGGTCACCGACCCTCAAGAAGCTGATCGCGCTCGCCAGCGTAGGCGCCGAGCACGCCGACGTTGGCTCGGCCCTGGACTTCGAGCTGACCGTCGAGCACCAGCGGCGGCGTGCACGAGCGACTGTCGTGCCGCTGCCGTTCTTCGACCCGCCGCGCAAGCGCGCGTCGGGCGGCAGCTAGGGCTCGAGACTCCGGGGGGGAGCGCCCGCTCCGAGGATCGCCGCCAGGCGGAAGCCGAGGTCGTCGCTGCTCAGCTCGGGCTGGAACTCCTCGCGGTAGGCGAGCTGCAGCCGCACCACGCTGGCGCTGTACCACGAACCGCCGCGCGTCACGCG
>CAZVOI010000981.1:0-2190 GCA_964628275.1 uncultured Acidobacteriota bacterium | reverse complement strand
GGTGTGGCAGGAGCTGCTTCGCAAGGGCCTGCCGTTCGCCTACGCAGGCGCCATGATCGTGCTGTTCTTCCAGATCGACGCGGTGATGCTGGAACAGATGCGCGGCCCGCTCGAGGTGGGCTGGTACAGCGCGCCGGTGCGCGTCCTCGAGGGCCTGACGCTGATTCCGCGCATCCTCGGCTATGCCCTGATCCCGACGATGGCGCAGCTCTTCCCCACCTCTCCCGACGCCGTCACCGCGCTCTGCGCCCGCGGCACCAAGTACCTGCTGGTGGCCGGCCTGCCGATCGCGACTTTCGGCGCGATGGCATCCGACACCTTCATTCGCTTCCTGTTCGGACCGGACTACGGCCCGAGCGGAGCGGCGGCGCAGCTCCTGATCCCCGCCTGCGTGTTCATGTTCCTGTCCAACTTCGGCGAGACGACGCTGGCCTGCGTCAACCGCTTCCGCGCGATCGTGGTGATCTCGACCGCCGCCCTGGTGCTGAACGTCGGCCTGAACCTGTTCCTGATCCCGCGAGCTGGTTACATCGGCGCCGCGTGGGCGACGCTCTTGACCGAAGGCTTCTACTTCCTCACGACCGCGATCGCGCTCCAGCGCTACGGCCACTCCCTCGACTGGCCGTCGCTCCTCGCCAAGCCGCTGCTCGCGACGGCCGCGTTCGCGGCGACGCTGTGGCTGCTACGCGGCGCGCCGCTGCTGGCCGCCGCCGGCGCGGCCTCGGCTGTCTTCGCCGCCGCGACACTGGCGCTCCGCGTCTGGGATCGCAAGGAATGGGACGCGCTGCGCAGCCTGCTCCGCGGCGCGCCTCCACAGCCCACGCTGTTGCTGCCGTAGTACGGCGCCATCGAGGCGCCATCGACGCCCCCTCCTGTGATACTGTGCCCTATGCCCAATATCACAGTCACCGTCTCCGAGCAGACATATCGGCGCGCCCGGGTGCGCGCGGCGGAGCTCGATACCTCGGTCAGCGCGGTGGTGACTCGAACCCTCGAGGAGTTCGCCTCCAAAGGAACCGGGGCGGACGCCCGCAAACGCCGTCTCGATGAGCTGCGCGCCCAGACTCCGGTCTTCTCCGCCGGCAAGCGGTTGACGCGCGAGGCCATCTACCAGACGCCTTCCCGGCGCAGATGACGTTCGTCGACACGAACATCCTGCTGTATGCGATCAGCAAGGATCCCGCCGAGCGGCAGAAGACGCAGATCGCGATCGAGCTGCTGGACGCGCCGGTGGAGCAGCTCGCCCTCTCCGTTCAAGTTCTCCAGGAGTTCTACGTCCAGGCCACCAGGGTCACGCGGGCGGGCGCGCTGCCGCATCGCCTGGCCGAAGCCTACTTGGATCACTGGCAGGCGTTTCAGGTGCAGGACAACACGCTCGCGCTGTTCCGCGCCGCTGCTGCTTCGTGCCGGCGGTTCAGGATCTCGTACTGGGACGCGGCCATCATCGAGGCGGCGCGGATGACGGGCTGCGACACGGTACTCTCCGAGGACCTCGGCGATGGCCACAGCTACGGTGGAGTTCGAGTCCGGAACCCGTTCCGTCAGGGCTCATCTCGAAAAGCCTGACCTGACACGACCGCGAGTCATCGATCCTAGATGTGGCCGAGTTTCACCCTTGGATGATCCGCCCCAGGCGGGGGCGGAACTAGACTCCGCTGATCCATGACTCTCTCGCCCGGCGCGCGACTCGGGCCGTACGAGATCACCGGCGCCATCGGCGCGGGTGGGATGGGAGAGGTGTTCCGCGCGCGCGACACGAAGCTCAACCGCGATGTCGCGATCAAGGTCCTGCCCGCGGCGTTCGCGGATGACCCGGAGCGGCTCGAGCGGTTTACCCGAGAGGCTCAGACCCTCGCGTCGCTGAACCATCCCAACATCGCGGCCATTTACGGCATCGAGGAGATCCCGGCAGCCACCGGGTCGGGTTCGGCCTCCCGCGCGCTGGTCATGGAACTGGTCGAGGGTGAAGATCTCTCCGCGCACATCGCCCGCGGGCCGATACCCAACGCGGAGGCGTTACCCATCGCGCGACAGATCGCGGAAGCCCTTGAAGCCGCGCATGAGCAGGGCATCGTCCATCGCGACCTCAAGCCCGCCAACATCAAGGTGCGCACCGACGGCACCGTCAAGGTCCTCGACTTCGGTCTGGCCAAGGCGATCGACGGCAGCAGTGCGGCCAACTCTGCGATG
>CAZVOI010000980.1:0-2920 GCA_964628275.1 uncultured Acidobacteriota bacterium | reverse complement strand
ACGCCGTCCTCGTAGATCGCCTTCACTGCGGTCGTCATGGCTGGCCTCTGATTGATTGTGCCTTTGACAGCGGCCGCGGGCGCGGGCATCCTGCAGGCTGCGCGGTCAGAGACGCCAGGCGATCCAGGAGGAGCGGCAGATGGCGAAGCGACAGGGGGACGGGCAGAGGCCGGGGGAATACGAGGCGCCGCCGCAGCGGCAGGGCCCCGACTCGCTCGGGTTGGCGACGCTCGCCGGGGTGGTGGCGGTGCTGGTGATCTCGTTCGCCAGCTGGCGGGACGTGGACCGGATCGACCGCAGCCTGGGGGAGCGGCTGGGCAAGCTCGAGACGCAGCTCGACCAGGTGGCGACGCGGATGGAGCGGGCGCCCGCGCCGGCGGCGCAGCGGGGACCCGACCCCAGTCGCGTCTACACGATTCAAACTGCGAGCGCCCCCGCGCGCGGGCCGGTGGGCGCCCCTGTCACGATCGCGGAGTTCTCGGACTTCGAGTGACCGTTCTGCTCGAGGGTCGGTCCGACCCTCACGCAGATCGAGAAGGTGTACGGCGACAAGGTGCGGATCGTCTGGAAGCACCTGCCGCTCGACATGCACAAGAGCGCGATGGGGGCGCACCTCGCCTCGGTCGCGGCGGAGAAGCAGGGCAAGTTCTGGGAGTTCCACGACAAGCTGTTCGCCAACCAGAAGCAGCTCAACCTCGACGCCTACAAGCGGTACGCGCGTGAGCTGAAGCTGGACGTGGCGCGCTTCGAGAAGGATCTCGCGGACCTCGAGAACAAGAAGACGATCGACACGGACAAGGCCGAGGCCACGGCGATGGGCGTCACCGGGACGCCGGGCTTCTTCGTGAACGGCCGCTACCTGAGCGGGGCGAAGCCGTTCGAGGAGTTCGCCAAGGCGATCAACGCCGAGCTGGGGCGGCTCAACCTGCCGGTGCCGGCCGGCGCTCCGGCGGGGTAGAGCGGACGTGGCCTTGCCCCTGGGACCGAGTGCGGCGCTGCCGGAGCTGCTGGCGTTCGAGAGCGAGCGGCGGACGCCCGTGCTCGCGATCACCGACGAGCCTTCGGACACGCTCGACGCGTTCTTCGGCAAGTTCAACAAGCCGTTCCCGGAGCGCGTGGCGACCGACAAGCTGCGCCGGGTGATCCGGTCGACTTCGGTCGGCTACTCGCCGGCCAAGAGCCTCGGGATCGACGGCTGGACGTGGGCGGGGAAGCCTCCCACCCCGGCGGCGCCGTAGCGTCTCCGACGCTACCACTCCAGGGCGCGGTAGAATGGCCGTAGGAGCGCTCATGGGTACGGTGGTCAAGGCGATCTTCGAGGGCGGCGTGCTGAAGCCGGAGGAGCCGGTCGAGCTCGAGGAGCAGAAGCACTACCTGCTCCGCATCGAGCCTGCTGCAGAGGCCGCGACGGCTGAGGTCGACGATGACCCCACCGGCTGGAAGACTGCGCGACGCTTCATTGGGCTCTGGAAGGACGCGCCCGCGACGGACCTGGCCGAGAACCACGACAAGTACATCTACGACAAGCGCGATTGATCTTCGTCGACGCGAGCTTCTTCGTCGCACTGCTCTCCACCCGCGACGACCAGCACGCCCGAGCCCAGAAGGCCTTCGAGGCCTTCGAGGGACGCAGGCTGCGGGATCTCTTCCTCACCACGAACCCACCGCTTCGTCGTCCTGCCTCCGAAGTAGCCCGCTGAAACGCGGGTGTCGGCTGGAAAAGCGCTACGCGCTGGGCTGAAGCTGGTGAGCGACCAGGCGCCCCGCGACGGGTCGGGCCGCGGGACGGCCGCGGAGCGCGCGGCGTACCAGGCGCTCGTCGACTGCGAGTCGCTGATTTCCGGCGTTCGAGGACGACCTGCTGGCGGCGCGCGAGGTGCTGCCGGCGTGGCTGGGGATCCGCGGTCTACCGCGGCGAGCTGCCGACCGACCTGCGCGGGGGGGCGTCGCACCTGCTCTACTTCTGGGCCACGTGGTGCGGGCCGTGTAAGGCGGCGCTGCCGGAGCTGCTGGCGTTCGAGCGCGAGCGGCGTGTGCCGGTGATCGCGATCACCGACGAGCCCGCCGAGACGCTCGACGGCTTCTTCAGCGGCTTCGGCAAGGCCTTTCCGGACCGTGTCGCCACCGACGAGGCGCGTCGCTCGTTCCTGGCCTACGGCGTCAGCGGGACGCCGACCTTCGTGCTGGTGGATGGCGACGGCACGATCCGCTCGCTGTCGACCAGCTACGTAGCTGCTGCTGCCCCAGGGAGCGGTAGAATGGAGCTTGTCATGGCCACCGCGCCGAAGATGGTCGCCTCCGCGCAGATCGCGAAGACGCCCGGCGTGTGTGGCGGGCAAGCTGTGATCGACGGCACCCGCATCCGGGTCAAGAACATCGCTGTCCTGCTCAAGGCGGGCCAGACGCCTCTGCAGATCCTGGTGCAGTACCCCTCCTTGAACATTGCCCAGGTGCACTACGCTATCGGCTACTACTACGAGCACCAGGACGAAATCGAAGCCGATATCGCGGCGGACGAACGCGACATCGACGAGTTGGACGAGCAGTGGAGAGAGCACGTCGCCCGCCATGGTGGCAACCCTCCTACGCAGCCAGCCCCTGACGAACGAGCGATCGCAAAGCCCGTCACCGCGCCGGCCAAGAAGTAGTGGCCGGTCGCTTCCCGCTCTACACCGACGCCGACATCCATGGCCCGCTGGTCGACGGACTCATCGATCGCGGCTGGGACGTGGTACGCGCGGTGAAGACTCGTCCGGAAGGTGAGGACGACATCGGCGGGGTGAGGAGCGGCGATCTCACAGGCGCCACTAGGGACTCCCACGCCGGCGGCGCCGTAGCGGCCGGCGCTCAGGCGCCGCGCTGTTCCTGGGCTTCGATGCGGCGGCGGAGCTGGTCGTCCGTTTCGTGGAGGCTGTGGATC
>CAZVOI010000979.1:0-1726 GCA_964628275.1 uncultured Acidobacteriota bacterium | reverse complement strand
CATGGGCATGGTGGAACACCGGCCGCGATGGGTCAGTGCTAGCCGGCTCCGTCGATCAGCTTTCGCATGTTCGACTCGCGGTGTGCGAAGTTGCGCGCCAATTGACGCTTCACGAACGGCAGCGCGAGCTCGCCGACTGGGTAGAGCGGCAGCCCGTAGACGACCTCGTCTTCGATCTCGGTTCCGCCGGTCGGGCTGTCGCGGAAGCGGTGCGTGTGAACCCAGAGCGCGAACGGACCGCTGATCTGCTCGTCCACGAAGAAGTCCGGCGGCTGCCATTCGCGAATCAGCGCGCGCCACCGGAGCGGCACGCCATGGGAGCGCAGCCGATACTCGATCAGCCTCCCCTTCCCCATCGCCACCGGCTGCGCGGTCAGCATCTCGAAACGAAGCTCCGGCGGCGTGATTCGCTCGAGGTTGGCCGCGTCGGCGAAGAAGGCGAACACCGGGGGCCGCGATTCGCGCAGCACCAGCGTCGAGCGGAAGACGTGCTGGCGGGAGAGTCTCACGCCGTCGCGGGACGACCGCGCCAGCGCAGGTAGAACGGCACACCGATCGCGGTCAGGATCAAGCCGAGACCGGAGTTGCGCGGGTCGCCGAGCAGGATGAATACCAGGAAGAAGGCCGACACGAGGACGAACAACGCGGGCAGCACCGGATAGCCCCAGGCGCGATACGGTCGCGGCAGGTTGGGCTGGGTGCGGCGCAGCACGAACAGGCCTGCGACGGTCAGGGTGTTGAAGAGCAACGACGAGAACGCCGTCATCGTCAGGAGGTCGCTGTAGGTTCCGGTCAGCGTCAGCGCGGCGGAGATGCCGCCCTGGATGATCAACGCGTTGGCCGGCGTGCGATACGTCGGGTGGATCGTCGCCGCCGAGGCGAAGAACAGCCGGTCGCGCGCCATCGCGTAGACGACGCGGGCTCCGGTCAGGATCAGGCCGTTCGCGCAGCCGAACGTCGAGATCAGGATCGCGATCGTTATGAACCCGAGACCGGCGCCGCCCATGATGCGCTGCGCGGCTTCAGCCGCGATGCGATTGTCCTTGACGGCCGCCATCTCTCCCATCGGCACCATGTAGAGATACACGCCGACCGCGGCGGCGTAGGCGACCGTCACGCCCAGGTTGCCGTAGATCAGCGAGCGCACCAGGTCGCGCTCCGGGTTCTTCATCTCCTCGGAGGCGAACGCCACCGTGTACCACGCGTCGTAGGCGAAGAGCGCCTTGCTCATCGCGACGGCCAGCGCGGCCCACAGGCCGAGCGTCACGCCGGCCGGTCCGAGCTCGAGGCTCAGCACCGGCTGAAAGTTCGCGAGCGATCCCTTCCCGGCCAGGACGGCGACCGCGACCAGCACCACGATCGCCGCGAACTTCGCGATCGTGAAGAGATTCTGCACGGCGGCGCCCGTCTTGAGGCCGGTGGTGTTGAGCCAGGTCAGGAACGCGACGACTGCCAGCGCCACCGCCTGCGCCGAGCTGAACGAGTGGCCGCCGATCTGGAAGAGGGTGGTGCCTTCGCCGATGCCGGGTACGAACACTCCCAGGTACTTGGCGAACGCGACCGCCACCGCCGCGATCGTTCCGGTGTTGATCGCCACCAGGTACGTCCATCCGAACAGGAACCCCGACAAAGGCCCGAAGCTCTCGCTCAGGAACACGTACTGGCCGCCCGCGCGCGGCATCGCCGACGACAGCTCGGCGTAGGCGAGCGCGCCGCACAGCGTCAG
>CAZVOI010000978.1:0-2456 GCA_964628275.1 uncultured Acidobacteriota bacterium | reverse complement strand
CATGTCAGGTCTTGAGCTTTGTTCATGTGAAGCTCAAGACCTGACTTTGCTTGCCAGTCCCTGTCGATCCGTTAGTTAGTCTGGCCCCTTCCCCTGGCTGTCCCTCCGGCCATTCACTCCAGCCCGCCGTTGTGTCGTGTGCGCTCAACTCGTTCTGAAACGAGTCCTTTTTGGCTTTTGCTTTTGGGGTCAGGTCTTGAATCAGCCGGTCAGAGGCGCTGGCGGATGGCGGCGGCGAACTGAAGCAGGTCGTCGAGGTGGTTCTCGACCACGTCCCTGACGATCCCGAGGTCCACCTCCTGGTAGAGGTGAACGACCACATTCCGAAAGCCCGCCATCTGTTCCAGACGCCCGCCAAGGTCTGCCGGGACGATACCCGCCCGCTCCAGCAGTCGGAACACGTCCCGACTCGTATCGGGCTCGCCCAGCCGGTCGTCCGACACGATGTGCGACCCGACGTCGAGCGCGGCCTGAATCGCGAGCTGGAGCGTGTGCTCGACGAAGCGCTGCTCGCGGACGTCCTCGGCGATCCGCTCGGGTCGCGCCAGGGTCACAAGCTCGCGGACGCAGGTCTCGATGAACGCCAGCTTCTTGGCGACCAGCTCGGCGTCCGTCATCGCCTTCGCTCTGCGACCCGATCGAGCCCGGAGGGCGCTGGCGCCGGATACCGTCGGTACAGGGCCCGGACCTGTGCCATGTCGAAGTACTGGTTGCGCGAGCGGACCTCGAAACGGATCCGGGCGGCCCGGTCGCGGTCGAGCACCAGGCGGCCGTCGCGCAGGACACGGTGAACGAGATCTGCCGAGGCCCGGTTCAGAGCCACGACCTGGACGGGCGCGTGGAGCAGGCGCTCCAGCTCCGCTTCCAGCGCAAATTGAGGTGCCTGGAGCGTCGCCGGTGGGTCCGCCGCGAAGAGGATTCCAAGATCGACGTCGCTCGTCACCACGGCTTCGCCCCGCGCAACGCTGCCAAAGAGGAAGGCCGCGATCGCACCCCGAGCGTCGGCCTCGAAGAAAGTGCGCAGGCGACCTTCGATCGTGGCAGGGTCCACGGCTCATTATAGGAGCCAGTCGGTGCGGCGTCGGCGCGACATTCTGGAGCGAGCCGACGGTCTAGGCTCCGGCGCGGCTGAGGTGCGCATCGATCGCGTCCACGATCCGCTCTGCATCCGCGACGTCTCGCTCGGCATCTGCTGCTTCGAGGCGCGTCGTCGGGTCGTAGTCGCCGGTTTGCCTGTCCTCGAACAGGCGCGCCAGGATGGTCGTGAACTCGCGCGGGCGCATGGCTGCTGTACGCTTGCCCCCGGGCCAAGAACACAGCGAAACGGCGTGGAATGCGGCGTAGTAGGCACGGGACGCCGGGTCGCCGAAGGCCTTTGTGCCGAGTAGCACCCGCGCGGCATCGAGCTTGGCCCGGGCATGGGCCAGCAAGGCGGCGACGTCCGGCGTCAGAGAGAGACCCCCTCGCGGGCAACGTTCACGCCGATTGGCTGCCTCTGGCTGGCCTCCCACTGGCGCTCGTCCCGGAGAAGACAGGCCACCAGCGAGCCGTGTCTGTCCATCAGGCCAACCTCGATCTCAAGGATGGCCTCACGGATTTCGGGAGTGCGGCGATCGACGACGACGACGACGTCGTAGTCCGAATCCGGGCGCGCCTCACCTCTGGCTCGCGACCCGAACAGGATGATCCTGCGGACGCGCTCGCCCAGGCGCGAGCGCACCAATCGGGCGAACTCGACCGCCACGGCGTCGGGCGTGCTGGGAGCAGCGCTTGCCCTGTCCACAGCGGAATGCTAGCACGCAGCCCAAGCCTCGTCGGCCACCGTCCGCGTTCGCGACGGCCTGCACCTCAGCGCAGCCTTGGGTCCGCCGGGTAGAGCGCACGGCCGCGGCGGGCCCAGTCGCGGGCGGCGTCGACGTCGCCGAGGGTCGCGAGCGTCCGCGCCACCACGACGTACTCGTCGGCGCCCGCGCGCGGGTTCGCGGTCACGATGCCGGCGAGGGCGTCGCGGGCCTCGGCGTCGCGGCCCTGGGAGCGGAACAGCAGGCCGAGCCCGATGCGCGCCTCGCGCGAGTGCGGGATGAGTGCTATCTCTTCCCGGAACTCCGCCTCCGCCTCGGCTTCGCGGCCGAGGCGCGCCAGGCAGTCAGCGAGGCCTGCGTGCAGGTCCCGCACCAGCAGGCCTTTCTGGCGGCTCGCGCTGGCGATCGCGCGGCGGTACTCGGCGGCCGCGGCCTCGTAGCGTCCGGCGCGGCGCTCCGCCGTCGCGAGCACGAAGCGGCTCATTACGCGCTCGGGGTCCGACGCCAGGCTCTGTCGCGCGTAGGCGGCGGCCTCCGCCGGCCGGTTCTGGTCGGGGCGAATCTCGGCCAGCGTCTCGAAGCCGCGGCCCGGCTCCTTCTGGGAGGCGAGCCGCGCGTGCTTCTCGGCGCGGTCGCGCCGGCCGGCCAAGCCGT
>CAZVOI010000977.1:0-6084 GCA_964628275.1 uncultured Acidobacteriota bacterium | reverse complement strand
GAGGAGCCCGAGGAGCCTGAGGAGCCCCGCTTCTTGGCGTCTTCCGCGGACAGCGGACCCGCAACCAGCAACGCACTCAGCATCACGACCCATCGCTTCGACCGCATGGCCCTTCCTCCTGACAACATGGTACTCCTCTGGACTGCAAGCGACATGCCGAAAAGGCGGCTGTGTGATGCCCACTCAACCCACCGGGTATCAAGGGTTTGCGGTTGGTGGTCCTGTGCCCGCGTGTCATGCTTTGTGGACATGCGTCTTCTGATCTCGTCGGGGGAGCCGTCCGGCGAGCTCTACGCCGCCGAGCTGCTCCGGCACCTGAACGAACGGCGCACCGACATTGCCGCCTTCGGTCTGGGCGGCGATCGGCTCGCGGCCGAGGGCGCCCACCTGACGGCGCACATCCGCGATCTGGCGGTCGTCGGCCTGGTCGAGGTCGTGTCTCACCTTCCCCGGATCCGAACGATCTTCAACAAGCTGCTGAAGGACTGCGAGCAGCTACGACCCGCGCTGGCCGTCCTGATCGACTACCCCGATTTCAATCTGCGGCTGGCGCGTTCGCTGCGCGCACGCGGCGTCCCGGTCGTCTACTACGTCTCGCCCCAGATCTGGGCCTGGCGGCGCTGGCGGATGCGAACGATCCGCGCCACCGCGCGCGAGATGCTGGTGATCTTTCCCTTCGAAGAGAGCCTGTACCGGGATGCCGGTGTGCCGGTGAGCTTCGTCGGGCACCCGTTGGTGGACCAGGTCCGCCCGGCGGACGACCGCGACGCGTTCCTGCGCGAGCAGAAGCTGGACCCGGCTCGGCCACTCGTCACGATCCTGCCCGGCAGCCGGCGCGGCGAGGTCGCCCTCAACCTGCCTCCTCTCGCGGGAGCGGTGCGGCTCTTGGCCGAGCGCGACCCGAGCCTGCAATTCGTTGTTGCCGCGGCGCCAGGCGTCGAGCGCGCCGCGTTGGAAGCGGCCTTCGTGGGAACGCCTGTCACGATCGTGACCGGCCAAACGCACGCGCTGCTGGGCGCCGCGACGCTCAGCCTGGTCGCGTCGGGAACCGCCACCGTCGAGGCGGCGCTCTTGGGCACGCCGATGATCGTGGTGTATCGCGTCTCGCCGCTCAGCCACTTCCTGGGCCGCCGTTTCGTTTCGGTCCCGCACTTCGCGATGGCCAACCTGATCGCCGAGCGCCGGATCGTGCCGGAGCTGATCCAGGACGATTTCAACGCGGAGAACCTGGCGCGCGAGGCGCGGCTCCTGCTCGACGACACGCCGCGGCGCGACGCGATGCGCGGCGACCTGGCCGAGGTGCGGCGCCGGCTCGGCGCGCCCGGCGCTTCCGCGCGCGCGGCAGCGGCCGTGGCGCGCGTGCTAGACTCCGCACTTCCGTAAAGCGCGCGCTCAGGAGGTCTGTCGGATGGCCAAGCGGATCCTCGTGGTCGACGACGACGAGAACATCCTGAACCTGGAGAAGACGATCCTCGAGCAGAAAGGGTTTCAGGTCACCACCGCCGATGGCGGCGCCCAGGCGCTGAAGGTGCTCGCCGATCAGAGCTTCGACCTGATCCTGCTCGACGTGATGATGCCCGAGGTGGACGGTTTCAGCGTCTGCCGCAAGATCAAGGAAGACCCGCGGCAGAAGGACATCCCCGTGATCTTCCTGACCGCCAAGGGCGGCGGCGAGGCGCTGGCGGAGGGCTTCGAGTCGGGCGCCGTGATGTACATCAACAAGCCCTTCACCGCCAACAAGCTGCTCACCATCGTGAACACGATGCTGGAGTCGGGAACCAACCTGGCCTAGCCGGTTGAACGTTTTGGCGCGGGAAGCGTATGGTTCGTGGAGCCCCTGCCAACCGAGGTGAAGCCATGAGTGTTCTCGACAAGGCACGCGCCGGCCAGAACATCCTGGAACGGATCGCCAGCGCGATCCCGGGGTTCAAGGGCTACCGCGAAAAGGAGCTGCGCCGCGACGCCGACAAGCTGCAACGGGAGCATCTGGCGAACCAGCTCGAGGAGTGCAAGCGGGCGCTGAACAGCGTCGCCGACGCCGCCACGCGCGGAGGCGGGCTGGAGGTGATCAACGACGTCGAGACGGCGCGCAAGCGGCTCGACAAGGTGATCGCGCGGATTCGCTTCGCCGATCGCGGCTATGCCGGCTTCTTCGACGCCGTGAAGGTGGACGAAGCCATGCTCGAGCGCGTCTACCAGTTCGACCTGGGGCTGCTCACGGCGGTGGTGGAGATCAAGAGCGCCGCGGACGCAGCCGGCGTCGCCGGCGACGTGAAGGCCGGCCTGACCGCGCTGCTGGCCGTGATCGACGCGACCGACGCGCGGCTCGCCGACCGCGAGCAGATCCTTTCCGGCATTCGCTAGGCGTAGGCGTCTTCAAGGAGACCGCAGATGGCCCTGATCGAAGTCGTCCAATACCTCGACGAGTCGGGACGCGAGATGGTGCACCGCGAGCCCGAGCTCGGCGCGCTGGAGCTGAAGCTCGGCGCCCAGCTGATCGTCCAGGACAACCAGTGGGCGGTGTTCTTCCGCGACGGCAAGGCGCTCGACGTATTCACGTCGGGCCGCCACACGCTGACGACGCTGAACGTCCCGCTGCTCGGCACGCTGATCGGCGCGCCCTTCGGCGGCAAGTCGCCGTTCCAGGCAATGGTGTACTTCGTCAGCCGGCAGACCTTCAACGACCTGAAATGGGGCACCAAGGAGCCGATCACGTTCCGCGACTCCGAGCTCTCGATGGTGCGGCTGCGCGCCTTCGGCCGCTTCACCACGCGGATCGTGGACGCCGGCATCTTCGTGCAGCAGCTGGTGGGCACGCGCGGCAAGTACTCGACCGACGATGTCGAGGACTTCCTGCGCGACATCTGCGTGGCGCGCCTCAACGACCTGCTCGGCGAGACGTTGAAGACGATCCTGGACCTGCCGCGCTACTACGACGAGCTGTCGGGCGGTCTGAAGGGCCGGGTCGCCGACGACTTCGGCAAGTACGGCCTGGAGCTCGTGGACTTCCTGATCGGCGCGATCACGCCTCCGGAGGAAGTCCAGAAGATGATCGACGAGCGTGCCGGGATGGGCGCGATCGGCGACATGAACAAGTACCTGCAGTTCAAGGCCGCGCGCAGCATGGAGGCGGCGGCCAGCAACCAGGGTGAGGGCGGCGGCGTGGCCGGCCTCGGGCTCGGCGCCGGCATCGGCATGATGATGCCGCAGATGATCGCGAACGCGATGGCCGGCGCGCAGGCCGCGCAGCGTCCCGCGGCGGCGGCGCCTGCGGCGGCGGCTCCCGGCATGAAGCGTGAGATCAAGCCGGGCATGTCGTTCGACGAAGTGCGAACGGTGCTGGGCGCGCCGACGACCGAGACGAGCTTCGGCGACAAGGGCCGCTGGAGCTACGCCGACATGACCGTCATCTTCGAGGGCGGCAAGGTCGCCGACGTCAAGTTCTAGACGGCCGCTCTAGTTCCGGCCGATCTTCGACAAGAGCTGCCGCGCCGGCTCGGCGAATGGGTCGCTTTCGGGCAGCTTGGTGAGACGCGCCCGCGCTTCCGCGCCCCGTCCGGCGCCCCAATCCGCGAGCGCCAGGAAATAGTCGACGGCTCGGGCGGGCTCGAGCCGCTTCGATTGCACGAACGCGGCGCGGGCGTCGTCGAAGCGTCCGGCCAGCAGCAGGAACTTGCCCAGGTCGAACTGTGCGTCGTGGTCGTCGGCGTGGAAGCGAGCGCGTTCGACGTAGGCGGCGATCGCCGTCTCCAGACGGCGACCGTCTTCCCCGTCGAGGCGCGAGACTCCGAGGCCAACCAGAGAAAAGGCTGCTGACGTTCGCACCACCGCCCGCGGGTCCCGAAGCGCCACGACCAGCGCCGCGCGCGCGTCAACGGGCTTCAGGCCGGCGGAAGCGAGGTTCAGAGCCGAAACGGCGCGCAGCAGCGGCTCCCCCGACTGGAGCGCCTCCAGGACGGCGCGCTGGGCCGCCGCGTCCTTGTACCGACTTAGATAGCCGACCGCGTTCGCCCGGAGCAGCGGCGACAGTCGCTGGTCCGAGGCGATCGCGGCGAGCGGAGCGACGGCCTCGGCCTTCCTGGCGCGGCCCGCGGTGAAGGCTTCGGCGCGCCGAACGAAACCGGCGCGCCGGTTCGCCGGGAACCATGAGGCGAGCGTCCGCTCCGCCCAGCGCGCGCCCTTGTCGGCGTGACACGAGCCGCAAGCGTTCGGAATCCCGAAGCGTTCGGTGTTGACCGGCGCCGGCAGGCTGATCGAGTGGTCGCGGATCTTCGCCTTGATGCTGAACACGGCGCGCGGCATGTGGCACTCGACGCACGAGCTGCCGGCGCTCTGCGGCGGATGATGCGTGTGCGCCGCGGCGTCGCGCCCGATCTCGGCATGGCACTTAGTGCACAGCGCCTCGTTCGCCGGCTCGAGCCTCCGGTTTTTGTCGACGTCGGGCTCGTGCGGATCCGTGTGACAGGTGGTGCAGGTGGCGCCGCCCTTCGCGAAGCACTGGCTCTGCCAGAGGCCGAGCGCGTCGTTCGAGAACCGGCGCGGCCGGCCGTCGGCCCACCACGCTGGATCGGCCTCGTAGCGCGGGCCGTACTCGAGGATCGGCATGAAGTGGTCGTAGTACTCGGCGCCGGCAGTGTAGCCCCGCACCACCACGTCGCGAAGCGAATGGCACTGCGCGCAGATCGTGGTGGCGTGGAGCGGATCGAGCTTCTTCGGGTTCACGATGCCGTCCGGGCGGTTGCCATGCGCGTGCCCCGGCCCGTGACAGCGTTCGCAGCTCGTCCCGAAGTCCTGCCAGGTGGTCGCGTAGGAGCCCTTCGCCGGGTCGAAGTTCTTCTGCTGCTGGCTGACGTGGCAGCCGTCGCAGTTCTTGTTCCAGACTTGCACGCCGTTCACGACCTTCTCGTCGGGCCGCACGATCTCCATGTTGTGGAACCACTCGCGGCGCGTGACGTCCCAGGTCGGCGCCAGCACGACGATGCGGCCGTCGTCCTGCTTCGAGAGATAGTGCTGGATCCGGCGGTTGCCGAGCGTCAGGTCGATGTTGTGCTCGACGTCGCGACCACCGGCGCCGCGCTCGCGGATCGAGTACCGGCCCTCGGCGGCGATCAACTGGTAGCGAACACCGCGCAGCTTGATCTCGCCTTGGGAGAAATCGCCCTTCACCGAGGACGCGGTCGCCGGCTGCGCCATCTTGCTGTGGCGGCCGTTCGTCCAGCGTTGGCTGATCCGAGCGTGGCAGTCGGCGCAAGCCTTGGCGCCGACGAAGACCGGTGTGGGCGGCTGTTGCGCGCCCGAACCCTGCCCGGCTCCGACCACGAGGCAGGCGGCCGACACGGCGGCGACGGCTCCTATGCTGCCGCTTTTCGACATCCTCGCGAGCCTAGTCCGCGCCTCGCGCCACCGTCAAATCCTCGGGACATTCACGGCCATCAGTGGGCGACGAGGGCCCTGGCGCGGCGGACTCCCGAGCCAGGCTTCCGCCTTCACACGGATCAGCGGCGAGGCTTCGTCGCTCGCGCCGGCCTCGTCCGCTGTCTGTTAGGCCGCCCCTCCGCGGTCACCTTCTCCTTGGCCAACCTGACCAGCAGGCGCAGGGCATCGTTCACGGATACCGAATCGGCGAACGCCTCGGCAATGTCCGAGTCCAAGAACACAACGTTGGTTCCGGCCTCGTATGCCTGGTGGTGCTTGCCTCGGACGCCCCGTGAAAAGTCGTACTCGGGGAGCATCTCGTCCTCTGTGTCAGGATCTGCCTGGTGACTCATAGTGCCTCCGCTCTCTCGGAGTAGCCTGTCGGGCGCTGATGACTCGAATGCGCCCTTGGCGCTCGGTGTACGCCCAATCTAAATACTCTCGAAATGCGTCAGCCGCTTGAACATCCTGAAGCGCTCGTCGATCTCGGGCCGGGTCAGGCGCAGCAGGCGGTCGGCGCCGAAGGCTTCGACGTTGAAGGAGGCGAGCGTCGAGCCCATCACCACCGCCCGGCGCAGCGTGTCGTCGCTCATGTCGTTGGCGCCGGCCAGGTAACCCACGAAGCCGCCTCCGAAGGTATCGCCGGCGCCGGTCGGGTCGAACACGTCC
>CAZVOI010000976.1:0-2276 GCA_964628275.1 uncultured Acidobacteriota bacterium | reverse complement strand
CCTTTGGAGACGTGCGGCCGTTCCGGGTTGAGCTGTCCATACCGGTGCGGGTCGCCGACGAAGCCGCCGGGACCGTCCTGGATCGACGACGAGGTGTTGAAGACCTGACCGGCGGCGTAGTCGACGTCCACGTTGCCCTCGAACTGGCTCCAGGTGTAGCTCAGGTTCGCGCTCCACTTGCCGTTCAGGCGCCGGTTCAGCTCGACCGTGAAGGCTTGGTACTTGCGCTCGCCCACCTGGCCCCGGCATGCGGCCCAGGTGCTGCACGGCAGGTTGGCCGCGGCGTACGGGCCGCTGTTCGGGAGATTCGACGGGACGTCCTCGAGGAAGTTCTTGGTGTTGCGGTTCATGTAGAAGAGGTCGAGCGAGAAGTTCTTCCCGATCGGCGAGGCGTAGCCCCCCAGGTACTCGTCGTCGTACGTGGGCTTCAGCTCCTTGTCGATCAGCTTGCCGGTCGTCGAGGCGAGCGGCGTGTCGTCGATCAGCGCGCCGGTCGCGGTCACGAAGCGCGCTTGCCGCTGGTAGATGCGCCGTGGCGCCCAGGAGCGCGCCGCCGACATCTGGTCCAGGTTGTAGTAGCGCCCGAAGTGGCCGTACAGCTTGTCGCCCTTGCCCTCGCGCACGTTGAGGTTGAAGCCGAGCCGCGGCTGGAGCTCGTCGCCGAAGCCGAAGCGGACGAACGTACAGCGATCGCCCTTCGACTCGAAGACCGCGGTCGGGCCCGGCTGGCCGTCGACCGTGTTGACGGGCGTCGCGCAGCCGTTACTCCCCGCCAGGTCTTGCGCGTATTCATCCTTGTTGATCAACACGCCCAGATTGAGGGTCAGTCGCTTGGTGACGGTGACGGTGTCCTGAGCGAAGACCGACCAGGTGCGGCCCTGGCCGAGCTGCGGCGGCTGCTCGAAGTAGTAGCGGGCACGGATGATCGGTACGCCTGACAGGGTCTGGGCCGTGAGCGCGCCCCAGCCGTTCGTGAGCCGCTCCAGCTCCTCCTGGCCGAACGTGTATCCCGCGCCGACCTTGAACTGGTGGCTGGTCTTTCCGAGGTCGAAGAACTGGCTGAAGATCCCCTTGGCCTCCTGGCGCTTGTAGTGCTGGGTGTTCGTGTACTGGTAGCCGCCGACGCTGAGGTTGGCCTGGCTTGGATCGGTGTACTGGCCCATCGCGAGCAGATTGTTGGGGTTCCAGGTCGGCAGGTAGCCGAGCTTGGTTACTGGCTCCCAGTCGAGTCTCTCCGTGGAGTAGAGGTACTTGAGCTCGACGTTGGACCGGTTGGTCATGAAGAGCGTGTAGTTCGCGGTCGCGACGCGCGTGCTGTTGTTGTCCTTGGTCGCGACGCTCGGAGCCTGGGTTGCGGTCACGCTGCCGTCGACGTGACTCGGCCGGTCGCGGAAGCTCAGGTTCAGGAGGTGCTTCGCGCTGGGCGTCGCCGTGATCTTCCCGTACAGCTCGTGGCCCTCGTCGACGCGGTCGGGCAGCGCCGTCCCCGCTTGGTTGACCCGGTCGGACGCGGTCGTCTTGAAGTAGCGGCCCGAGGCATGGAAGAACACCTTGTCCTTGAGGATCGGCCCGCCGAGGCTGAGCGCCGGGTTCAGGTACTCGACCGGCACCGCTCCGAATACCGGGTCCGTGGGTTCGGCCTGGAAGCCTTTGGCCCGGTACTCCAGCCGGGCCGCCCCGGAGAGCGCATTGGTGCCGGACTTGCTGACGGCGTTCGCCACGAATCCCGCGGCGCGCCCGAACTCCGCGCTGATCGCGCCGCGCTTGACGTTGAACTCGGCGATGTCGAGCTCGTTCACCTCGGTCGAGAGGTAGCCGAAGATCGGGTTGGTGATGTTGACGCCGTCGATCAGGTAGACGTTGTCCTGCCGGCTTCCGCCGGCCGCCGGCGCGAAGCTGTTGTTCTCGGCGATACCGGGAACGAGCTGGAAGAACCCGGCGTAGCTGCGAGCCAGCGGCAGATCACGCACCGCGTCTGCGGTGTAATTGAAGTTCACCTCGGTGTTCTTGAGATCCACCGCCGGCGGCTCGGCCGTGACCGTGACCTCCTCGGTAGCGGTCGGGCTGAGCACCAGATTCACCTGCGCATCCACGTCGACCGAGACGCGCAGCTCGCGGGAGGTCTTGCCGAGGCCCGGCATCGTCGCTTCGACCTTGTAGACGCCGGGGGACAGGTGCGTGAACAGATAGGCGCCGTTCTGTGTGGTCGCGGTCTCGCGGCCGCCCGGCAGGGCCGGGCCCGTGATCTTCACTACCGCGCCGGGCAGGCCGCCGCC
>CAZVOI010000975.1:0-2434 GCA_964628275.1 uncultured Acidobacteriota bacterium | reverse complement strand
CGGCGACCGGGTGAGTACCTCATCGGTTCCTCGACATGCTCAGGGTTTGCGAATCGACTCGAAGGCCGGGAGCAGGTCGCTCTGGGCGAGCGCCTCTTCGAGCACGCGGAGCCAGCGCGCGCAGCAGCTCAGCGGCTGCCGGGGCGATCGACACGCTCGAACAGCGGGGACAACCTGGCGTGCGCGGCGCGGTCCTCTCGCCGGTCTTGCTCGGACGGCCAGCCCGGGCACTGGGCGAGCGCTTGCCGCCGCAGCTCGCCCGCGATGCGGAAAGCCTCCTCGATGCCCAGCCGGTCGATGCGGGCGGCCCAATAGGCGTCCTTCGCGTCGCGCGCCGCGCCCCAATCGCGCGCGACGTAATCGCGGATGCCTCGCGTGATCATGAATAATTGTATCGCGGGGCCTGGCCTGAAGCTCGGGGAACTAAAGACGGGGCCGACGTGGTGTAAAAGGAGGCAGGGGGACTCGATGATCCAGACTCGAACGGGCCGGGCCGCGCTCTTGGCGTCCTTCGCTCTCGCCACGTCCGCGGGAGCGCAGCTCGCCGCGCCCGCGGGATGGAAATGGGTGACCGATGCGCCGGCGCGCCACGCGACGTCGCTCGACCCGAAGCCCGGCGAATGGCTCTTCGGGCAGATGCCGCCGGGCTGGCACATCACGACGCGGCCCGGCGCGATCCTGTTCGAGCCGAGCGCCAGCGCGCGCGGCCGGTTCGTGGTCGAGGCCGAGACCTTCCTGTTCCCGGGCGAGAGCCCAGCCGGCTTCGGGCTGCTCGTCGGCGGTCGCGACCTCGAGGCGCCCGGCGCGCGTTACCTGGCGTTCCTGATCCGGCGCGACGGACAGGCGGCGGTCGAACGTGTCACGGGCGACGACCGAGCTTTCGCGGCCCCCTGGGCACGGCACGAGACCATCCTCCCCCACCCCGGCAAGGACGACGTGCGCAACGTGCTGCGCGTCGAGGTGGAGGCCGACGCGGCGACCTTCCTCGTCAATGGGACGGCGGTCGCGAAGGTTCCCCGCGAGGGCGACGCGTTGGACGGCCTGGTCGGCTTCCGGATCGGCGCCGACATCAACATCCACGTCACCAACCTCGACGTCACGGCGCGCTTCGCGCCACCGCGCCGGCCGAAGAAGTGAGGTCCAGCGTCTAGAAGTACAGCTTCACCCCGAGTTGGATGATGCGCGGGTCGCGCGCCGCGTTGTACTCGCCGAAGAACTGGCCGAGCGGCGCGGTCGAGCCTTGCGGCCGCGTGTTGTTGGTGATCTGCAGGTTGTTGAAGCTGTTGAACACGGCAGCACCGGTGGCGCCCGCCGCCGTCGTCAGGTTGGTGCCGCGGTTCACGTTGGAGAACTGCGTGTGGTTCAGGACGTTGAAGGCTTCGAAGCGGAGCTGCAGGTAGCGACGACCGCTCGCGCCGAACGGAATGTTCTTGAACAGCGAGAGGTCGTGGTTGTTGAAGCCCGGGTTGCGCAGGTAGTTGCGCGAGTAGGGGCCCCGATCGCCGATCCCGGGCACGGCGAAAGCCTGCTGGTTGATCGCGTCCGGCGCGGACTGAGCCTCGCCGGTCACGCGAAAGCGCGGCTGTTGCGCGGCGGAGTTGCCGGCGGCGTAGCTGCCGACCATCCGGTTCCCGACGTCCTGGCCGGTGATCGCGATCGTCAGCTCGGCCGGGTTGCCCGACGAGATCCCACTGATCCCCGAGATCGTCCAGTTGTCGAGCAGCGCGCGCGCGAGCCAGCCGCCGCCCAGGAGCTTGCCTCCCTTCGGCACGTTCCAGACGTAGTTCGCCACGAAGTAGTGGGTGCGGTCGAAGCCGGCCAGCGCGTAGTCGTAGCTCTGCGGGTCGCTGACGTGGGTGTTGAAGTTGAACGTGTCCGATGTCGACTCCGCCTTCGACAGCGTGTAGGACATGCCGAACGTGAAGCTTCTCGAGAAGCGCCGCTGCAAGGAAGCCTGCAACGACTTGTAGGACGCCTCGGCGTCGAACGACCGGTACAGGATGTCGCCATAGCCCTGGTATGGGCGCAGGAAGTCGATCGGCAGCGCGAACTGGCCGCTGTAGCTGAGGCTCGCGTCGCGGTGAGCGGTCGGAAGCCCCGGCTCGACGGCTGGGACGACGCCATCGGCGAAGCGCGTCGGGTCCTGCGAGGAGCGCAGGAAGGTCGCTCCGTACGGGAGCGGGTTCAGGTTCCGCTGCCGCGGGTTGTTGCGGGACTGGGAGCCGACGTAGGCGAGGTCCACCACGATCCCCTTGCCGATGTCGCGTTGCACGCCCAGGCTGTAGCTGTAGACCGTCGGCACGTCGCCGCCCTGGTCCATGCCCACGACCTGCGTGATGGCGAGCGCGCTGCCGCTTCCGGCGCCCGCCAGGTCTTGCAGCCTGCCGTAGAAGAGCGTCGGCGTCAGCACCGTGGGCGGGTTGGTGATCGCGTC
>CAZVOI010000974.1:0-3002 GCA_964628275.1 uncultured Acidobacteriota bacterium | reverse complement strand
TGTGAGGCCCGTCCGCGCTCGCAAGTCAGCGAGGTGACGCTTTACGGTGCTCGGCCGACTGCCCACGCGCCGCGCGGCCTCGGGCACGGATCCGCCAACGGCTACGTAGGCGGCAAGCGCTCTCAGCTGGGCCTGGGTCAGCGCGGATGGGAGCGCGCCACGGAGATATCCATCCATCACGCCAGCCGCCGCGCCGCGGCCAACCACTCGTCCCGGCCCTCGATCGGCATGTCCTAGGTTGCTAACGCGCGCCCAACACCTGTCGGGCGCGCCAAAGCAACCTTGGTGGGCAGCGCCAGCGCCAATCCGTGCGCGTAGGCCGACTGGTCAGCCGGACACCCACGATCTCGGGGCCGGCGACCGTGATCCGGTCGTAGATCGCGCGCATCAGGTCTGCCTTCTCCTTCGATGTCTCGGGGAATTGGAGCGACTCGCCGAGGGCGCGGAGCCACTCGAGCGCACGCTCGGCAGGTAATCCGGCCCGGCAAGACGATCGGGTATAGTGAGAACGATCATTCTCAAGAAGGAAGGCCCATGTCCACCCCGCGACCCCCGCTCCCGCCGTTCGACGAAGCCGCCGCGCGCCAGAAGGTCCTCGCGGCCGAGGCTGCCTGGAACACCCGCGACCCCGATCGCGTCGCGGCGGCGTACACCGTCGATTCGGAGTGGCGCAACCGCGACGAGTTCGTCTCGGGACGCGAGCAGATCCGGGCCTTCCTGGCGCGCAAGTGGGAGCGAGAGCTCGACTACGCGCTGCGGAAGGATCTGTGGACGTTCGGGCCCGACCGGATCGCGGTCCGGTTCCAGTACGAGTGGCACGACGCCGGCGGGCAGTGGTTCCGCTCGTACGGAAACGAGCTCTGGGAGTTCGATGCCGACGGGCTCATGCGGCGACGCGAGGCGAGCATCAACGATGTCGCGATCGCCGTGTCCGAGCGGCGGATCCTCGGCCCGCGAGCCGACGGCGACGGCGGCGGGATCCCGCTCCGATGAGCCCCGTCGCGACCGTCGGCGACGCCACCGCGCGCGCCGCCGTGCTTCGCTCGGCAGACGCCGTGTTCTACGCGCGCGGCATCGCCGGCGTCGGGATGGCCGACATCCGGGATGACTCCGGCGTTTCCCTGCGCCGGCTGTACGGGCTCTATCCATCGAAGCGAGAGCTCGTCGCCGCCTGGCTGACGGCGCGTCACAGGAGCTGGATGGAGTGGTTCGAGGGTGCGATCGAGCGACGGCGCTCCGCTGGCGAAGAGCCCCTCCTCGCAGCCTTCGACGCCATCGCGGAGTGGGCCGCGTCCCCCGGGTACCGGGGCTGCGCCTTCGTCAACTCCGCTGCGGAGACGACCGAGATCGACGGCACCCACCGGCGAATCGTCGCGGGTCACAAGGAGGGCCTGCTCGAGTATCTCGGCACGCTGGCCGAGCAGGGGGGGTACGCCGAGCCGCGCCGGCTCGGCCGCATGGTCGGGGTGCTCCTCGATGGCGCGATGGCCGAGGCCGCCGTGCTCTCGTCTGCCGACCCGATCGCCGTGGCACGCGACGCTGCGGCGCTGCTGCTCGAGGCTTCCCGATGACGCTCTCCGTAGAGCAGCTCTGGCGCTATCCCGTGAAGACGCTCGCGGGCGAGCAGCTGACGGCGGCGGAGCTCACGGCCGGCGGGATCCCAGGCGACCGCGTCGTCCACGTGCGCGGTCCCGAGGGGGTTCGCACGTCACGCCGGCATCACCGCCTCCTCGGGCTCCACGGATCGCTCGACCCGACCGGCTCGCCGCTCGTCGACGGCCACCGGTGGGACTCGCCCGAGGCGCTCGACCTCGTGCGCGCGGCCGCCGGCCGCGATGCCTGGCTCGCCGCCTACGACGGCCTCGAGCGCTTCGACGTCCTGCCGCTGCTCGTCGCCACGGACGGCGCGATCGAGGCATTCGGCCGAGACGTGCGGCGGCTGCGTCCCAACATCGTGATCGCCGGAGTCGAAGGCCTAGCGGAGCGGGAGTGGGCGGGTGCCGAGCTCCACATCGGCGAGGCCGTGATCCGCCTCGACTCCTTGCGCCCGCGATGCCCGATGACGACCGTCGATCCCGACACGCTCGAGCGCGACCCGGAGGTGCTCAAGGACATCGGCCGCCGCTTCCGCGGCCGGCTTGCGCTGAACGCCGACGTCGTCGTTCCCGGCCTGATCCACGTTGGCGATCCCGTCCAGATGGTCCGGCAGAGACCGGTGGCCCGCGCGGCCGCGAGCGGCAGGACGTGATCAGCGGTCAGGTCCGAGTCCCGAACGACAGGTTGTCCGGCTTCATCGCGACCCATGATCCGAAGGGCACGTCGCCGATCGGCTGGAGCAGTCGGCCGCCGGCGTACAAGGCCCCAACCACATGCTGGAGTCTCTCGTGCGAGAGGGTCGTGACCTTCCGGGGACAAGGCTGGCGAACGCCGACGTCGCCGATCTCGGCGGCGACCGTGTAGCCGAGCACCCAGGCGATGCCCGGCGCGGTCTGCAGGAGCGTGACGTATGCGTGGTCGGCGCCCATCGCCCGGAGGTCCCGCTCGCAGGCGTCGATCTCCGCGTCGAGCTCATCAACGAAGCGCAGGCGTCACGGTCAATGCCAGCTGCCCGGGGTGGATGCGGACGCCGCTCGTCGAGCGCCAGATCACCGATCTGGCCGCGACGGAGGGGATCGCCATCGACGAGGTCACCGACCGAGTCGTGCTCGGACCGGCGGCCGTTCGCCAGCTGATCGAGCCCGAACAGGTCGCTCGCTACGCCGCGTTCCTCTGTTCCGACGATGCGGGATCGATCGTCCGGTTCCACTGGCCGGAGGTCCTGATCAGACCCTCACGATGTCGTCGGGTCTCCAGGTCTGCTCGAAGAAGGGCTCCAGCGGGCCGTAGAAGCGGACGAAGACGAACCAGCCCTTTCCGGGCACCGTCTGGACCCAGTTCTTCTCGTTGCCCTCTGGCGCTCGTGGGTCGAAGAAGATGTCGACCGAGCCGTCCGGGTTCACGTC
>CAZVOI010000973.1:0-14259 GCA_964628275.1 uncultured Acidobacteriota bacterium | reverse complement strand
ACCAAGAGATCCTGAGGGCCACGGGCGAGGAAGGAAAGGCCTGAAATCCCGTCCCCCTTTGGCATCTTGCTAGTTCCAGCGCCGCCATTCCTCCTGGTAGTAGCGCACCAGCGCCTGGTTGTCGAGGCGGTTGATCTCGGTTTCGACCGGCGCCATGTCGGGGCCGATCACGAAGAGAGCGGCGAGTGCCGGGACGTCCAGCGAGCGCAGGCCGGGCAGCGGCTCTCTCGGCGCGGCGAACGGCCGCTGCGCCGCCAGGGCGAAGCCCCATTCTCCGAAGGACGGCACGAGCGCGTGGTACGGCCGCACCGCGAAGCCGGCGGCTTCGAGGGTGCGGTTGATGCACCAGTACGACTGGCGCGCCATCAGCGGCGAGGTGGTCTGGATCGCGGCGACGCCGGTTTCCGGGTCGAGGCGCTTCTTCAGCATCGCGTAGAAGTGGCGCGTGTAGAGCTTGCCGAGCGAGAAATTGTGGGGGTCCGGAAAGTCGAGGAACGCGACGTCGAAGAGGTCGCTGCCTTGACTGAGCCAGACGAAAGCATCCTGGTTGATCACGCGCACGCGCGGGTCCTTCAAAGCGCCCCGGTTCAGATCGTGCAGCAGCGGGTTGACCGTGGCCAGATGCGTGACCTCCGGATCGAGGTCGACCAGCACGATCTCGGCGACGGCCTCGTGCTTCAGGATCTCGCGCAGCGCCAGCCCGTCGCCTCCACCCAGCACCAGGATGCGCTGCGGGCGTGGCGCCACCGCCATTGCCGGGTGCACCAGCGCTTCGTGATACCGGTACTCGTCCAGCGAAGAGAACTGGAGCTGGCCGTTCAGGAACAGTTGGAAGCCGCCCTTGGAGCGCGTCATCACGATCCGCTGGTAGGGAGTCGTCTTGGCGAAGACCATCGGGTCGGCGTACTGGCCCTCCTCGGCCAGGTCGGTGAGCCTGTCGCCGTAGGCGAAGCCGACGGTCAAGACCAGCAGCACCGCGCCGGCCTTCAGCCGCAGGTCACGGGTGGCGCCGAGCAGCGGCTCGAACAGCCAGGTCGACCAGAGACCGACCGCGGCGTTGGCGAGGCCGAACAGCAGCGAGGTACGCACCAGGCCGAGCCGCGGCACCAGCAGCATCGGAAACAGCAGCGAGGCGAGCAGCGCCCCCGCGTAGTCGAAGGTGAGCACCTTGGCCACCAGCTCCTTGAAGTCGACGGTCTCCTTCAAGAGCCGCATCACCAGCGGGATCTCGAGGCCGACCAGCGTGCCGACCCCGAGCACCAGACCGAACAGCACCGGCCGGAAGAACTGGGGCAGGTGCCCGAAGGCCAAGAAGAGGAATGGCGCCGTGGCTCCGCCAAGGAGCGCCACCGCCAGCTCCACCTCGACGAAGCGCCGCGCCAGGCCGCGTTGAACGAAGCGAGACAGATACGCGCCGACGCCGAGCGCCGACAGGTAGACGCCGATCACGGTCGAGAACTGGGTCACCGAGTCGCCCAGCACGTAGCTCGCCAGCGTGCTGGCCACCAGCTCGTAGACGAGCCCGCAGGTGGCGATGACGAGTACGGTCAGATAGACGAACGGCGAGCGCACCCGCTCCTGTCAGCGAATCGCTGCGGCGATGATCATCGAGATGCCGATCACGAAGGCGCCCAGGATGATGCCCAGGCCCACGTTCTGGTCCTCGGCGATCTCCTTGGTGATCGAGAACGGCAACGCCCTCTCGATCACCCAGAACGCGGCGCACAGCACGCCGGTGCCGATGATCGAGTACAGAATGGAATCCACGATCGCGCGCGCGTGGTTCGCGAACCATTGCTCCATCACTTGCCTCCTCTCCAATACCCGTACGACCGATAGCCGCCGGGAGACGTGCGCGCCTCGGCCGGCAGCTTGCCGCGGGTCGCGGCGAACAGCTCGTAGCCGCTGAGCGTGGCCGCGCCCCAGAGCCCCAGTACCGTCAGTCCATATACCAAGTAGGCGCGCTTCATTCGTCATCTCCCGAGCTCGTCGTCATCCAGGGATGGTCGCTCTCACTCCAACGCTGGCTCTCGAAGCGCATCTTGCGCCAGTAGAGCAGCAGCGGCCAGGCGAAGATCAGGACCAGCGCGAGGCCGGCCAGATACAGCCGCGGCACCCGGTTCCTGAGCGTGACGGTGTAGCCGAATGGGGCCTGGCCTACGGGCCACTGCGGCGCCAGCCGCATCACGTAGCTCCCGGCCGGCACGCGGCCCAGGTACGCGCGCGCATGCGTGCCGCCCTCCGACCAGGACTCGCCGTCTTCGACGCCGGCGTAGAAGCCGACTTCGGCGTCGAACTCGTCGACATCGCCCGTCGCTTCGTTGATCAACGCGCCGTCCAGGTACAGGAACGAGTTGCTGACCGGCGCCTCGAGCCGCACCTCGATGTTTCCGGAGCGGTCGATCTGGAACGGCTCGCTGAACAGCGCGGCCTCGGGCGAGCCCGGCAGCACCCGGTTCGGAATCGAAAACGCCTTGGAGAAGACCGTGCGGCCACCGCTGACGCTCAGCCCGACGAACAGCAGAACCACCAGAGCGGCCAGCACCAGCGCCTTCATCAGGACCGAGCCCGTCTCGGCGGCGTGGGGCCAGGGTTGATTGGGCGCGACGCCGATCCGTTCGGGCGGCGTCCCGGGCGGGTTGAACGCCTTCCAGACCTGCTCCGGCTCGAGGTAAGTGGCCAGGCTGTAGGTCGTCTCGGACGCGGTTTCTTCCGTCGAGAGCATCCTCGGCGGAGCGACGTAGTCGTGGGACACGGTCGTGTCGCCTCGCGCGACCTCCCAGTAGAACTCGCCGAGAACGGAATCGACGCGAGCCTCGCCGGACTGAAAGTGCTTGAAGGACTCGCCCGCGTAGCTGGCGTCGGACATCGACGCGCTCGCGTCGCCCGCGTGGATCGGCTCCACGAACGACCAGTGTCCCTTCGACTCGACCAGCCAGCGGAAACCCTTGCGCGGGTCGTGGAGCAGGTATTCACGCCAGGCGTAGCGAACGTACTCGACGGTCACGCTGCGCTCCATGAAGCCGATGAACGTCCACTGCACGCCCATCAAGCGGCCTCTCGCGCCCAGCGGGAAGAGCGGCTCCACCTCGACCGAGGTCATCACCTCGATCACCTTGAGGTCTTTGGTCGCGTCGAGCAGCGAACCGCAGTAGGGACAGGCGATGCGTTGCGTCTGGTCGGGAGCGCGCAGCTCCAACGGACCAGCGCATTGCGGACACGCGAGCGCCTCGCCCTTGGCGCCCTGGGTCGGCGCCGGCTCCGGTTTGGCGCCCTTGATTCCCAGGTCGTCGAGCGAGACCTCGCGGCCGATGTAGACGGCTTCGGCCGTGGAGCCGGTCCCGTAGTCGAGCGTCGCGAACTTGCCGCCCGGTCCCTGGAGATCGGCGTAGCGCATCGGACTGCCCGGAGCGACGTCGAACGGCAGCTCTCCGGCGCCCGAGACGAACTTGCCCTCGCGCGACTCGGTGACCACGAAGGTGCCCTCTGACCCCAGGTCGATCGTCTCGCCGACGCGGAGCTCGTCGAAGCTCGGAACCGGCGGCAGCGGCGCCTGGCCCATGTAGTGGAACTTGCCCTGCGACTCCGACAGCCAGGCCCAGTTTCCGTCGCGGAAGCCGAGCAGCCACTCGTCCCAGGTGCCGCCGCCGAAGCTCATCTGCAGCCGGCCCAGGAGCGTGAACGGCGGCGCGCCCTGGTAGCCGCCCTTCAGCCCGAGCGAGAGCAAGGAAGGCGTCGAGACTAGGTCGGCGACCTTGCCGTAATTCGCCAGGTTGGCGCCCTTGCGGGCGACCGCCGAGCCGCAGTGCTCGCAGATCTTCAGCAGCGAGGCGCCGAGGCTGAAGACGATCTCCGACCCGCACTGTGGACAAGTCGCCTGGAAGGGCACTCTCGAGGCGAAGTCTAGTTCACGACACGGGCTTGGTCCCCAGTTCCTCGCGGAGGCGGACCAGCGCGCTGCGGGCCCAGGCGATCTGGGAATTGCTTGGTGCTTAGAATGCTCATGAATGCTGATCGCACGATGACGGCAGGCATGGTCGTCGGCGCCGCCGGTCCGATGTTCTGGGTGCGGGTCGGCGACCGCGACGTGGTGTGCTCGCTGCGCGGCCGCCTGAAGAAGGTGAAGCAGCAGGCCACCAGCCTGGCGGTGGTGGGCGACCAGGTCGAGGTGATGCTGCTGCCCGACGGTGGTGGCGCGATCGAAGCGGTCATGCCACGGCGCACAGTGCTGGGCCGCCCGGCGCCGCGCGGCCGCACCCACGTGGTAGCCGCGAATCTCGACCAGCTCGTGATCGTGCAGGCGACGCACCAACCCGAGTTCAACCGCCACCTGGTCGAGCGCTTCCTGGCGCTGGCCTCGCGCGGCAGGATGCAGGCGCTGGTGATAGTCAACAAGTGCGACCTCGAGGCGCCGGCTGCAATCGAGGACTCGGTCGCGTCGCTGCGCGCCAGCGACGTGCCGGTCCTGCTGACGTCGGCGAAGCTCGGCCGCGGCATCGAGGAGCTTCGCGCCGCGCTCTCCGGCAAGCTCTCGGCGATGGCGGGGCATTCGGGGGTGGGCAAGAGCAGCCTGGTGAACGCGCTCGACCCCCAGTTCGCGGTGCGCGTATCCGAAGTTGCCACGCTGAACCACAAGGGTCGCCATACCACCTCGGCGAGCCGGCTCTACGCGCTCGCGGGCGGCGGCCACCTGATCGACACGCCCGGCATCCGCGAGCTGGCCCTCTTCGAGGACGACCCGCCCGCCGTGGTGGCGCAGGTGTTTCCCGAGATCGAGGAGGCCGCGGGCCTGTGCCGCTTCCGCGGCTGTTCGCATTCGCACGAGCCGGGCTGCGCGGTGAAGCAGTTGGTGGCGAGCGGCGCGATCGAGGAAGATCGCTATCGCAACTTCCTGAAGCTGAGCGCGGGAGGCGGGTCATGAGTCGTCCGCAGTCGGAGCGAGAGCTGAAGCGAGCCGTCCGCAGCATATCGGGACACATGCGCGACAAGGACCGCGCGCGCTGGAAGCGGAAAGTGACGGGGCAAGCGAAACCACCCGAGCCGGGGAAGCCGATCCGCGCGATTCGAGACGAGATCGTCGACGAAAGCGCGCTCGACGAGATCGAGGGCTCGGAGGAGTGAAATCCATCGGTCTTCACACCTGGGACTACTGCACGCAGTGGTAGGAGCCTCAGAATGAGCGCGGAGGGCAGCATGGATCCCTCGTTTGGAACCGCGCTCGGCACAGAGCTTCAGAAGATTCGAGAGCAGGGCCTCTTCAAGGAAGAGTGGCCGATCCTGGGTCCGCAAGGCGCCTCGATTCGGGTCGAGGGCTGTCCGGAGCCGGTGCTGAATTTCTGCGCCAACAACTATCTGGGCCTTTCCAGCCATCCCGAGCTGCTCGCCGCGGCTCACCGCGCGCTGGACGAGTGGGGCTACGGCCTGTCGAGCGTGCGCTTCATCTGCGGAACCCAAGCGCTCCACGTCGAGCTGGAGAAGCGCGTCGCCGCTTTTCTCCAGATGGAAGACGCGATCCTGTTCGCGGCCTGTTTCGACGCCAACGGCGGCGTCTTCGAGCCGCTCTTGTCCGATCAGGACGCGATCCTCACCGACAAGCTCAACCACGCTTCGATCATCGACGGGGTGCGGCTGTGCAAGGCCAAGCGCTACGTCTACGAGCACATGGACATGCGCGATCTGGAGGCAAAGCTGATCGAGGCACAGTCCAGCCGCTTCCGGATGGTCGTCAGCGACGGCGTCTTCTCGATGGACGGGGACATAGCGCCACTCGAGGCGATCTGTGATCTGGCCGACCGCCACAAAGCGCTGGTCTTGGTGGACGACTCCCATGCCACCGGGTTCATGGGCAAGACCGGGCGCGGCACGCCCGAACACTGCGGCGTGATGGCGCGTGTCGACCTGGTCACGACCACCTTCGGCAAGGCGCTCGGCGGCGCTTCGGGTGGCTGCGTCGTGGGCCGCAAGCAGACGATCGGGATGCTGCGCCAGCGCAGCCGCCCGTATCTGTTCTCCAACACGCTGCCGCCCGTGGTCGCGGGCGCCACGCTGCGCGCCTTGGAGCTGCTCAGCCAATCGACCGAGCTGCGCGACCGGCTCGAAGCCAACACGCTTTTGTTCAGGCAGCGGATGTCGGCGGCCGGTTTCGAGATCCGGCCGGGCGTGCACCCGATCGTCCCGATCCTGTTCGCGAAGTTCGCGCCCGACGACGCGCCGCTCGCGCAGCGCTTCGCCAAGGCGCTGCTCGACGAGGGCGTCTACGTGAAGGGCTTCTTCTTCCCGGTCGTTCCGCGGGGTCTCTCGAGGATTCGCGTCCAGATCTCGGCCGGACATGGCGTCGAGCAGATCGAACGAGCCGTGGCGGCGTTCACCAAGGTCGGGAAGGCGCTCGGGGTTATCTAGGCGGCCGGCCGCAGATTGACCGAAGCCGCGCGCCAGGCCTACCGCTCCCGAGGAGCGTCCCGCGGCCGCCGGACCTGGCGCTGTACGCCCGGTTTCGCGGCATCGCGTTGCCCAAGGAGAGCTCCGCGCGCTAGCCCTGCTTGAGCGAACGCTGGGTGTAGAGCTTGTTGCCGGCCTCCTTGTCCAGGACCTCGTACATCCCGACCACGCCGAACACCACGCCGCCGGCGGCGCGGATCGGAGCCTTGCCGACGCGCACCCAGGTGATCCCCGCGGCCGAGCCCTGCCTTTCCAGGATGTCGAGGTTGGCGACGCCCTTGTCCATCACGTCCTTGTCGTCGCTCCGGTACTTGGCTGCCTGCGCCTTCCAGGGCAGCCGCTCGTCGAAGTCGTCTATGCCGACCAGCTCCTGAGCGCTCTTGAAGCCGGCGTCCGTCGCGAAGTGCGCGTTGCAGCCGCCGAACACCAGTTCCTGTCCCAGCTTCCAGAAGACTCGCACCGTGCAGCTCGACGCCGAGGCCTCGCGCAAGTAGCCGGCGAGCTCGGCTTCCAGCTCTGGCAGCGGAGCGATTGGCCACTTCGCGGCGCGCGTCGCCATCGCCGGATGCATGTTCGGCCAGGATGCGTCCTTCACGAGCTTGTATGCGGCCAGGATTCCCCGGGTCTCCTCGATTCCCATGTTCATCCTCCCTCGCTTGTAGGTTGCCTGCGGAATCCTCTCATTCTTTCGTGATACAAAGGCCTTCCGTCTTGGCGCCCCCCCGAGCTTCCTCCATGATCGCGCGCCGTCCACCCCTGGCCGACAGCGCGCTGTTGTCGGCGCTGAACCCGGCTCAGCGCGACGCGGTCACCACCAGCGAGGGCCCGCTGCTGGTACTCGCCGGCGCGGGCACCGGCAAGACGCGCGTGATCACGACGCGGATCGCCTACCTCGTCTCGCTCGGCGTCGATCCGGCCAGCATCCTCGCCGTCACGTTCACCAACAAGGCGGCCGGAGAGATGCGCGAGCGCGTGGCGCAGCTCGTAGGCGAGAAAGCGAAACAGATCACCGTCGGCACCTTCCACGCGTTCTGCGCCCGAGTGCTGCGCGAGCACGCGCCGGCTCTGGGCCTGCATCGCAAGTTCACGATCTGCGACGCCTCGGACCAGCTGAGCGCGGTCAAGTCGGCGATGCGCGAGCTGCGCGTGCACGAGACGGCGATGCACCCGTCCGCGGTGATGGCGCGGATGTCGCTCGCCAAGAACCGCATGCAAACGCCCGAGGGCTTCCTCGGCGGCGGAACCGGGGGCCGCGATCAACTGGTGGGCTCGGTCTGGCAGCGGTATCGGGAGTTCCTGGGCCGCACACGCTCGCTCGACTTCGACGATCTGCTCCTGGAGACGGTTCGTCTGTTGCGCGAACACCCTGAGGTTCGGGCGCTGTACCGGAAGCGCTACCGTCACATCCTGGTCGACGAGTACCAGGACACGAACCAGCCGCAGTACGAGATCGTGAAGCAGATCGGCGGCGAGCACCGCAACGTCTGCGTGGTGGGCGACGACGACCAGTCGATCTACGGCTGGCGCGGCGCCGACATCCAGAAGATCCTGGGCTTCCACCACGACTTCGAGGGCGCGAAGATCGTCCGGCTTCAGACCAACTACCGCTCGACGCGGCCGATCCTGAACGCGGCCAACGCGGTGATCTCCAAGAACACGTCGCGCCACGAAAAGGCGCTCGAGTCGGCGCGTGGCGCCGGCGAGCCGGTCCGCTCCGCGCGACTCAAGGACGAAACGTCGGAAGCGCAGTTCGTGGTCGAGGGAATGCGCAAGCTGCTTCGGACCGACGAAGCCAAGCCTCAGGACTTCGCGATCCTGTGTCGGACCCAGGTGCAGTTTCGGCCCTTCGAGGGCGAGCTGCGCGCCAACGGCCTGCCCTACGTGGTGGTCGGCGGGATGTCTTTCTTCGACCGCAAGGAGGTGCGCGACATCGTCGCCTACCTGAAACTGGTCGTGAACCCGCGCGACGAGACTTCGCTGCTGCGGATCATCAACACTCCCTCGCGCGGGGTGGGGAAGGCCAGCCTCGACCGGGTGCTGGCGTTCGCCACCGACAACGCAATCTCGGCGAGCGAGGCCTTCGAGCGTTCCGGGGAGATCGATGGCCTCTCGCCGCAATCCGTGGAAGGCTACCGAAAGTTGCGCGTGGCTGTCGACGGTGCCGATCTCGCCGACGCCGGATCGCAGCTCGTCCGTCGCCTCGAGAGCTTCCTGAACACGATCGCATACCGTGACGAAGTGACGCGGCTGTATCCGGACCCGATGACACGCGAAGCGCGCTGGGCCGGAGTGCTGGAAGTCTTGAATTTCGCCGAGAACCATGTGCGCCGCTCGGCAAAGCCGTCGCTCCAGGGCTTCCTCGAGGAGCTGGCGCTTTCGAGCGGCGAGGGGCCGGAAGAGAAGCCCGAGATGCGCAAGGACGCGATCACGTTGATGACGCTGCACGCCGCCAAGGGGCTCGAGTTCCCGCACGTCTTCCTGGTCGGGTTGGAGGAGGGCCTGTTGCCGCACGCGCGCGCCGTCGCCGAGGGCGGCGTCGAGGAGGAACGCCGGCTGGCCTACGTCGGCATCACGCGCGCGATGACCACGCTCACGCTGAGCTGGGCGTTCGAACGCGCGAAATACGGCCGGCTGGCGCGATCGGTGCCGTCTCGCTTCCTGTTCGAGGCGCAAGGCGCGGTAACGCCCGAGGGCTGGGTCGGAATCGAGGCGAGCGCGACGGCGAACGAGGCTGACGAGCTCGGAACCCTGAAGAAGAAGCGCGGGCGCGGCAAGGCTGCGAGCGCAGGCTCCCGACGGAAGCGGCGCTAGGCTCGGCCCGAGAACTCGCGCGTCTCGGTGTGCACCTTTACCCGCTCACCCTCCTTCACGAACAAGGGAACCCGGATCTCGAGCCCCGTCTCCAGGACCGCCAGCTTGGTGGCGCCGCCGCTGGCCGTGTCCCCGCGGCTGCCCATCTCGGTGGAAGCGACCGTCAGCTCGACGTGGCTGGGGAACTGGAGGCCGATTGGGTTGCCGTTGAACTTCTGGATCTGAACGCCCAGGTTGTCGACGAGGAGCTCACGGTCCTCGCCAACCATGTTGGCCGCCAGCGTGAGCGTCTCGAAGGTCGTCTGGTCCATGAAGTGGAAGCCGTCGGCGTCGGCGTACTGGTACGTGGCGTCGACCCGGTCCAGATCCGGCTCCTTGAACCGGTCGCCGGCCTTGAAGGTCTTCTCGAAGACGGCGCGCGTGAGGAGGTTCCGCATCTTGATCCGGACCAGCGTCTGGCCGCCCCGCGCGGTCGGGGTCGAGATCGAGACGTCGAGGCAGTGGTACGGCGCGTTCTCGAGCTCGAAGTAGCTCTTGCGCTTGATCTCGATGGCTTCGATCAGGGCTGCCAAGCGGCCCTCGCCGAGTGGATTGTGAGCATCAAACTGATTCTAGCGGGTTGAGAATACCGTCGCGCCGTGTCGATCCGGCGGCCCCCGGTTTCGTGGTGACAACAGAGGACGAGAAACGATGCGATTCATGATCCTGGTATCAAGGCCGACAAGAACTCGGAGGCCGGCGTCCTCCCGGACGCGAAGTCGTTGGCCGACCCCTCTTGGCCTACCATGACAGCGGATGCCTGAGCCCTCGGCCGCGCCGCCCAAGCGGATCCTGATCATCGACGATCTGCCCGAGCTCCGGGAGCTCGCGCAGGGCGTCCTGGAAGCGGAGGGCTTCATCGTCGACGTCGCGCCGGACGCGTCGCTGGGCGGTCTGAAGCTATTGGCGAACAAGCCGGATCTCGTGATCCTGGACCTGATGATGCCGGGCGTCGACGGCTTCAAGTTCCTCGAATCCACCAAGCAGACGGTGACGAACCGGCCGGCGGTCGTGTTCCTGAGCGGCAACTACAGCGGCGAGTCGGTGCTGCGGGGCGTGGCGCTCGGAGCCTTCGCGTTCCTGGCGAAACCCGTGAACTTCAAGACCCTGGTAGAGACGTGTCACGCCGCCCTGAAGGGGCCTTCGGCGGGGCAACGCGGCCAGGCAGCGGCCGAGCGTCGCGCTCACCCGCGCCGCGCGGTGCTCGTCCAGGTCGAGCTCGTTCCTGCCGAAGCCTGGAAGGGTCCGGTGCTGGGCGAGATGACCGAGTTGAGCGCCGAGGGAGCCGCGGTCATTTCGATCGCCGAGGTTTTCGTCGGCGCACGGGTGCAGGTCACGCCCGACCCCAGGGTATTTCACCTGTCCAAGCCGCTGATCGGAGAGATCCGCAGCAGCACGACTGTGGCCACCGGTTTTCGCTACGGCATCGAGTTCGTCGACCTCGACCCCGAGATGGAGCGACTGCTGAGGGAGCACCTGGCTCCGGCGCCGTCCTGATCGACGATCGAGCCGGCCTTCGATTCGCTAGGGTTTCTCGCCCTCCGCCGCCTTCAGGCCGCGCTGCGCGGCGGCGTTGGTCGGGTCCAGCGTCAGGGCCTTCTGGAAGCTCTCGAGGGCGGCCGCGCGATCGCCCTTGCGCATCAGGATCTGGCCGAGCTGCGAGTGCGCCAGCGAGACGTCGGGGTGGGAGTCCGCGTTGAGCCGGGCGAACGCCACGGCGTCGTCGGTTCGGCCTGCTTCCAAGAGCCGGCTGGCCGCGATGCCGAGGCTCTTCGGAGAGAAGTCGTACTGCCCGTCGCTGGCGTGCTCGCGGCGCAGCTCTCGATAGCGGCCGAGCGCGGCTTCGGCGCCGTTCGTTTGCGCGCTTCGCGTCAGCAGGGCATCGAGGCGCTCGGGAGGACGCTGCGCGCCGCGGTGACAGGTGAAGCAGGACAGGACCTGGCGCGGCTCGTCGCGAGCGGGCAGCTTCTTCACGACGGCGCTGACCGACTCAACCATCCGCAGCATCTCGCGGGCGACCTGCTTGGTGGGCTTCTGGTCGCTGGCGAAGTCCATGCCTTCCAGGTTGTCCGGGCCGACGTGGCAGTTGTGGCAGCGCAAGCCGAGGTCGGTGGCGATCTCGCGCATCCTCATCACCAGGTCGGCCTTCGCGATGTCCTTGGGAACAACCTGAAGGTTGGTGAAGGTGTCGGGGATCTGGGCTGCGACCGGGCGGGTGAGGACGACGAGCGCGCACGCGAGCAGGCGGCTTCGACGAGATGGCATTGACCCTCCGTGTCGAGGATACGCAGCGGAACGCCGGAGAGGGTGGTGTTTCCGGAAGGTCTTTGTCAGGAATCTGTCAGGACGGCGTTCGCGAGCCGCAAACTCCGCGTCGCATCGCCGCTCTCGCGAATGGGCTCGCTACACTTCCCGGATGCGCCGAATCGAGCGCTGGCGCGCGAGGCTGACCGTCGCGCTGCTGGTCGTGAGCCTCGTGACGACGGCGTTGCTCGCGCTGCAGGCGCAGGCGACGTTTCTCTACCATCGCGCGACGGCGGAGCGTGTGCTGCGCGACTTCGCCCGCCTCGCGGCCAGCGAGTTCATCCGCCGCGCCACGGCGCGGCTCGGCTACGACGGCCACGCGGTGCTGCTGGCGGCGGCCGGCCGGCGGCTCGAGCCGCGCGGGCTTCCCGATGGCTTGAAGGAGGAGCTCGTGTCGCACGCAGATGCCCGCGTGCGCGCCGCGTCGGGCCTGGCGCGGCTCTTCTTCACGGCCACGCCGGCCACGGCTCGGGTGGCCTTCGTGCCGGCGCCGGCGCCTCCGGAAACCGCGGGCTGGCTGCTCGCCAACCTCAAAGCGCGCGGCGCGGCCGAGGGCTACATGGTACGGCACGACGTCATCTCCGGCAGGCCGCGCAGCTTCGTGTTCACGGCCGTCCGCGGGCCGGGCGACTGGGAGGTGGTCGGCTTCGAAGTGGACCTCGAGCGTCTCGGCGGCTGGTTGGGTGCGACCTTGGAGCGCGGGCCGCTGCTGCCCGACTTCGTCGGCCAGGGTGGCGTCACGAATGCGTCGCTGTTCGTGGCCGTGACGGACCATGGCGGCGTCGAGCGGTTTCGCAGCGGGCCGGGTCCCTGGCCGCTGAGCGTCGAGGTCCCGTTCGGCGACGCCTATTCGGGCGTTCTCGACGGCTCGCGGGTGCAGGTGGCAATCGAGCCCGCGGCGGCTCGCCGGCTGGTGATCGGAGGCGTGCCGGAGTCGCGGCTGGGCGTGGTCCTGGGTCTCCTGGGATTGTCGACGGGGCTGGTCGTGGTGGCTCTGCTGCAACTGCGCCGCGAGCGCGCGTTGCAGCGGTTGCGCGCCGACTTCGTCGCGAACGTCTCGCACGAGCTGCGCACGCCGCTCACCCAGATTCGCATGTTCGCCGAGACGCTGCTGCTGGAGCGCGTGCGCTCGGAAACGGAGCGGCGTCGGGCCCTGGAGATCATCGATCGCGAGGCGCGCCGGCTCACGCATCTGGTCGAGAACGTGCTGCAGTTCTCGCGCGGCGAACGCGGCATGCTCGGGGTCGCGCCCGAAAGGCGTCCGCTGGCGCCGCTGGTTCGGGAGGTGCTCGAGCAGTTCGAGCCCCTGGCGGCGGGATCCGGCGCGCGGCTGCTGACCCGCCTCGACGAGTCGGCCGCGGCCCCGGTCGACGCGGATGCGCTGCGCCAGGTGCTGTTGAACCTGCTCGACAACGCCGTGAAGTACGGGCCGCGCGACCAGCAGCTGATCGTGGCCTTGGAACAGGGTCCGAGTCGGGTGCGGCTGAGCGTCGACGATCAGGGTCCGGGGATACCTGTGCCGGAGCGTCGGCGCATCTTCGAGCGCTACGAGCGCCTGCAGCGCGACCAGCATTCGGCGGTGGCGGGCACCGGCATCGGCTTGGCCGTGGTCGCCGATCTCGTCGAACGCCACGGCGGGCGCGTCTTCGTGGAAGAGGGCTCGCGAGGCGGCGCGCGTCTGGTGGTGGAGCTGCCGGCGTGACGCGGATCCTGGTCATCGAAGACAACCGCGACCTCGCCTACGGTCTCCGCAACAACCTCGAGATCGAGGGCTTCGCGGTCGAGGTGGCCGAGGACGGTCCGACCGGGCTCGACACCGCAAGGAACGGCAAGCCGGACCTCGTGATCCTCGACCTGATGCTCCCGGGGCTCGACGGGTTCCGTGTGCTGCGGGCACTGCGCGAGAACGGCAGCGTCATGCCAATCCTGATTCTCACGGCGCGCGGCGAAGAGGCCGACAAGGTCCGCGGTCTCCGGCTCGGCGCCGACGACTACGTCACCAAGCCGTTCGGTCTGCTGGAGCTGCTCGCGCGCGTCGACGCCTTGCTGCGCCGCGCCCGCGCGGGCGAGCCGGGGAGTCAGGACGCCATTCTGAGCTTCGGCGAGATCGAGGTGCGCCCCGCGTCGCGGGTGGTGTTGCGGAAGGGCGAGCCGGTCGAGTTGGCCCCGAAGGAATTCGAGCTGCTGATGGCGCTCGGGCGCGCCAAGGGCGCGGTCGTCTCGCGGCTCGAGCTGATGCGCCAGGTGTGGGGGTACTCGGCGGCGGTCGTCACGCGCACCGTGGACACCCACGTGGCCGAGCTGCGGCGCAAGCTGGAGGCCGACCCGGCCGCGCCGCGCCACATCCTGACCGTGCGCAAGGTCGGCTACCGGCTGAACGCCGACTGACCGCCGCGAAACAATCGTTCGGCCGTGTCGCGCGAGCCAGGTGGCTCAGTTCGTCGCGGGCCGTCCGTGGCCCGGCCCCTGGTCCACGCCGGGAAGCCAGAGCGCGGCGATCTTCCACAGGATGCGGTCGGGGATGGCCTGCTGGACGTTGGTGAGGACCACGAACGAGAGCCGCTCGTCGGGAAAGCGCGCGAAGTGGAACTTGAAGCCGGAAAGCGTGCCGCCGTGGTGGACGACGCGCTTGCCGGCTCGGGTCTGGACCTCCCAGCCGAGACCGTA
>CAZVOI010000972.1:0-8513 GCA_964628275.1 uncultured Acidobacteriota bacterium | reverse complement strand
GCTGCTGTGGCTGGCGCTCGCCGCCTGGCACGGGCCGACGTGGCGAACGTTCGTCGAGATGGCGCTCGTCAGCGCGCTGCTGGTGTTGGCGCTGATCGACCTCGAGCACCAGATCCTGCCCGACGTGATGACGCTGCCGGGCGTGGCCCTAGGGCTCGCCGCCAGCTTTCTCCCCGGCTCGCCGCTCACGCCGCTCGCGTCGCTGCTCGCGGCGGCCGGTGGCTGGCTGGCGTTTGCCGCGGTCGCGAAGGCCTACGAGAGAGCCCGGGGCGTCGAGGGCCTCGGCCAGGGCGACTGGAAGCTCGCGGCGCTTCTGGGCGCCTTCCTGGGCTGGCAGAAGATGCTGCTGACCGTGCTGCTCGCCTCTGTGGCCGGGACGGTCGTGGGCCTGCTCGCGATCGCGCTGCGGGGTCGGGACATGCGCTACGCGCTCCCGCTCGGGACGTTCCTGGGCATAGCCGGCGTGCTGGTCGTGTTCCTGGGCGAGGCTCTGCTCGGTTGGTACCGGGGGCTCTTCGTTGGCTGAGCGCGGCCGCGACTCGCCGCGCCTGGGCGCCGCGCTGGCGCTCGCGGTGGTCGCGCTCTTCGAGGTGCTCGCGCTCGCGCACGGAGCCCGCTCCCAGCGCCGGCTGCGGGCCCGCGTCAGCGAAGCCGCCGAGCGGCGGCTCGAGACCGCGCGCGGCGCCCTCGATCCGGTGCTCGCGCGCGGCCGGGACGGCTGGGACGAGGCCGCGCAGCTCGCGCTCTCGCTCGGCCTCGCGAGCGAGGTGGAGGTGGTGGCGCCGGACGGCAGGATTGCGTTCTCCCGCCCGCACGTGGCGCCGGTCGTTCACGAGCTGCGGGAGCCGGAGCGGCGTCGGCTCGACGTCGGCCAGACTGTCACGGTGCTCGCGCGGGACGGCCCGGCCGTGCGGGCCCTCACGTACCTGCCGCTTCCGATCTCGAGCGGTGGCTATCGGCTCCGGCTGGCCTCGCTGGCGCCCGACCTCGAGGACGAGGCGCGCGAGTGGCAGACGGTGCTGCTGGGGCACGCGGCGGCGCTGCTGGCCCTCGGGCTCGCCGCCGTGCTGATCCTCTGGCCCCGCGGCATCCCCTCTGCCACGCCCCCGGGAGGCGCGCTCTCGGCGTACGAGGAAGCGATGGGTCGGCTTCGCGACCACGGCCAGGAGATGAGCGAGCGCCACCAGCAAGAGACGCGGCGGATGCAGGAGCGGATTCGCGAGCAGGAGGCGATGGCCCGCGCCGGCGAGCTGACCGCCGGCATCGTGCACGAGGTGCGCAACGGGCTCGGGACGATCGTGGGGTATGCCCGCCTGCTCGAGCGCGCAAAGGGCGGGCCAGCCCCGCCCGAGGCCCGGGCCATCCTCGACGAATGCGGGACGCTCGAGACGGTGGTGCGGCGATTCCACGACTTCGTCAAGCTCGAGAAGCTCCACCTTGCCGAGACCGATCTGGCGCGGCTCGCGGCCCGCGTAGTGGCGCGGGAGCAGCACGGACACGAGGGCGTCCACGCCCGGCTCGTCGGCCTCGACGTCCCGCTCGTGGTGCAAGCGGACGAGGAGCTGCTCGAGCGAGCGCTCGAAAACCTGGTGCGAAACGCGATCCAGGCCGCGGCTACCGGCGGCGGCCAGGTCGAGGTTACGGCGCGCCGGAGCGAGAGCGGGGTCGTGATCCAGGTGGACGACGACGGGCCGGGCTTCGCCCCCGACCACCCTGGCGAGGTCCGGCCCTTCTACACCACGCGGCCGGGCGGCCTCGGGCTGGGCCTGCCGCTCGCCCGCAAGATCGTTCTCCTGCACGGGGGCGAGCTCAAGCTCGAGCGCCGGTCGCCGGCGGGGGCCCGGGTGATCGTGAGACTGCCGACGCACGGGGATCGGCCGCCGCGCACCTGACCCGCGCGTTACGGTTAGTAGCGCTGGGGACGGTTCGGCCCGGGCCTTTCGGGGAACGATCGCTTGCGTTAAGATGTTGGTATGAAGCCACTTGATACCTCGGGAGCCACACTGGGCACGGAGCTTGCTGTGAGAGGGAGTGCCATGAGAACGGTTTCGACGACGAAGCATCGCAGGGAGGCGGGGTTCAGCCTGATCGAGCTGCTGGTCGTGGTGGGTATCGTCATGATCCTGGCCGCGGTGTCGCTGCCCAACATCGGCGGGTACATCCGCAACTTCACGATCCGGGGCGCGACCTCGCAGGTGGGCGGCGAGCTGCAAACGGCCCGGTCGAAGGCGATCATGACCAACACCAACAACGGCGTGCTGTTCGTGGCCGTGGACGCGAACTCGTATCGGTTCATCCGCGAGGACGCGGCGCTGGCGGCCGAGCGGTTTGGACCGCTGCGGGATCTGCCGCTGGGGGTCTGGTTCGAGGCCGCCGCCAGCGGGCCATCCAAGGGGATCCGCTACAACCGGATGGGGTCCTGGTGCACGCCCAGCGTGTCGAGCTGCGCGGCGCTCCCGGCGACGCTCTGCGGCGCCGAGGACGGAACCCGCTGCGACCAGAGCCCGGGCGCCAGCTACCTGGCCGTGGACGCCACGAGCGGCGTGACCCTCACGCTGCTCGAGGCCACGACGGGGCTTCGGCGCACGGTCCGCGTGTCGGTGGGCGGCCGCATCCTGCCCCAGCCGTGAAGGAGACCGCGATGAGATCCCAGAGCAGAACGCCCCTGACGACCCCTGAGGCTGCTTCGGATGAAGCCGGCTTCACGCTCGTCGAGGCCTTGGTCGCAATGGTCATCCTGAGCTTCGGCCTGATAGCCGTGACCAACCTCCTGATCGTGGCCGCCAGCTCCAACACCGTGGCGAACCAGGGCACGGCCGCCGCCGCCATCGCCTCGGAGCAGCTCGAGATCCTCAAGCGGACGCCTTTCGACGCGGTGGCCACCGGAGGCAGCGTGACGAGCGACACGATCGACTTCATGCGTGACGACGCCGTGGCCGGGGTAGGGACAATCCACACTCGCTGGCAGGTCGTGGGGATCAACCCCCGGGCGCTCTTCATCACCGTGCGCTCGGAGGGGCTCGGCGCGCTCACCCGGGCCCGCTCGCGGGCCGAGTTCACGACTTTCAGGAGCTGCACAGCGGCGGCGCTGGGCTGCCCCCCATGAGATGCCGGGGGGGAAGCACGTGGCCAGACCAGGACAGGCTCGCGAAGAGGGAGAGGCAGTCATGAGGTCTCGAATCGGGTCGGCGCAATCGGGGTTCAGCCTGATCGAGCTGCTCGTGGCCATGGTGGTCACGATGATCGTGAGCGGGGCCATCTACGGGCTGCTCGCCGGAGGCCAGAGCGCCTTCCGCCGGGAGCCCGAGCTGACCGAACGCCAGCAGAACATCCGCTCCGCCATGGACATGATCATGCGCGACGTCGCCAACGCCGGCGCGGGGATGCCCCCCTTCGCCCAGGTCTTCTCGCGGAGCCTGGACGCGACCGGCGGGTCTCCACAAGGGCCTGACGGCGAGGTCACCGACGAGCTGGAGATCCTCACCAACCCGGGCTTCCGCGATAACGAGCCGGTCTGCCACGTCCCGGGCGGCGGCAACAGCGCGACCTTCCGTCTTTACAGCGGCACGACCTCGATCCCGCCCGGCACACCCGTGTTGGTCATCTTCGAAGACAACACGTGGACCATGCGCAACGTGATGAGCACGCCGGTGAACAACACCAAGGCGGAGAACTGCCAGGGGAACAACAACCATGTCCAGCTCAACGTCCAGCAGGGCGGGGACCCCACGGGCATGAACAAGCCGTCGGGTATCTGCGAGAACAACGGCTTCGGAAACTCCTGCGCTCCACCCCAGATCAACCCTTCCACAGGTCAGCCTTGCAGCTGCACCGCCAACCAGGTCAGCTTCGGAGAGGTGGTGCACTACCGGATTCGCGTCGCCGCCGGCGGCGTGCCGGTGCTGGAGCGCCTCACGACCGCGGCCTTCACGGCCGGCTTCCAGGCCGTGGCCAACGGAATCGAGGAGCTGCAGGTCGAGTACCTGCAGCAGAACGGCAGCCTGAGTCCTCCGACGGATCCCGACGGGGCGCCCGCGGTCGTCAACAACAACTACGCCTCGCTCATCACCGAAGTGCGGGTGACGCTGTCGGCCCGCAGCGCGCAGGGCGGCTTGCAGGGGCAGACGAGCGCGATCTCGGGCCCGGACGCGCTCCGCGGGCGCCTGGTCTCGAGGGGCTCGCCGCGCAACGCCTTGATCCAGCTCAGCAAGGACCCGGCCGGCGCCAAGTGGAAGTGAGGCCAGCCATGAACGTGACGCTTGAGCGGAAGAAAACCGCGATTCAGGAGAGTGCCATGGGCGGACTGAAGACCACGCGCAGAAGCGGGACGGAGGAATCGGGCTTCGCGCTCGTGCTCGCGATCCTCTCACTGATGCTGCTCACGTTCCTGGGGTTGACGCTGGCCACCACCACCTCGACCGAGCTGCAGATCGCCACCAACTACCGGTGGAGCCAGCAGGCCCTCTACAACGCCGAGGCCGGGGTGGAGTTTGGCAAGACGCTGCTCGCCGGCATGAACTGGCAACAGATCCTTCCCAACGCCCGTCCCACGTCCTGGACCGGCGGTGTCACGCCCGCTGCCAAGGGTGGGGGCGCCACGGAACCTTACTTGCGAAACGACAAGTGGGGCGTTCCCGCCCGCAACTTCGAGAGCTGGTCCTGCGACAAGCGGGCTAACGGCATGGGCTACGGGGTCGTCCTCGACGACGGAGCCAACGCCGACCTCCCCCTCCAGGACGTCACGTCCATTCTCGGGCAGAACCTGAACGGCTCCGTCACGGTCTGGATCCGGAGGCCCGTCCTGCCGCGCGCCGTCCCGCCCGCGGGGGAAGAGCCCTTCGCGGACTACAGTGCGGACGACGACAACCTCGTGCTCGTGGCCGAGGGCATCGCCCCCCAGCGGACGGTCCTCGGCATCAACCGCGCCGTGCGCGTGATCGAAGTGATGCTCTCCCGCGTCGGCGAGGACACCGGGCGCTGCGGGACGCAGGGGGGACAGGTGGGACGCGGGCCGGAAGGCGCGGGCTTTGGCGGGTGCGATCCCGTCACCGGGGCCGGGGTCGGTCAGGCCCTGGGCAAGACCGTGACCGAGATCAGCCCCACCCAGCAGTGAGGAGACCCATGCAAGCCCAGGTGCTATCGCCAAGCGGCGCGTTTCGAGGGATGGTTGCCATGATCAGAGTGAGAGTGAAGAATCGGTCCCGGCTGGCTTCCACGGCCCTGGCCGCGCTGTTGACGCTGTTCCTGGTCGGAGACCGGGCCGCCGAGACTGCGGCCATCCCCGGCATCGACCCGCTCGACGTGCTCGACCTGGCCGTGAAGAACAACGTGCTCTTCATCGTCGACACGTCCGGATCGATGACCGGCACCACCAAGAAGGTCACGCCGGCTCAGGACGTGGGGGGCGACGACCCGGCCGGGCGCTTCTACCAGGCCAAGCGGGCCCTGCGCGAGGTGGTGAGGCAGAGCGCGGGGATCGCCAACTTCGGCATGGCCACGTTCCATCCGAACTTCGAAGAGCGCCGGATGCGGGCCAGCTCGACCACCGGCGAGGGGCCCCTCCACTACGTCTCCCAGGACGCCGATGCCGCCGCCTGGCTGGGCTACTTCGACGCCGTGAACATGACCCTTTTAAACTACGACGGGTGGACTTCCGCCGAGATGTTCGCGAGCTTCGACACCGGAAGCGCGAGCGGACACGGCTACAACGCGGCGTATCCCGCGGCGACCTGCACCAACAACACCCCCGGCGGCGATCACATCATGAACACGCACTGCCGCTACTACGTCCGCTCCTTGCTCCTGCGGGACGACGTGCAGTTCACGTGGAACCCGAGCCCGACTCCCAACACCGCCGCGAACAGGATCGCCGGCCTCATCGCCGGCAGTATCCGTACCCCCAGCACCGCCCCGTCCTTCACGTGCCCGAACCCTCCGAAAGGTCTCGTGGGGGACGACGTCGACGCCTTCAACGACGGCACCGAGAAGCGGGCCTGTTTCCAGATCGTGAACTCCAAGACCGGTGCGACCGCCACCTATTTCCTGACCAGCACCTCGTTCAGCTTCGTCGACAAGGACGGTTCCGGGTCCGGAGACGAATGTAAGCAGACCGGCATCAACCTGGACGTGGCGCCGTGCACCGACGACAGCGTCGCCGAGAAGATCCAGAACCAGATGCGCCTGGAGCTGCAGATCGACCCCAACACGGGTCAGCCCATCGACGTCCCCTTCGCGCAGTTCCCGACCGCCGCGACCACGACCCTCAACGGCCTGAGCCCCCATGACACCCCCCCGACCTTCACAAACACGGGGATCCGTTCGGCGGGCGGCACACCCATCGCCGCCAGCCTGAGGTTTGCCAAGGACTACTTCCAGAATACGGTGTTTCCCGCCCGCCCGGCAGCGGTGGTGGGCAAGCAGAAGAACTTCGTGATCGTGCTCACGGATGGGGCGGAGTCCTGCGAGAGCGTGTCGGACGCCGTGACCGCCGCGCAGGCGCTCTATGGCCTCACTCCGTCGAACGACAACCGCGTCGAGACGCTCGTGATCGTGTTCGCGGAGAGCGTGTCTTCCGCGAACCAGATCGCCCGCGGCGGCTCGGGAAACCTGAGGGACGCGTTCACCGCCCTCAGCCTCGAGGACCTGATCCAGGCGCTCAAGGACGCGATCTCCCTCGCCTCCACCACCGGGACCTTCTCGGCCCAGTCCTCGATCACGGAGTCGATCTACGAGCTGGGTCCCGTTCTCATGCCCGCCGTCGACCCCATGGACCCCAAGACGCGCTACACCGCCAACGTGCCCGTGCTGTTCCGGTCCACCTTCGAGATGCCCGGCTTCAAGGGACACGTCAAGGCATTCCGCAACGCGAGCGGCACGAGCCTGGAGGTCTGGGGCGCGGGGCAGGACGCGGGGCAGAAGCTCCTGGACCGCGTCAAGAACGGGATGGAGGTCGGCCCCACGCCCGCCGCCTGCCCGTCGAAGACGGTCAACTCCGTCAGCTACAAGGCCTGCACGTTCGCCGAGCTGCTGAACGCCGCCACCGAGGCGACCGTGGGCACGGCGTCCCGGATCAAGCGGCGCATCTACACCACGACCGGCAACAACCTCGCCCAAGTCACGGTGACCGGGCTCATCGACCGCACGGCCAACGTCACCGCGGCCGCCACCGCCTATCGGGTGCCCCTCTGGCCGCCGACCACCGCCACCTCCGGGGGCGTCGCCCCCAACGACGCCAACAGCTCGCCCGGTTTACTGGACGGAGCCTTGGGCCTCCTGAGCCTGAGCGGAACGGAGTTGGAAACCAAGTTCCAGGCCTGCGTGGGCGCGAGCGCGAACCTGCCCGCCAACTGCGGCAGCGCCGCGAAGAGGCTCGACGAGCAGCGGCGTGAGGCGAGGGAGATGATGCTGGCCTTCCTCGCCGGGGCCCAGACGATCCCCGACGCCAACGGCGAGCCCGCGCGGGACGGCACGGCGAAACGGCTCTTGTTCAAGGCCCGGCCCTGGATCCTGGCCGAGTCCACGCTCTCCGCCGCCGGGGTGGTGGCGCCCCCGCTGCAGGCCAAGCCCGCCAACCACGCCGAGGAGTACAAGCTCTTCCGCGACGGTCCGCGGGACTCCTCGAACCAGGCCACGAACGGGATCCTCAACGGCTTCGGCATGCGGAATCCCGACGACGACGGCCATGCGGCGAGCAAGAGCAGCACGACCCTCAAGCCCTCGATGACCGTGGTCTATCACGGCGCCAACGACGGCCTCCACGCCTTCCGGGGCGCTCCCTGCCCGTCCGCCTCACTCGCCTGCGCGGGCGAGACCGGGGGGGAGGAGCTGTGGTCCTTCGTCCCCTTCGATCAGCTCGGCAAGCTGGCGGGCCTCATGAAGACCCAGCGCCGCGCGGACAAGACCTACGTGATCGCCTCGCCCGTGCGTTTCGCGAACGTGTTCGTTCCCGACCCCGACGGGTTCACGAAGACGATCGGCGGCGCCAACGTCAAAGGAGCCGGGGTGTGGAGGACGTTGCTCTACGTGGGGCGCGGGATCGGCGGCAAGTACTACACCGCCCTCGACGTGACGGTTCCCGGTCCGTTCACCCGGCACTCCCTGACCGGCGACGTCACCAACGGCGGCGAGAAATACGGCCCGCTCCCGGTCTGGAGCCGGGGCAACCCCGACACCAGCGACGGCAAGCTCAAGAGCCTCGCCAACGCCCACAACAACCCCCACGCAACCGCTGGACTGGCCGACTACGACGCCTACCTGCGCATGGGTCAGACCTGGTCGGTGCCGGCCATCGCCCACGTGGAGGGCTCCGAGAACACGACGTTCCGGGCGCCCGGGCCCGATGGCGTCGAGTTCGTGGCCTACGTGGGCTCCGGTTACGGCGAGCCCGGCGAGGGGACGACCTTCTATGCCCTCGACGCGCTCACCGGCGACGTCATCGCCAGCACGGACGTCGACCCCCCCCCCCGCCCAGCCCCCCCCCCCTCCCCCCCCACGCCCCCCCGGCCCGCCCCCCC
>CAZVOI010000971.1:0-11582 GCA_964628275.1 uncultured Acidobacteriota bacterium | reverse complement strand
TTCAGCTCAGCGTCCCGCTCCGTTCTTCGCCGCGTCGATGCGCGCGTTGTTGGCCTCGTAGCTGAGCGTGTCTGCTGAAGTAGTGTCTCCCGCCGGGGGGTAGAGGTGCCGGCGGTACACCGGGTACGCCTCGGTGCGCAGATGGGCCAGCATGTGATGGCCGCGCCGCGTCGCGCGCTCGTGGCGAAGCGAAGTGATGTCGATCGGCGCCACGACGATCCGCTCGCCGGGGCCGGGCGAAGCCTGAGCCAGCAGCCGGCCGTCGTAGTCGACGACCATGCTGCCGCCGGGCCACGAGTAGGGCGGATAGTGGCGCAGGCTCGCGCCCTGGTTGGCCGCCACGACGAAGGCCGTGTTCTCGAGCGCGCGGCAGCGGTTGACGATCGTCCACCAATCCATCGGCTCGGTCGCGCCCCAGGGATCCATGTAGGCCGAAACCCGGATCAGCACCTCGGCGCCGTTGGCGGCGAGCTGGCGCAGCGTCTCCGGGAAGATCCAGTCGTAGCAGATCGCGCAACCCAGCCGGCCGATCGGCGTGTCGGCCACCGGAAACAGCGGCTCGTCGTAGCCGGGCACGTCGTGCGGGCTCGCGTGGACCTCGAACGGGATCCACGGATTGACCTTCCGGTACTTATAGAGGATGCCCTCCGGCCCGATCAGGCAAGTCGTGTTGAAGACGACGCCGGGCCATTTCGGGTCGGCCTCGAGCATCGTGCCGCTCTGGATGTAGACATCGTACTCGCGGGCCTTGGCCCGGAGCCGCTCGGTGTGCTGGTTGGGAATCGGAATCGCGAGGTGGCGCCGCAGCTCGTCGAGCGTCGGGTAGACCGGCGCGGCGTGCGCGAACTCGGGGAACACCACCAGCCGGACCGGCAGGAACGGCGCGGAGCCCGCCACGGCCTGATCGATCATCGCCACGATGCGATCGGTGTTCTTGCGCATGTCGTCGCGGCCGAGCGGGTTCGCAAGATCCGTCTGGCAGGCGGCCGCGGCGTAGCGGATCGGTTCCTTCACTGGAGCTCCAGCGGCCAGAAGCCGCGCGCGACCACGCGGGTGTTATAGCGCGCCTGGACCGCCGCGTTGCGACGCAGCGCCGGAGAAGCAGCCTCCGGCGGATACGGGTAGGACGTCATGCCGTGGAACGGCAGCGGATCGGCCACGTCGGGGCTGGCCGAGTGGAGGTCCATCTCTTTGCTGAAGCCGTCGCCTTCGAGCAGCAGCGTGCGCGTCCAGCCCGCCGGCAGAGGCGGCAGCGTCCTCGCGTCGAACGACAACGACACGACGTCGCCCGGGCGCGCGACGACGAACAGGTCGTCCGACTGGGCGATCAGCTCCTCGACGTCGCCGGTTCGCGTGTAGCGCCCCGACAGCAGCTTCCAGGGCGACGCCGGCGACACGCGGTCGTAGTCGTAGCCGAAGGGCTCGCGGCCATCCGGGGCGACCTGGGCCGAGAAGCCGCGCTCCGAGAGCTCCGCGCGCAGGCGCGGCACTCGCCGCGATTCGAGGGCGACGCCGGCGGGCGCTCCGAGCGCGACGCGGTCCCAGTGGATCCGCATGTTCGTGCGCAGCCGCAGCGTGCGACTCGCGCCGATCGGCGTTTCCGCCAGGTCCCAGACGATCGTCTGCGGGCGGCCCACCGGAATCCCGACGTCGGCCAGCGCCGTGCGCCAGGCGCCGGCGGCGTCGAGCACTTCCAGGACCGGAGGCTCGAGGCTCAGCCCGCGCTGATGGGCCGCGACGTTGTCGCTCGAGAACGCGTAGTCGGTCCACGCGGTCAGCAAGAGCAGCGTGTGCGACGTGGGGATTCCGGAGAGGTCGAGCGTCAGCGCGTGCGGTTTCGCGTAGCCGCGGATCGGCAGCCGGGCGAAGCCCTCGGTGAAGCTCCGGTCGATGCGAGCGATCGAGGCCGTCCAGTCACGGCCAGTGTCATCCGTTGCGCGCGGCGTCCGGAGATCGCGCGCCGCGAACAACCGGAACGGCCGAGGCGCGTGGGTCATCCCCTCCGCGGGATGAACCTCGACGTCAGCGGGGTGCGCCACGGCGGAGAGCCCGAGCTGATCCAGGTAGAGCGTCTCCTCCAACTCGTTGGTCACGCGCAGCTCGTAGCGGCCGTCTTTCGGCGCGAGCTGCCCCGGCGCGATCCGCACGTACTCGACGGGATCGGGCTCGTTGCGAACCCCTGGGGCGAGCCAGTAGCCCATCTCGCCGCCGCCCAGGAAGTCGCTGACGAACGCGAAGCGGCTGCCGTTCCAGGCATATAGATAAGGACAGGACGACGGCTTGCGGTCCAGCTCGGTCAGAGCCAGCGCGCGGCCGCTGACGCCGAGCTCGGTCTCGGTCTGGACGATTCCCGAGGGCCAGAGAACGCGAAGCGCGTCGGCCGAGGTCCGCGCGCCGAGGCCGAACACCAGGTCGGCCGGCGCCACCGGCGGCGTGGTCGCATAGCTCTCCAGCTTCTGCCGCAAGCTGCCGGCGCGCAGCTCCAGCTTGGCTCCGACGCCGCTCTTGTTGCTGGCGCGGCCCGTCAGCGCAACGCGCAGCGAGCGGTTGCGGCTGCCGCCGTCGTTGCGCAGGAGCCGCAGCGACCCGTCCCCGCCCGCTGCCACCAGGTCTTCATCGCCGTCGCCGTCGGCGTCGAAGGCCAGGATCTCGGCGAGCGGGGCCAGGCCTGCCGGAACAGCTCGCGCGATCTCGGACCAGCGCGATCCCACGTTGCGCAGCACGGCGAGGCCTCTCTCGCCGGCGGCGACGACGTCGAGCAGCCCGTCGTTGTCCACGTCGACGAGCTGAGCGCTGGCGGCCCCTGAAACATCAGCCGGCAACGGCGACCCGACGAAGCCGCCCCGGCCATCGGAAAGCAGCATCTGAGCTGCGTCGGTGCGGATGAAGAGCAGGTCGGTGTAGCCGTCCTTGTTGACGTCGCCCGCGGCGGCCGCGCTAGCCGGCAGACCGGGCAGCCGCAGCGCGGCCGCGACGTCCTCGAAGCTGCCGTCGCGCCGGTTCAAGAATAGCGACGGCGCCCCGTCTCGCCGCGCCACCAGCAGGTCCAGGTCTCTTCGATTGTCGAAGTCGGAGGGAACCAGCGCCGAGACCGCTCCGCCCGCCCCGAGCTTCGACCCCGAAGTCACGTCGCTGAACGTCCCATCTCCGTTGTTGCGGAACAAGCGAATCGCGGCCGCGCCGCTTTCGCCGAGCACGACATCGAGGTCACCATCGTGGTCCAGGTCCGCGAGGGCCGCGACCCTGGCCGGCGCCTCGGCCGGCAGGCGCGAAGCGGCCGTCACGTCGGCGAAGCGGTCGCCATCCCGGCGCAGCAGCGCGAGCGGTTGCAACAGCAGCAGGTCCGCGTGCCCATCGTTGTCGAGGTCACCCGCGACCGCCGCGGCCGCCCGCCTGCCAGTCAGGCCGGCCGCCTCGGTCACGTCGGCGAAACGGCCGCCGTCGTTGCGGAGCAAGGTAACACCCGTGCCGCTGCTGACGACGAGATCCAGGTCCTGGTCGGCATCCCAGTCGACCCCCGCCAGGCGCAACGAGCGGCCGTCGAACAGGCGGGCCGAAGCCGGAAACGCGGCCGCGTCGACGACGAATGAAACCGCCGGCGGCCGAGCATCCACCAACTCAGCCTCGGCGCCGGTCGAGGCGACCGCCTCGGCGTAGCGGCCCTGCTCGAGGTAGTTCCTGCCGAGCTGTGTCCGGTAAGGGCTCTCGCGCAGCTTCTCGAACCGCGCCAGGATGCCGGCTCCGTCGGCACGCCGGCCTGCGCGGAGCAGCGCGGTCCCGAGGCTGTAGGCCGCCGTGACGTTGAATGGCTCGGATCGCGTCGCTGTCTCCAGGACCGGAATCGCCTCGGCGTAACGGCGCGCCTCCAGCAGCACCTGGCCCAGGTTCACGTTCGCTCCCACGTCGTCCGGGTCGAGCGCGCGGACGCGCTCGAGCTCGCGCAAGGCATCGTCGGTCTTGCCCTCGGCGCGGGCGATCAGGCCGAGGACGTACGCTGGCTGAGCCGAACGCGGCGCGAGCGTCGCGGCCTCGAGCGCCGCCTTGCTTGCGGCCGCAAGGTCTGGCACGTGGAGCTGCGCGATCGCGAGATTGATCCGCGCCTGCGCGTACTGCGGCGCGAGCGCTACCGCTTTCTGCAGCTCGGCCACCGCCTGCGTGAACCGGTACTGCTCCAGAAGCCCCACGCCGCGGTTGTTCGCGCGGTACGCCTCCTCGGGCGCGGCGAGTGGAACGGGCGGCTCGGCGACCTGAGTCGAGCCGAGCAGCGCGGGAAGGACGACGAAGGCGGCCAGCGCCACGCCGGGTCGGAACATTGGTAATGATTGTGTCAATAATCCGACTTGTTCCTGGTTGCGGGGTCGATCGCCGTGGACACGCCGGCGGCCTTCATCAGGCTCTGAAACACCGCCACCGTGGGAGGAGAAGGCTTGAAGTTGCCGAATCGATAGCCTGCCGCGATCGCCAGCGGCGTCCACCCGAACGCGTTCTTGTTGTGCCAGACGTCGATCCTGGCCCCCTTGCCGGCGAGGAATTGCACGGCGGCCGGGAGGTTCTTGTACGCGGCTCCGTGCATGGCGGTCTCGCCGTTGTTGTCCACCGCGTCGATGTCGGCGCCGAGGTCCAGGGCGACCTGGAGCGCCTCGACCACGGCGCTCTCGCTTCCGGCGTCCTCGCCTGGGGAGCGCGTCCCAAGTCCCGCCGCGACGATCAGCGGCGTGGCGTTGTCGGCGTTCGGCAGCAGCGGATCGGCGCCGAGCGCCGCCAGGGTTCGCATCAGCTCCGCGTCCGCCGTCCGGGCGGCCAGCAGAAACGCTGTCGCACCGCGCGTGTTGAGGCTGGTCAGCCCGACGCTCACCTTCTTCGTCATGCGCGCGTTGACGTCGGCTCCGTGCTTCACCAGCCTTTTTGCGAGCTCGAGGCTGCTCAGATTCCCCGAGCCCTGCGGGGCAGGAGTGTTGTCGCCAAGGCCTGGCTTGCGCACCCAGGTCAGCGCGTGCAGCGCCGTCCAACCGGGGATCGCGGCAGTCGGATCGGCGCCCGCGTTCAGCAGCACGTCCGCGAGCTCGAAGTGTCCGTTGGTGACGGCCAGGACCAAGGCGCTGGTGCCGGCTGCGGGCGGACCGGTCACGCCGCCGGCTCGCTGTGAGGAAGACTGCTGTTTCTCGTTCACGTCGGCGCCGGCCTTCAGCAGGGCCCGCACGACGCCGGTTCGGCCCTCGCGCACCGCGAACAACAAGGGCGTAAAGCCGGAGCGCGACGATGCACGGAGCTCCGCTCCGGCCGCGAGCAGCGCCTCGACCGCCTCGACGTGGCCCTCGGCCGCCGCCCACATCAGGGCTGTCTGCCGGTACCACCTTTCGCTCGCGTTGACATCCGCGCCGCGAGAGACGAGCGCCTGCACCGCCTCTGCCTTGCCGGTGCGCGCCGCGGTCATCAAGACCGTTTCGCCTCCGGCGAGCACGCTGTTCGGATCCGCCCCGGCCTCGAGCAGCAACTCCACGACAGCCGCGTTCCCATTGGCACAGGCCAGCGAGAGGGGCGTCACGCCATACCGGTTCGCGGCCTTGACGTTGGCGCCGGCGCGAATCAACCGGCCGACCGCCTCCAGATCCTCTTGATCGGCCGCCCGATGCAGCCGCGTAGTTCCGTCGATTGCGTCCGCGTCGGTATCGAGGCGGTCAGGCGCACGATCGCTGGCTTGTCCCGCCGCCAGCCGCGCCTCGGAGCCTGCTGCGAACAAGCAGAAGAAGCACAGCAGCGAAGCCGCTCTCGTCACAGCGAACCTGGAAGCCTCGCGCATCACCCGATCAGAGCGGCCGAGGGGCCCCGCGCAACTCCTTCACGTAGCCCTTGCTATCGCCAAAGCGGTCGAGGCGGACGCCGACTCTCTCGAGCAGCGTGAGATGGAGGTTGGCGAGCGGCGTGGGCTCGACGTATCGAATGTGGCGCCCTCCTGGGACCTTGTCGCCACCCGCGACCAGGACCGGCAGGTCGACGTGGGTGTGGATGTCGGGGTTTCCCATTCCGCTGCCGAAGAGGTACAACGAGTGATCCAAGAGCGAGCCGTCACCGTCCGGCGTCGCTTTCAGCCTCTCGAGGAAGGAGGCGAACAGCGAGACGTGGAACGCATTGATCTTCGCGACCTTCGCGAGCTTCTCCGGATTGCCGCCGTTGTGGGTGAGCGGGTGGTGCGGCTCGGCAACCCCGATCTCGTTGTAGCTCCTGTTGCTGGTTTCGCGAGCCAGCTGGAACGTGATCACCCGCGTGACGTCTCCCTGCAGAGCCAGCGCCTGCAAGTCGAACATCAACCGCGCGTGGTCCGCGTAGGAGGCCGGGACGCCGACCGGGCGATCGAGATCGGGGATTGCGGAGTCCGCCGTCGCGGCCTCCGCCTTCTGGATGCGCCGCTCCACCTCTCGAACGGTGTCGAGGTACTGGCCGATCCTGTTGCGGTCTCCCGGCCCGAGCAGCTTCTGGAGGCGGGCGATGTCTTCGCCGACCCAGTCGAGCAGGCTGGCCTTTCGGCGCAGGTCGGCGCGCCGGACAAGGGCGCTGCCACCGTCCCCGAAGAGACGCTCGAACGCGACGCGCGGGTGGGCTTCCGCCGGAAGCGGCGTGGTGGGTGACGACCAGGAGAGGTTGTTCTGGTACACGCAGGCATACCCGTTGTCGCACTGCCCCACCGTGTGCAGCAGGTCCATCGCCAGCTCGAGCGAAGGCAGCCGCGTCTCCTGACCCAACTGCTTCGCGACGACTTGATCCACGGTGGTCGCCAGGAAGTAGTCGCTGCTCTCGGTCCACTTGGCGGTGGCCGCGCTCAGGAAGGCGGCGTTCGAGGTCGCGTGGGTGCCCGGATAGGCGTTCCGGAGCTCCAAGTTGGTGATTACCGTCAGGTGATCCACGACCGGCGCCAAGGACTGGAGGATGGGAGACAGCTCGCCGAGGCCGCCCGAGCCTGCAGGCGTCCAGTCCGGCATGTGGGCACCCATCGGCAGGTAAACGAAGCCGAGCCGTCGCACGGGGTTCGCCGGCGTCGCCGCGAGGGCGGTCAAGGACGGGACCATCGCATCCAGCAGCGGCAGAGCCAGGCCGGCCCCGACGCCACGCAGCAGCGTCCGCCGCGGGAGGGCCTTCTTGGTCACGATCATTCGGACCTCCTCATCCGGAACGGCACGCTCTCCGCGATGCCGAGTACGACCGCCGAAAACCGGGAGTCCTTCGCCTGGGCCTGCCGCACGATCTTGCGGACGGCGGGGGCGTCGTAGTACTCGACGCCGCGGCCCAGCGCGTAGGTCAGCAGCTTCTCGGTGAAGGTGGTCGTGAACACGTCCGGCCGGCCGAGCAACGCCTGCCGCAAGCCGGACACGCCCGCGAAGCTCCGGCCATCGGGAAGACCCCCCGACGCGTCGATCGGCGCGCCGTCCTCGATCGTTCGCCAGCGGCCCACGGCGTCGTAGTTCTCGAGCGCGAAACCGATCGGATCCATCAGTCGGTGACAACCCGAGCAGGCCGGGTTGTCGCGGTGCTGCGCCAGGCGTTCGCGCATCGACTGTTTCCTGCCGGTCTCGCGATTCTCGGGCAACGCGGGCACGGCCGGAAGCGGCGGCGGCGGCGGAAGCCCGAGAAGATTCTCGAGGACCCATTTCCCGCGCAACACCGGAGACGTGCGGGTGGCGTAGGAAGACACGGTCAAGAAGCTGCCCTGGCGGAGCAGCCCGCCGCGCGCGGCGTCCCCGCCGAACGTGACGCGCCGGAACCGGCTGCCGTAGACGCCGGGGATTCCATAGTGCTTGGCGAGGCGTTCGTTCACGAACGTGTAGTCGGCGCTCAGCAGCTCGAGCACGTTGCGATCCTCGCGCAGGATGGTCTCGAAAAAGAGCTCGCTCTCCTTTCGGAAGGCCTGGCGCAGGTTGTCGTCGAAGTCTGGATAGAGACGCATGTCCGGCGTGATCGCCGCCAGGTTGCGCAGTTGCAGCCACTGATCGGCGAAGCTGGTCACCAGCGCCCGCGCGCGAGGGTCCGCGAGCATGCGACGCACTTGGCGCTCGAGCACGCCGGGGACGGCCAGATTTCCGCGCACGGCAGCGTCGAGCAGCTCGTCGTCGGGACTGCTGCTCCACAGGAAGAAGGAGAGGCGCGACGCGAGTTCCACGTCGCTGACGCGGTACGCACTGTTCGGCGAGGCGCCCGGAGGATCGCGTTCGATCCGAAACAGGAATTCCGGACTCACCAGCACCGAGTTCAGGGCCATCTCGATGCCGGCTTCGAACCCGCCCTGTTCGCGGGCGTCCCTGAAGAACTTCAGCGGCGCCCGCAGATCGGCGTCGGTCACAGGCCGCCGGTAGGCACGGCGAATCAGCGTCCCGAGGATGCGCTTGGCGCAGCTTTCTTCTTCGCCCACCGCCGCCGGCCGGCACACGAAGATGCGCCGGCGGCTGGGTGTGTCTCCCGGGCCGCTCGCTCGATAGGGACCGTTGACGGAGATCGAGAAGAGCGCCGGCTGAATTCGAGGATGCCGGTCCATGTTGAAGTGCGCCTGGTAGGGCTGCCGCTCGGTCTCGGGCAACGCCGAACGCTGTTTCAAGAAGGCGACGCCGAGCCGATGCGGCCCGGCCTTGACACGCGTGCGGACGCGGAGGTGCTGGTCCACCGCCTGATGATCGCTGCCTGGCGGAGGCGGCCTCACGCTGAAGAGCTGAAGCCGCTCGCCGTCGAGCAGCAGGTCCAGCTCGTGGGCGTCGCGCAGGCCCTCGACATGCTCGTTGCGGTCTCGCGCGAGCCGGACTTGGATCTCGTATTCCGCGTCCAGCGGGAAGCTGTGACGAATCACCGCTCCGCCGCGGGTGCCGAGCGGAAGCCCTTCGATGTGCTCCTCTTGTGTGAGGTCGGTAGGCAGTTGGACGAGATCCCCGCCCGGAGACGGAGTCGGCATCCCGACGGCACGACGGCTGATCTTCTGTCCGGCGTCCAGGTATCGCTCCAGGAGCGTCGGAGCGAGATCGCCGCCCGCGACATTGTCGAAGCCGTGGCTGGACCCGTCGGCCGGCAGGAGCGAGGCGACATCGACGTCCAGGTCGAGAAGGTCGCTGATGACGTTCCGGTATTCGGTCCGGTTCAGGCGGTGGAACGTCTCGGTCCGGCCGGGGTTGGGCGTCGCTGCGGCGGCCCTGTCCAGCGAGGCCTCGAGCGAGGAGATCAGCGCCTGGTAGGCGCGTTCATCGGGGCGAGGGGCCTCCGGGGGCGGCATGTGGCGCGCGCGCAGCTTGCGAACCGCCTTTTCCCAGATCTCCGGGCGCAGCTCGGGGCTCTCGACGCCGGCGTCTTCCAACGCCAGACCGCCCGTCTTCGTAAAGCGATTGTGGCAGCCGAGACAATACCGGTCCAGCACGGCGCGCTCGGCAGATACTGGCGCAGCCTGCTGAACCGGTTCCGCCGCCACGGTCGAGATGCGGCACGCCAACAAAACCAGCAGGCAGCTCTGAATCCGCTCTGGCCAGCCTCTCATGGACCGCGCTCCGCTCAGGCGCTCACCACGCGGGTCAGTCCCGCGCGTTCGCGAGCCAGCGATCGAGATCGGCCAGCGTCGAGAAATCGAGTAGCTCCTCCGCCAGCCGATCGAAGGCATCGACCGGCAGCGCGCTGACGCTCCCGGCCAGATCGGTCGGCACTGCTCCGCACCGTCGCGCGAGCTGGCGCAGCACGCGAGCGGTGCCCTCTCGGCGCCCCTCCCTCCAGCTTGTCACGATCTCCATGACGTTCCCCTTCTCCCGATCGGGCACGCTGTCGAGTTCGCTCGCGAAAAGTCTCTGCTCATGCGCCGTCAAGCGCAAGTACGTATCCAGGAACCCCGAGATGAGCCTCGTCCGCGCCGGGTCACCTTCGCGCCGATCCCGTCGCGGTTCGACGAGGCCCCGACGAGCTTGACGCGAAGCCAGTGGTTCCTGTGGCCGCTGTCGTTTCGGAAGAGGACCGCGGGGCCGTTGTTCGCGGTGACCGCCATGTCGAGATCGCCGTCGCCGTCGATGTCGGCATACGCCGCGCCGCGCGACACCATTGGCCGCTTCAAGTCGGCGCCGACCTCGGCGACCACGTCCTCGAAGCGCTTGTTGCCGAGGTTGCGGAAGAGGCGCGGCGGCTGCGCGTGAGTGACCTTCGGCTGGACGCGGTTGATGTCGTCGGCGACCTGGCCGCCGACCGCGAACAGGTCGAGCTTGCCGTCGAGGTCGAAGTCGAGGAAGAACGTGGCGAACGTCAACGTTCGGCTGGAAACCCGCCGGCAACCCCCGTTCAGGCCGCGCAGGCTTCACTGGCGGACGATCTTGCCGCCCTTCATCACGAACACGACCTTCTTCAGCGCTGCCGCGTCTTCCAGGGGGTTGGCCTCGGTGGCGATGATGTCGGCCGCCAGGCCGGGCTTGAGCGCGCCGCGCTGCTTATCGACTCCCAGCACCCGCGCGGCGTTCGCCGTCATCATCTTCAGCACGCTTGCCGCCGGGACACCAGCCTCCTTGTACACGTCGACGTAGCCGATCGCGAAGGCGCCGCGGCTCAGGCCGGGCGGCTGCGCGAAGATGTCCGTGCCGAAAGCCATCGTCAGGCCGGCTTTGTGGGCTTGCCTCACGCGAGAGAGCACGCGCTCGTAGAACGCCGGCGGAAAGCCGGTCGCGTCGGCTACCTCCTTCGAAAAGTCGGTCCCCACGAGCACGACGCCCTTACTCTTCATGATGGCGATCGTGTCTTCGGACAGATGGAAGGCGTGCTCGATCGAGGCGACACCCGCCTCGGCCGCGTTGCGCGCGCCCTGGTCGCTCATGGCGTGGGCGCAGACTCGGAGCCCGGCCCGGCCCGCCTCGTCGACGACGGTCCGGATGTCGTCGGCCGAGAAGATGTATGGCTGGTCGTCGATCACCAGCTTGATGACGCGGGCGCCGAAGAAGATGTTCTGGCGCACGGCCTTGCGCAGCTCGTCCTTGGTGTCGGCGTAGAGGTACTCGGGCTCGCCGAGACTCGGCCGATCCGCCGGGATCACGCCAATGTACTCGCTGCCCTCCATCCCGAAGAGATCGCGGAAGAACGCCGGGGTGCGCGCGGCGAATTGGCCGCCGAAGGGCGCGATGATCCGGCCCGCGTTCAAGATCGTCGGGCCGGCGAGCAGGCCCTCCTCGATGGCTCGGCGGAGGTCGGTGTCCGCGTAGTTTCCGGCGTTCCCGACGTCGCGCACGGTCGTGAAGCCGGCCTCGAGCATGGCACGGGCATTGGCGGCGCCCACGAGGGCCCGGTAGCCGGTGGTGTTGGAGGCGGTCGTCGCCAACAAGGCTTCGTAAAAGTTGCGCATCGTGGGGCCGGCAGGATGGGCCATGTTGACGCACAGGTGAGTGTGGCAGTCGAACAGGCCGGGCAGGACCGTGGCCCGGCTGAGGTCGACCACCGACGCGCCCTCTGGAATCGCGACGTCGGCGCCCAGCGCCTTGATGACCCCGGCTTCCACCAGGATCACCTGGGCCGCCGAGGCCACGCCCTTCTCGGTGTCCACGACTCTTCCGGCTTTGATCGCGACCACCTGCCCGGCCGCGATTCCCGGA
>CAZVOI010000970.1:0-6864 GCA_964628275.1 uncultured Acidobacteriota bacterium | reverse complement strand
GAAGGGGGCGTTCGACTACCTGACCAAGCCGCTGGACCGCGAGCAATTGCTGATCGTGCTGCGCCGCACCATGGAGCGGGTGCGCCTGTTGCGCGAGAACGCTCTCCTCCACGAACAGCTTCGCGAGCGCTTCAAGGTCCAGAGCATCATCGGCGAGAGCGGCGCGATGCAGGACGTGTTCCGCGTCGTCTCGAAGGTGGCGCGCTCCGTGTCGACGGTGCTGATCTACGGCGAGAGCGGCACCGGCAAGGAGCTGGTGGCGCGCGCGCTCCACGTCGAGAGCGACCGGTGCAGCCAACCCTTCTACGCGGTCAACGTCGCGGCGCTACCGGAGAGCATCCTCGAAGCCGAGCTCTTCGGACACGAGAAGGGGGCGTTCACGGGCGCCGACCAGCGAAAGATCGGCCTGATCGAGCAGGCGAGTGGCTCGACGCTGTTCCTCGACGAGGTCGGCGATCTGAAGCGCGACCTGCAGGTGAAGCTCTTGCGCGTGCTCCAGGAGCGAGAGCTGATGCGCGTGGGTGGGACCGAGCGGATCCCGCTGGACGTGCGGGTGCTGGCCGCCACCAACCAGGACCTGGAACGGGCCGTCCGCGAGAACCGCTTCCGTGAAGACCTCTTCTACCGACTGAACGTGATCCCGATCGTGCTGCCCCCGCTCCGGCATCGGCGCACCGACGTTCCGCTCCTGGTCGAGCATTTCGTGAAGAAGCACGCCGGACAGCGCCAGCGCCACGTCAGCGATGCCGCGCTCAAGGTGCTGGCGGCCTACGACTGGCCGGGCAACGTGCGCCAGCTGGAGAGCGTGATCGAGCGCTCGCTGCTCTTGGCCGAGAACGAGACGATCGCCCCCGACGACCTGCCCCCGGAGATCCGCGCCGGCATCACCGGCTCGCGCGGCGTGCTCGGTCTCGAGATCCCTGAGGAGGGCATCGATCTCGAAGCCGTCGAGCGCTCGCTGATCCTGCGCGCGATCGAAAAGGCCGAGGGCAACATCTCGCGCGCGGCGCGCCTGCTCGGCCTCTCGCGCCGCACCCTGCAGTACCGGATGGAGAAGATGCACGGTGCCCCGGTTGCTGCGCTGGCCGAGCCAAAAGGGGCTGACGCCGACTAGCGCAAGCCGAAGCCGAGAATCAGCCGAGCCGAAATCGCTCTGGACGGAGCCCGAGCATGAACGCCTCCTCTACCCTCGACGGTCGCGGTTTGGGCGAAGACTAGCGACTCGCTCGCGCCCCGGTCAACGGGGGAACCCGGGGCGAAGGTCCCGGTGCCCGAGATGGTGCGGTCCGTCGCACGAGATGGGGCAGCTCCGGCGGGTCAGCCCCGAGGGAGCCAGACGGCGGCGGCCTCTCTCGTCTTGTCCCTCAAGCACTTCCCGCCTTGGTTGACTTCGGGCGAGCCACTGGCATCGGAGTTGCTTCATGTAGCAACCGAGCGGGCGCGATCGACGCCCGCCAAGGAGATCGAAGCAATCATGAACGCGAAGGGCGAGAGCCTGGCCTTGGCCGCGCTCTCGATGGCGCTGCTGCCGCGAAGGTGTCGGACTCTAGAACGCCGGTGGCCGAAGCGAAGCCGGTCGCGAGCGTGAAGAAGTTACCCATTTCATAACGTCCGCTTCATACCCGGGGACCGCGGAGGATTTCCGCGGTCCCCGTTTTCTGTCATGCGTTTTCGCAGCGATGGCTCCTGCCGCTGCGGCAGGACACTGAACGACGAGGCGGCGGGCAGCGGCCCAGCCGCCACCAACCGGCGGCGGGCGGGGTCAACGGTCATGTTCATGCCCTCGAGCGTCCGGGCGCCAAGCAACGCCTGGTCACCAGGCTCGCCGAAGACGACCTCGTCGACCGTGAACGCCTCGCCGATCCGGAGGATCGCAAAGCCGGTGCTGCGCGTCACGGTCTGACCGTTGGCCATCAGAAACGACAGGTCCTTCTTCTCGCGCTTGATGCCTATGCCTTCGAGCGTCGCTGCTGGAATCCAGCTGTATTCGCTGCCGGTGTCCACCAGGACATTGGGCACCTCGGCTCCACGCGACCGGCGGCCGATGTTGGCGATCTCAACCGTTCTGCGGAATGTTCCCATTGGAGACCCTTCGTCGGTCACTGTAGCGCCATCCCTCACCGGGTGGCCAGCGCTCGACTACGGCAGGAACGGGAACACGCTCCTCAAGATCTCGTCGCGGAGCGCGGCGTCCAGCGCGCGCGAGCTCTGCGCGGCGCCCCTCGTCTTGAAGCTGGCATCGGTGTTGAAGGAGACGATGTAGGCCGCGCGCCGTTCGAGGTCGATGTAGAAATGAGAGATGAAGCCGGCCTGGTCGCCGCTGTGGCCGATCAGCCTCCGGCCGGCGTGCTGTTCCAGGAAGAACGACAGGCCGATCGACTGCTCGCCGCCCTCGGTGCTTTGGCTCGTAGCGATACGAAGCTGGGGCTGCCACATCTCTTCGAGCGAGGCGCGCCTCAAGACGCCGTCGTAGACGTCGCGACGTGACGCCTCGCCGCCGAGCAGGAACGCCAGGTACTTCGCCATGTCCGGAATCGGCGCCATCAAGCCGCCGTTCGATACGGTGACGCCGGTGTCGAACTCGAACGGCTGCTCGCGGAGACCCTGGTCGTCTCGCACGTAGCCGTGAGAGCGGTGCGCCGCCAGGTGGTACGGCGAACGATCGAAATAGCTGCGGTGCATCTCGAGCGGCTTCAGGATGTTCTTGTCGACGTAGACCGCGAAGTCGTCGCCGCTCAGCTGTTCGATGATTCGGCCCAGAAAGACGATGCCCGGGTTCGAGTAGCTGTGGCGTGAGCCGGGCTTGAACAGGATCTCGGTGTAGGGAAGCATCGCCGCGAGCTGCTCGTAGCGCTTCGGCTCGAAGGGGTGCCACGGCTTGTCGCCGCCCCACGGCCAGGTTCCGGCACGAAAGCCGGCGCTGTGCGTCAGCAGATGCAAGAGCGTGATCTCGGAGATATCGCCGAACGGATCGTGGACCGCGCGCAGCTCCGGAAGGTATTTCACGGCGGGGTCGTCCAGCTTCAACAGGCCGCGATCGCGGAGTTGCAGTATCGCGATGCCGGTGAAGGTCTTGGTGATCGAGGCCCAGTGGAAGATGGTGTCCTCGTCCACGGACCGGCGCGTGGCTAGCTCCTGATATCCGAAGGTCCCGCGCTCGACGATGCGCCCGTCTTTCACGACGGCGATCCCGCTGCCAACGATGCCGTGCTTCTCGCAGGCCGCCTTGTAGAAGGAGCCGAAAGCGGTCCAAGGGCTGTCGGCGGCCCGAGCCGGCGAGGCGCTCCCCAGGATCAGGACCGTCACAAGCCATCGCCGCATCGGTAGCGCCTCCGGCGAGACTCTACGACGACCGTTACAATCGAGCGACGTCAGCGAAAAAGGAGATCGATTTGACGCCAACCCTTCGCGTCGCGTGCGCGCTCATGCTCTGGACCGCAGCCGCCTCGAGTGCTGACGCTCAGACCAGCTCGGTCGAGTCCTACCGGGAGACCGCGCAGAGGATCATCGAGGCCGCTCGAGGCGACGCGTTCGCGTGGAACCGGCTCGCCGAGATGACCGACACGTTCGGGCACCGGCTGTCCGGATCCCCCGGTCTAGAGGCCGCGCTGCGTTGGAGCGCCGAGGAGCTGAGAAAGGATGGGCTCGAGAGCGTGCGGCTCGAGAAGGTGATGGTGCCGCGCTGGGTGCGCGGTCGGGAGAGCGTCGAGATCGTGGAGCCGTTTCCGAGCCCGCTGGTGATGCTGGGCCTGGGCAACAGCGTGGGCACGCCGGCCGAAGGCATCTCGGCCGAGGTCGTGATCGTGAAGAGCTTCGAGGAGCTCGAGAAGAAGGCCGCCCAGGTCAAGGACCGTATCGTCTTCTACAACGTCGAGTACACGAGCTACGGCGAGACCGTGCGTTACCGGGGCGCGGGCGCGTCGCGCGCCGCCAAGCTGGGCGCCGTCGGCATGCTGCTGCGCTCGGTCGGTCCGATCGGGCTGCGCACGCCGCACACGGGCGCGCTGCGCTACGAAAGCGACGCGCCCAAGATCCCGGCCGCCGCCATCACGGTCGAAGACGCAAATCGTCTTCAGCGAATCCACGATCGCGGGCGGCGCATCGTGGTGCGGCTCAAGATGGAGGCGCAATTCCTGCCCGACGCCGAGTCGGCCAACGTGATCGGCGAGATCCGCGGCCGCGAGAAGCCGGAAGAGATCGTGCTGGTGGGCGGCCACATGGACTCGTGGGACGCCGCGACCGGCGCGATGGACGACGGCGGCGGGGTGATCGCGACATGGGAGGCGCTGCGCGTGATCAAGAAGCTCGGCTTGCGGCCGCGCCGCACGCTGCGCTTCGTCGGCTTCACCAACGAGGAGAACGGCGGGCGCGGCGGGCAGGCTTATCGCGACCAGCACAAGGACGAGCTCGCGAAGCACGTGGTCGCGATCGAATCGGACAACGGGGCTTTCCGGCTGCGCGGCTTCGGCTTCACCGGGCCGGCCGCGGGACGGGCGCAGGTCGAAGAGATAGCAAAGCTGCTCGAGCCGCTGGCCGCGACCGAAATCGGGCCCGGAGGCGGGGGCGCCGACATCGCGCCGCTCGCGCAGGCGGCGATCGCCGCCGGGTTGGTGGTGCCCACGATGTCGCCGATCGTCGAGGGCTCGCGCTACTTCATCTATCACCACACCCCGGCGGACACCGTGGAACGCCTCGACCCCCGGGACATCGCCTCGGTCGTGGCGGGCGTGGCGGTGATGGCTTACGTGATCGCCGACTTGCCGGCGCGGATCGTGCCCTAGTTGAAGCAGCCCGGGCTCGACTTCGGCGAAGAGAAGGCGCCCGAGCGCCCGGCGGCGAAGCCGCCGGTTCCGCAGCGCCAGCGACCGGCGCTCAGCGTCAGCCAGCTCACCGACCGGATCCAGAGCGCGCTCGAAACCGAGCTCGCCGACTTCTGGGTCGAAGGCGAGGTCTCGAACCTGTCGACGCCGGCTTCCGGGCACATCTACTTCTCGCTGAAGGACGACAAGGCGCAGATCCGCGCGGTGATCTGGAAGAGCGACCTGCGCTACGTGCGTTTCCGGCCCAAGGACGGGATGAAGGTGGTCGCGCGCGGCCAGCTCCGCGTGTACGCGCCCAAGGGCGACTACCAGGTCCAGGTCCAGGTGCTCGAGCCGCTCGGCAAGGGCTCGCTGCAGCAGGCGTTCGAGGACTTGAAGCAGAAGCTGGAGGCCGAGGGCCTGTTCGACCCGAAGCGCAAGCGGCCGCTGCCGCTCTTGCCGCGGCGCGTCGGGATCGTCACCTCGCCCTCGGGCGCCGTGATCCAGGACGTGCTGCGCGTGCTCGGCGCCCGCTACGCGAACCTGGAGGTGCTCGTGTATCCGGCGCGCGTCCAGGGCGAGGGCGCGGCACAGGAGATAGCAGCGGGGATTCGCGCGCTCAACCGCATCGCGGGGCTCGACGTGCTGATCGTGGCGCGCGGCGGCGGCAGCCTCGAAGACCTGTGGCCGTTCAACGAGGAGATCGTGGCGCGCGCGCTCGCGGCCTCGACGCTGCCGACGATTTCCGCGGTGGGCCACGAGACCGACTTCACGATCGCCGACTTCGTGGCGGATCTGCGCGCGCCGACGCCATCGGCCGCGGCCGAGCGCGTGGTCCAGGCGAAACAGGATCTGCAAGCCCAGATCCGAGCTCTCGAACAGCGCGTCGCGGCAGCGTTCGGGCTGGGCTTCCAGCGTGTCAAGGCTCGCGTCCTGGCCGTCACGTCGCATCGCGTGTTCGAAGCCGAGCGCGGCCGGCTACGCACCCACGCGCAGCGTGTCGACGACCTGGCTCGTCGCGTGGCGACCGGGCTAAGGCTGCAGCGGGAACGCGCGGCGAGCCGGCTGCGGCGGCAGGTCGAGCGGCTGGAAGCGTTCCGCTTCGACCGTCAGATCGCCGAGCGCCGCGCTCGCGTCGCCCGCTCGCACGACCGGCTGGCAGCGCGCTTCCACGCTGATTTCGAGAGATCGCGCGCTCGGCTCGGCCGGCTCGCCGGCGTGCTCGACAGCCTCTCGCCGCTGGCTGTGCTGGCGCGCGGCTACGCCCTGGTCTGGGATGCCGAGGGCCGCCGCCTGTTGCGCCGCGCCGGCGACGTCGCGGTGGGAGACACTCTCCGGGTGCGCTTGCTCGAAGGCGGCCTGCGCGCCAAGGTGGAGGCGAAGGAGTAGCCAGTGACCGACGAAACGCCCAGCTTCGAAAACGCGCTCAAGCAGCTCGAGGAGGTCGTGCAACGGCTCGAGAAGGGCGAGCTACCGCTCGAAGAGTCGTTGAAGCTGTACGAAGAGGGGATCCGGCTGTCGCGCTTGTGCCACGCCAAGCTCGAGGAAGCCGAAGGCAAGATCGAGCTCTTGATGAAGGACGCACGCGGCGAGATCGCCACCGACAAACAGGGCAAGCCGAAGACGACCAGCTTCTCCTCGTGACCGGAGTGGATCTTGGCGAGCGGCGCGCCGCAGTCGAGGCTGCGCTCGAGCGAGCGTTGCCGCCAGCGGCGGCCTGGCCGGCCACGCTCAACCGCGCGATGCGCTACAGCGTTTTCGCCGGCGGCAAACGCATCCGGCCGCTGTTGGCGCTGGGCGCGTGCGAGGCGGCGGGAGGCGCGTGGCAAGAGGCATTGCGCTTCGCGAGCGCGCTCGAGCTGGTGCACACCTTCAGCCTGATCCACGACGACCTGCCGGCGATGGACGACGACGACCTGCGCCGTGGCCGGCCGACGAGCCACAAAGTGTTCGGCGAGGCGATCGCGATCCTGGCTGGCGACGCGCTGCTGACGCACGCGTTCCAGCTGCTCGCGAGCGTCCCGCTCGCCGTGGAGGAAGCACTCGCGCGCCGCCGGCTCGCGGC
>CAZVOI010000969.1:0-2984 GCA_964628275.1 uncultured Acidobacteriota bacterium | reverse complement strand
GGTAGCGTCCAGAACGCCGGCATGTAGGCCTTCATGCCGGTGCGCGCCACGATCAGGAAGGCCATGGTCACCCACAGGGTTCCGAGCGAAAGCGGCATCAGCGCCAGGGCGACCGCGCCGATCGCGATCGGCAAGACCGTGTGCAGCCGTCGCTCCTTGGTGCGGTCCGAGCTCCAGGCCATGAAGATTTGGCCCGCGAGCGCGCCGATCGGGGGAATGATCACGAGCGCCGCCAGCGTGTCGAGCTTCAGCTCGTACCAGCGCTCGAGCAGCGTCGGCAGGAAGAACTCGGTTCCGTACTGCGCCGTGACCACGCAGAAGTACGCGGCAGCCAGCATCAGCACGCGCGGGTTGCGGAGCCCTTCCAGGACCGTCAGGTGGCGGCCGGCCGCCTGCGTGCGCGCCGCTTTCTCGCGTTCGAGCTCCGCCTCCAGCGCCTGGCTCTCGTCGCGGCTGAGCCAGCGCGCGTCGCGCGGCCAGTCGGGCAACAGCCAGAAGATCAGGATTCCGAGCACGACGGCGGGCAAGCCCCAACCCACGTACACCCATTGCCAGCCCTTCAAGCCGAGCACCAGCGGGTGGGTGACCGAGACGCCGTCGATCACCTCGGTGAGGCCGATCTTCAGGAGCTGGTTCGAGATCGTCGGGCTGATCACTTGCGCGATCGGTGTCGCGATGAAGAAGAACGCGAAGGCCCGCGCGCGATCGCGCTCCGGGAACCAGTGCGTCAGGAATACCAGGACGCCGGGGAAGAAGCCGGCCTCGGCCAGGCCGAGCATGAAGCGGACCGTGTAGAACTCGCCCGGGGTCCGCACCCAGGCGGTGAGCGCGGCCACGAAGCCCCACGAGATCATGATCCGGCTGATCCACTTGCGCGCGCTCCAGCGCTCGACCAGCAGCGAGCCCGGGATCTCCAGCAGGAAGTAGCCGAGAAAGAAGATACCGGCGCCGGTGCCGATCACGGCGTTGTCGAAGGCGGGCATGTCCTTCGACATCGTGAGCTTGGCGAATGCCACGTTGACGCGGTCCACGTAGGCGATCACGTAGCTCAGGAACAGCAGCGGCATCAAGCGCAGGTAGGCCTTGCGGCGGGCCCGGTCGAGCGCGCTCTTGGCGAGCGTCTCCTCCGTCACGTTAGAAGTCGAACTTGTCGACGTTGTCTTTCGTGAAGGTGAACGGCGTGCCGAGCAACACGTTGTCGCCCGCGAGGCTGAGCGTGCCGAGCCGGCCGCCGGCGAAGCTCGGCAGGCCGGGCTTCAGCGTCCCCTTCGCGAGAGCGTGGGCGACCTGGATCGTGAGGTAGCCCAGGTCCATCGTGTTCCAGAGCACGACCGAGTCCAGCACGCCGTCCTTCAGGTAGGGCTTCGATGCGTTCGGCAGACCGAGCCCGGTCACCTTCACATCGGTGCGGCCCGACTGCTTCACGGCCTCCGCCGCGCCGGGCACCGCCGGCGAGGCGATCGCCATCACGACCTTGATCTCGGGGTGGACCTTCAGGAGCGTTTGCGTCTCGTCGAAGGCGCGTTTCCTGTCGTCGTCGCTGGGCCGGATGTCCACCAGCTTGAGATCGGGGTACTTGGTGGCGAGTCCTTGCTGGATGTGCTTGATCCACTCGTTCTGGTTCGCGGCGGTGAGCGAGGCGGTGACGATCGCGAAGGACCCTTTGCCGCTGAGGATCCGCGACGTGTGCTCGAGCAGCACCGCGGCGATTCCCTCCGGCGTCGCCTGGTTCACGAACAGGTCGCGCGCGTCTTTCTCGGCGTCGGCGTCGAACGTGACGACCTTGATGCCCTTGCCGCGCGCCTTGCGCAGCACCGTGGAGATCGCTTCCTTGTTCTCCACGCTCACGGCCAGCACGTCGACGCCGCGCGTGATCCAGGCTTCCACGACCTCGTTCTGCTTGGCCGGGTCGGTTTCGGTGGGACCGTCCCAGAGCAACTTCACGCCGAGCTGAGCGGCGGCTTCCTGGGCGCCCTTGTGGCAGCTCACGAAGTAGGGGTTGCCTTTGTTCTTGGGCATCATCGCCACCGTGATCGATGCGGGCGAGCCTTCGGTCGCCGGCTGCGGCTGCGAACCGCACGCCGCGCCCAGACCGCCCAGCGCCAGGACTGCCGCGAGACTGGACCTCATGCGCGACTCCTTTCCGAGAAGAAACGGTTGGCTCCGATCGCCACCACCAGCAGCACGCCGGTGAGCATACCCGCGAGCTCGGCGGGCCGGTCGGAGAGCCGCAGGCCGTTCTGGAGCATCGCGATCGCGATCAGGCCCAGCAGCGTGCCGTGGACCGTGCCGCGCCCGCCGAAGATCGAGGTGCCGCCGAGCACGACCGCGGTGATCGCGAACAGCTCGTAGCCGGTCCCGGCGTCGGACTTCGCCTGGCCGAGGCGCGCGGCGTAGACCGCGGCCGCGATGCCCGACATCAGCCCGCTGAGCACGTAGACGAACGCGAGCCGGCGCGCGACCGGGATCCCGGCGTGACGCGCGCCCTCCGGAGAGAAGCCGATCGCGCGCAGGCCGCGGCCGATCGCCGTCCGGTGCAGGAGCAGCCAGAAGAACGCGAAGGCCGCCAGCAGCAACGGGAGCTGAGCCGGGATCCCGAGGAACCGGCCTTGTCCGAGGCTCAAGAGCCCCGCCGGAAAACCGGAATAGTTGCGCACACCCGCGGTGTAGCCCTCGGCCAGGCCGCGGAACAGCGAGTAGGTTCCGAGGGTCACGATCAGCGGCGGGATGCGGAGCCGCGCCACCAAGAGCGCGTTCAACGCTCCGCCGGCTGCGCCGACCAGCGGCGCCACCAGCACCGCCGCCGCCATCGGCCAGCCGAGGTCGCGCCAGGCCGCGCCCATCATCACGGCCGAAAGCCCGAGCAGCGATCCGACCGAGAGGTCGATGCCGCCGGTCAGGATCACCGCGGTGAGCGCCAGCGCCAGGAGCCCGATCTCGACGCTCGCGCGCGCGATCTCGCCCGCGTTGCCGAAGGTCAGGAA
>CAZVOI010000968.1:0-3104 GCA_964628275.1 uncultured Acidobacteriota bacterium | reverse complement strand
GGCGCGCTGCGCGCCAGCGAGTCGTAGTGCCCCGACACGTACAGCCGGCGCGGGCTCTGGCCCGGCAACACGGCCACTACGTTGACGACCGTCGCATCGCGCACGATCCGTTGCCCCTGCTTTGGGATGTCGTAGCTGTCGAAGCTGACCTGCAGCCGCGGGCTCGCGGCCTTCATCTCTTCCAGGATCGATTGCCGAGCCGCGCCGATGCCGCGGGTCTTGGACTCGGCGCTCGACAGCGTGTTGCGCGTCTCGAAGCCCACCAGCGTGGTGACCGTCTTCTGGAGGCGCTCCTCCGAGATCGAACTCAGGAGCGAGACGATGCGTGGATCGAGACCCGGCTCGGCGGCCCGAGCCGGAGCGGAAAGCAACGCCAGCAGCGCGAGCCCGCCGACGCGGAGCGTCGAGCCCGTCAGCGGCAGCTGGCTCCGCTGCAGCCTTGGAGCTCCCGAAGCCGCGCCTTCAGCTGGCTCTTGCGCGCCGGGTCCAGGGCCCCGTGCTTGCTCTCGGTCTCGAAGGGATCGTCGACGAGGTTGTAATACTCCTCCTCGGCGGTTGCCGGATAATCGACGAACTTCTCGCGATCCGTGCGCAACGCGAACCAGGATGGAATGCCGCCCCCGTCGGCAGGTTCGTGCTCGATCAGGAGATCCTGGCGCCAGCTCGCCGCCGGCGGCGGTGCTGTGGCGAAGAGCGGAACCAGCGAGCGTCCATCGACGAAGCTCGGCGCTTGGGCTTCACCGAGCGCCGCCAGCGTCGGGGCGATGTCGATGTTGCTCACCGGGTGCTCGCGTCGCGCGCCGGCCGCGACGCCCGGTCCCCGGACCATCAGCGGCGTGCGGATCGATTCCTCGTAGGGCGCTTCCTTGCCGCCGGGGAAGCGGTGGTTACCGGGCAGGAAGCCATTGTCGGAGGTGAAGAAGAAGTATGTGTTGCCGAGCTGGCCGGTGGCCGCCGCTGCCTCGATGACCTTTTCCACGAGGTCGTCGACCGATTGCAGCGTCTCCAGGCGTTTTCGGAACAGCCAATCCAAGTCGGTCTGCTGGCGGCTGGACAAGAGAGGCAGGTTGTCGCGATACCAGCGCGGCTTGTCGCCGACGTCGTCTTCGTTGAAGTTCGGCGTCCGTGGGGCCCGCTTGTCGGCGTGGGCGCCGTCGTGGCGCGGCGCCGCGATCGGATCGGCGTGCGGCGCGGTGGTCGCGATCCACAGGAAGAACGGCTTGCCGCCGGCCGCGGCGTTGCCCGTGATGAACTCCGTAGCACGAGCCGTTAGCACGTCGGTCGAGTATTCCTCGGCCTTGCGTCCGTAGCTCTCCAGCTTCTTGTTGTGGTTCGCGTAGTACTGGAAGTAGGCATCCGAGTTGTATTCCGCGTTGAAGATGGCGAACCAGAAGTCCCAACCCGGCGGCACGTAGCCGTCGTCGAGCACGCCTGGGTTGGCGGGATAGCGGTTCAGGTACTTGCCGACGAGGCCGGTGCGATAACCCGCTCCCTGCAGCCAAGTGGCGATCGTCGACGTCTCGAGACCGCCCGAGCGAAACGTGTCGAAGCAGGTGTTGTTGCCGCGTCCGTTGGTCCACACGCGATGGTTGTGGGAGTACTGGCCGCGGAGCATCGACGCCCGCGACGGGCAGCACACGGGATTGCTCGCGATCGAGTTGGTGAAGGTGACGCCGACTCCGGCGACGAATGCCTGGAGCTTCGGCATGTACGTGACCGACGCCTCGTCGAGATCGTCCGTCACGATGAAGACGATGTTCGGCTTCGCGTTGGTCGCGGCTCTGGCTTCGCCACCCGGTCCGCCGCCGATGCCGGCCTGGATCACTGCCAGGCCGAACACAAGAATGCACCCGAGAATCTTCCTATTGAACATGACGCGCTTGTTCGGTTCAGCGGAGCTTAACACCTGCTCAACGACCATGGCGGTAGATCACCGACACCAGGAAACGCTGTGAGCGAACCGTGTTGTCGTAGAGCCGCCGATCGTCGGGCAGGGCCTCGGGATCGGCCTCGAGATACGTGCCCTTCTCGTACACGTAGGCCACGTCGATCAGCACGTCTCCCACGATGATCCCGGTTCCCACACTGAAGCCGTGGAACACTGGCGTCTTGCTGCGAAGCCCGGTGACGTCGTCGAAAGCCTTGAACAGCTGTCGGTCCACGAAATAACCGGCCCGTACCGGCCATTTGACTCGCTGCTTGATGATCACGTACTCCGCGCCCAACCGGATCTGCTGCGTGTCGGTTTGCTCCAGACCCGGCACCAGCACCGGGTAGAGGAGCGACTCGAACGAGTCCTCGGGCAGCAGCGGCGGCGCGGGCGGCGTGGGCGCCAAGGTGAAGTACTGATAGATCCGCGCGTGGCTCCAGCGCGTTCGCGTGTAGTCGGCGGACACCGTCAGCGGCGTCTTCGGCCGCCACGAGGCCCCGACGCCTAGCGCTGCCGGGAAGTCCATGCTCACCGTCTCGCGCCGGAAGCTGTTGGTGGTGGCCGGCTGCGTCGCCGTCGCCGCGTCGCTGCGGCTTCGCTTCAGGTCCACATCGGCGGTGAACCCGCTCTTGTAGACCGCGCCCAGGTTGAGCGACTCGATCGGGGAGTAGATCAGGCCGAGGTTGGTGTTCCAACCCGAGAACCCGAAGTCGGTGGTTTGCAGGCTGGGGCGCTGGCCTTGCCTCTCGGCGGTGTAGTTGTACCCGTTGAACCAGCGGTTGAGCGTGGCGCCCGCGCGCAGCCCGCGCGCGATCTGGAAGCCGCTTCCGAAGGCGATCACGTCGAAGCCGCCGAATTGCTGGTACTCCCGTACCCGAACTGGTTCGTTTCCGTGAGCGGCATCGTAGTTCTCGATCCGACGATCGCCGTCGAACGAGATCACGCGCTGGAAGCTCAATTGAACGGCGCCGGCCACGGTGCCCAGCGACACCGGATAGGTCGCGGCCAGGAAGTCGGGCGCTCGGCTCGACAGCTCGTCGTTGCGGGTCAGGAAATCACCTTCCAGCACCTGGCGGATCTCCAGCGACGTTTGCGTGCCCACCGCGGAGAACTCGGGCAGCCGAAGATAGGAGAGGCCGGCGGGGTTCCAGGAGGCCGCCGTGGCGTCGTCGGG
>CAZVOI010000967.1:0-2110 GCA_964628275.1 uncultured Acidobacteriota bacterium | reverse complement strand
TCGTAGAGCAGTTGCCCCCACACCGCGTAGAACAGCCACTGCCGCTCGAACGCCCAGCGCCAGGTCTTGTGCGGGCCTTCCTTCGTGATGTAGTCGAGCGCGGGGATGTAGCACTCCGAGCCGATGATCGCGCCGCCGACGTAGTCCTTGCCGCCCTGCCGTTTGACGAATTCCCGCACGAAGTCCGGCTGCCCCCAACGCAGGATGAACATGTCCTCGTTGCGCATCGTCCAGACCACTTTGTGTCGCGTGGGCGGGGGATTCCAGTAGGCATCGGAGAGCGTGCCGCCGTGAACCATGAACAGGTCGGGCGAGGAGTGGGCGTGCGACCAGTTGTGCTTGAATTCCACGTAGACCGGCCCGGTGATGTTGTTGGAGAGCGACTCGACCTGGGCGCGCGAGCGGCGGTCGTTCTCCTCGCTGGTCGTGCCACCCGAGCCGGTGCTCGCCGAAAGCGGCGCGCGGTAGATGAACTTCACCGGCCGTTTGGCGTCGGCGATGCCTGCGACAAACGTCTGATCCAGCCAGGTGCGCCGCTCGTCCGGCGTCATGCCGCCCATGCGTTCGCCCAGGGTGATGCCCAGCCCCGTCAGGTCGGGGTATTCATCGAGCACCTGCGTCACCACCTCCCGCGTGTATCGCACCACCAGCTCGCCCGTGGCATCAGCCTCCTTGCCGATGTGACTCAGGCTCACGCTCCAGGGGGCGACGTCGTGGGCGCGGGAGAACTCGGGCGAGACGAAGATGTTCCAGTTGACCAGATAGGTCTCGATGCCGCGTTCCTTGGCCATCGCGAAGATGCCGCTCCACAGCTTCCTCCACTCGGCCATCTCCGCTTCGCTGAACGGGCAGGCCTCCGGGAAGTTCTTGGGCCGGATCATGTAGTGGAAGGGGTGGATGCTCCAGAGCGAGAGCGCGTTGAAACGGTTCTCGGCCATCATGTCGAGGAACGCCTCCCAGAACCGAAGGTCCTTGGAGGTTTCCTGGTGCTGCTCGAGGGCCGGACTCGTTCGATAGGCCGACCACGGCAAGTTGAACTTGATGGCGCGAAACCCAAGCTGTGCCCGCGCCGTGCGGTCGGGAATCCCGTCGAGCGGCGTGCCCGATCGAAGCTCCTGGGCCAGGTCCAGCAAGCCATACATCGCCCCGCGCTCGTCGCCGGCGGTGATCTTCAGTCCCCGGCGCACCCTCACCCGTTGAAAGCCGTCCGGGCCAGTTGTGGCGAGCGCAGCGGGATCGACGCTGACGGCGATCCCTGGAGCGGCATCAGGCGCCGGATGCGCCGTGTGCTTCAAGACACCGCCTTGCTGCTGGAATGCCGCTCCAAGCTTCCCCAGCGCGAAGTGGAGCATCGGCGAATCGGGCGCCGAGACGGTGACTTCGGCGGCGTGGAGTGTCGCGGCGCAGGCCAGAAGCGTGGCCGGCAGTAGTGCGAGTCGGATCAGGTGAAGCAGTTGTTTCGGTTTCATGCTTTGAAGTTGCCGTGCCGTCTGCCGCGAAGTAGCGAACACTATGCACGCTTCCTTCTGGAGTCAATCTCAGAAGTACGTCGCGATCGCCGACGACCTGGGCCTTCTCTTCGGCCGCGAGGGCGGTGAGGGCGGCGGGGAGCCCGAGCTCCCGCCCCCCGGGCCGACACCGGATTGACAACGCATACATTAGCAATGTATACGCTGTCTCACCGTGGGGTTCTGCGGAGCTCGGCGTCGAGCAAGGGGGGGTGTCCTCATGACGAAACCGCTTCGGAGGGACGCGATGAACAGGCTAAAGGCGTACGCGTGCTTGCTGACCGCGGCGATGGTGATGGCGGTAGCCGCCTCGGCCGTCGCGCAGGAATTCCGCGCGACGGTTCGCGGCGAGGTCGCCGACGCCAACCAGGGCGCCCTCCCGGGTGCCAGCGTGACGCTGCGCAACACGGACACGAACGAAGTGGGGAGGGCAACGACCAACGCCAGCGGCGGCTACACGCTGCCGTTCCTTCGCCCCGGCCCGTACGAGATGACGGTCGAGCTCCCGGGGTTCCGGAAGTACATCCGCTCCGGAATGGTGCTCCAGGTCAACGAGACCGCGACCATCAACGTCGCGCTGGCCGTCGGCGGCGTGACGGAGG
>CAZVOI010000966.1:0-1704 GCA_964628275.1 uncultured Acidobacteriota bacterium | reverse complement strand
ACTGAACGGGGATATTGCTGCCGATGTGGTCGTAGACCTGTTTCGAGAGCACTATGCCGCCCGGCGGGGCGATGCTCTCCAGGCGGGCCGCCACGTTGACGCCGTCACCGTAAATATCTGGCTCCCCGCTGTTTCAAGTGGGTAGCCTGAGATCGAGTTTGCCGGCGATGAGGTAGGTGACGGCCTTCAATGTGTTGCTGTTTCGGTAGCCGCGCGCCTTGGCTTTGGCGGCCTGGACGAGGCTGTTGATGCCTTCGATGAGGCCGTTGGCGATGTGGCTGTCGAACCAGGCGAGAATGCCGTCGCGGTGGCGGTCGATAGTGGCCGCGACCTGCTTCATGGGTTCGAGGCGCGAGCGCCTGGCCCAGGAGTACCATTTGTCGAGAACGATCCCGGCCCACTCGCGCGAGCGCTCCTTGTAGATGTCCTGGAAGGCGAGCCGCAGGTGATAAGCGCGCGCCGTCTTCAGATTGGTTTTGGCGAGCGAGCCGAGGTGTGCGGCCTGCTCGGTCGTGAGGTTCGCCTCGTTCCTGAGCCAGAGATAGCGCGAGCGCTTCAGCTCGGGCCGCGATTTGCTCTCGGCGCGGCGGACCTTGTCGACGGCGTCGCCGATCAGCTTCATGACGTGGAACTTGTCGAAGGTGATCTCGGCCTCGGTGAGGTTTTCGGTGACGCCCTTGATGAAGGCTGCGCTCATATCGACGCAGACCTCCTTGATGCGGCTTGCGTCGGAGTTGTGCGCATCGACGTGATCGGCGAACTCGGCGACGGTCTTGGCCTCGCGTCCGTCGGCGATGAACACGACGCGGCGGCGGTCGATATCGACGAACAACGTTATGTAGTCGTGGCCGCGTTTGGCAGCCGTCTCGTCGATGCAGACGCGGCGCAGATCGGCGAGATCCATGCGGGCCAGAGCTGCCTCGACGTAATGGAAGACGACGCGCCAGATCCGCGTGTCGTGCTCGCCCATGAGGCGGGCGGCGGCGGCGACCGGCATGTGCTTGACCAGCGTCATGGCGAACGCCTCGAACAGCAGCGTAAAGCCGGAACCCGGTCTCGCCCAGGGCACGTTGATCAGCTTCACGCCGCACTTGGGGCAGGTGATGCGCGGCGTGCGGACGGTGAGGAACGCCTGATGCTGGAAGAAGTCGAGATGCCGCCACGGCTTCATGACGGTGTCGTGCGTCGGGCAATCAGCGGCTGCGCAGTCGGGGCATGGGAAGCGACCGCCGGTCGTGAAGTCGATCTCCAGATCGAGGCGCTTCTTCTCGGCATCGAAGTTCGCCGCCTTCACCATCCACGGCGGCACGAGCCCGAGAGCGAGTTGGAAGAGGTCTGTGTCGCGCATGGGTGCCCCGGGGTTGGATCGATCCTGGCGCCCAGTGTGCCGCCGCGCCGGCCGGCCCTCAAGGACAACCCCTCGCGGGCGCGCGAAGTGCGCGTCCTTGACCGCCGCCCGTCACCACGCCAACCGCTCTGCCATCAGGATCAAGCCGCCACCTGACCACTCAATCGACCTGGAGCGCACCCACTCAGTTCAGCGAGGAGGCATTTAACTCCCTACCCCCTCTTCCCCTTCACCCGCCCAATCAGCTCCTCAACCTTTGGCAATATCCGCTCCACAACGATCGCCACGCCCTTTGCATTGGGATGCAGACCGTCGGGCAGGCTCAGGCTGGCGTTGAGCGCCACGCCATCGAGAAA
>CAZVOI010000965.1:0-7908 GCA_964628275.1 uncultured Acidobacteriota bacterium | reverse complement strand
CTCGTTCTTGCGGCCTTCGGGGCGCACGTTCAGGCGGTCGCTCTGGATCTGGTCGCGCAGCCAGCCGGAGTAGGCGGAGAGCCGGAAGAAGAAGTTCTCCTCCTCCGTCCACTCGCAGGGCCGCTCGTGATCCGGACAGATGTTGCCGGGCTGGCGCAGCTCGTCTTCGTCCTTGAAGCCCTCGCAGCGCGGGCAATACCAGCCGGCGTACTTGCCGCGATAGACCGCGTCCTGGCCGTCGGGGGTCTTGGCTTTCACGAGCCGCGACCACAGCTTCAAGACGCCGCGAACGTGGACGTCGTCGGTGGTCCGGATGAAGCGGTCGTAGCGGACGTCGAGCTTCTGCCACAGCTCGCGGAACACCTCGGAGATCTCGTCGCAATGCTGCTTCTCGCTGACGCCGCGCGCCTGCGCGATGCGCTCGATGTTCTGGCCGTGCTCGTCGGTTCCGGTGAGCAGAAAGGCCTCGTGACCTGCCAGGCGCCGGGCCCGGGTGAGGACGTCGGCCGCGACGGTGGTGTAGGCGTGGCCCACGTGCGGCACGTCGTTCACGTAGTAGATCGGCGTCGTGAGGTAGAGGCGGCGTGGGGTCAACGCGAGGACCCTCGGTACGCCGCGAGCGCCGCCGCGAACACTTCCTTGAGAGGAACAGAGCACTCGGTCGCGGCGCGCTGGCAGTCCTCGAACTCGGGCTGCGCGTTCGACACGCGGCCGTCGCGGCGCCCCACCTTCACGCCGATCCGTCCATACGGCGTCTCGACGCTCACGACCTCGCGGTCGAGCACGGTTCGGTCCCACTGCTGGCGTCGCACGCCCAGCGTCGAGGTCTCGGCGAACAGCAGCGCTTCGATCGTCTCGCGATCGGTCGGTTCCACCAGCACGCTGATCAGGATACCGGGACGACCCTTTTTCATGTGAATCGGCGTGAAGTAGGCGTCGAGCGCGCCCGCGCCCAGCAGCCGGTCGATCAGAGGTCCGAGCAGCTGCGGCTGCAGGTCGTCGAGCTCGCATTCCAGGACCAGCACGCGGCCGGCGCTTGGCGCGGTCTCTTCGGTTCCGACCAACAGGCGCAACACATTCGGGCGATCCTTCGAATCGCGGTCGCCCGCACCGGTGCCGGTCTTCTCGATGCGCATCGCCGGCGCCGGGCCGTAGGAGGTGGCGTGGGCGGTGAGCAGCAGCGCGCCGGTCGGCGTCAGCCGCTCGAAGTCGCCGTCACCGAAGACCGGCACGCCGAGGACGAGCCGCGCGGTCGCCGGTGGCGGAACGCCGACGACGCCGTGGCTCATCCTGACGGTTCCGCCCCCGAGGTTGAGTGGCGACGACACGAAGCGATCGGCCTTCAGCCAGTGGAGCCCGATCACGCCGCCGACGATGTCGACGATCGAATCGATCGCGCCGACCTCGTGGAAATGGACCTGGTCTCGTGTCGTCCCGTGGACTGCGGCTTCGGCCTCGCCCAGGCGCTCGAACAGCGCGATCGACCGCTCTTTGACGGGCGCGTCGAGCCCGCTGGCCTCGAGGATCGCTCGGATCTCGGGCAGATGGCGGCCCGAGTGGCTGTGGTCGTGGTGATGCTGGTCGTGATCGTGGCTCTCGACGTGCACGTCCACTTTGGACGCCGACAGCCCGGCGCGCATCACGCGGCGCGACTCGAGGCGATATCCCGAGAGCGGCAGCTTGCGAAGCTCGGCGCCGAGCGCCTCGAGCGGCAGGCCCAGGTCGACCAGGGCTCCGAGCAGCATGTCGCCCGAAGCCCCGGCCGACGCGTCGAAGTAGACGATCCGCCCCATCAGACGGCGCCTCGTTGTTTCAAGCTGACGTAGCGGCCCGCGCCGAGCACCAGGTGATCCAGCACGGCGATGCCGAGGAGCGCGCCGGCCTGCACCAGCCGCCGCGTGAGCTGGAGATCTTCGGCGGACGGCTCCGGATCCCCCGACGGATGGTTGTGGAAGAGCACGACCGAGGCGGCTCGCAGCACCAGCGCCTCGCGGAACACCTCGCGCGGGTGCACCAGCGTGGCGTCGATCGAGCCGGTGGAGATCAGGATTTCCTTCTTGAGGCGGTGGCGCGTGTCGAGCGCCAGCACGCCGAAGCTTTCGAGCGGCCGCGCCGAGTAGCGCGGCAAGACGTAGCGCGCTGCCTCTTCGGGCGTCCGCAAGAGCGGTTGCGTCCCGGCCGTCTCGGTGGAGAGCCGCGACCCGAGCTCGAGCGCGGCCAGGATCCGCGCGGCTTTGGCGACGCCCACGCCGGGCTCGCCGGCCAGCTCGGCCAGCGAGCGTCCCGCCACCGCGCGCAAGCCGGCAGCGGCGAGCAGGGCCGCGATGTCCAGCGCGGAAGCGCCGGGACGCCCGGTCCCAAGCAGGATGGCCAGCAGCTCGGGGTTCGAGAGAGCCGGGGCGCCGACGCGCCCGAGCCGTTCGCGCGGCCGGTCTTCGGCCGGCAGTTGGCGCATTGTCGAGAACGGCGGCGCGGCTTCGCGAAGCTGCATCGAACAGGAACCGGTGATGTTAGCGGTCGATCGAAACGGGCGCAAAACCGGGGCCTGGCCGCGCGCTGGCATAATGCGCCGCCCATGGTCCAGGAGAGGTCCGGTCCGTTCTCGGCTTGGCTCGCACCGGTCGCCGTTCTTCTCGGCATCGCGGCGATGTACCTCGTCGCGCGCCCCGCCGCGACTCTCGGGCTTCGCCCCGGTCTCGTCTTGTCCGAGCTGGCGCTGGTGTGCCCGGGTCTGCTCTTCTACAGGCTCTCCGGGCGAGGCGCTCCGCTCTTCGGCGAACGGCCAGGGCTCCCGGGGTCGATCGTGCTGACTTCGCTCCTGGCGGGGGGCGCGCTCTGGGTCGCGAGCCTGGGCCTGTTCGAGCTTCAGTACACCGTCTGGAAGCCGCCGCCCGGCACCCTCGAGGCGTTTCGTTCACTGCACGAACGCCTCAAGCCCTCGGGTCCGCTGGACGCGATCGTCTCCGTGCTCGCGATCGCAGGCGCTCCAGCGTTCTGCGAAGAGCTGCTGTTTCGCGGGCTGGTCCTGCCCGCGCTGGCTCGGCCACTGGGAGCGGTCGCGGCCACGCTCGTCACGACGCTTCTCTTCGGTGTGATTCACTTCGACGCGACGACCCACGGCGCGCTCTCGCTCTACCGCGTGCCGTTTGCCTGCGCGGTGGGCATCGGCTTCGCCGCGCTGCGTCTCGGCAGCGGACGCTTGCTCTGCCCGATGATCGCCCATGGAACCCTGAACGCGATCACCTTCGCGGTGGCGCCCCTGAGCGAACTGCCGGCCGATGGCACCCTCCCCGATCCGCGGCCCGCGCTCGGGCTCGCGCTGTTCGTCGCGGGCGGTGTCGCGGCCACGCTGCTGGTGCGCCGGATCGCGCGCGATTGAACGCGCTACGGGCAGCCACTACACTCGAAATATGAAGCGCGTCCTGCTGGTCGTGTTGCTGTTCGGAGCGGCTGGCCTGTCTTTCGTAAGAACCACCGCCAGCGAAAGAGAGGCCCTGTTCGTCCAGCGCCGGGCCCTGAATTTGCTGCCGCGCTACATGCCCGGCGAGATCGTCGTGGCTTTCGGCGAGGGCAGCAGCCAGTCCGCGGTCGAGCACGCGATGCGCGACGTGGGTGGCGTGCGGGCGCGCAAGAGCCAGTTCGGCGGCCACTATCTGATGACGCTCGAGGACGGCCTGGACGTCGAGACCGCCGTTTCCCGCCTGCACGGCATGCGCGAGGTCGAGTACGCGGAAGCCAATGGCGTCGCGCGAGCGTTCCTCTCACCCAACGATCGCTACTGGGAGAACCAGTGGAACATGCGCCAGATCGGCGCCGAGCGGACTTGGGATATCCAGACCGGGGACCCGTCGGTGGTCGTGGCCGTGCTCGACACCGGCATCGCTTACGAGGACTTCGGCCCGTTCGCGAAGGCGCCCGACTGGGGCGGCACCACGTTCGTGACCGGCTTCAACGTCTACACCGGTAGCAGCCACGCCAACGACGACAACTTCCACGGCACCCACGTGGCATCCACGATCGCCGAGGCGACCAACAACGGCTTGGGCGTCTCCGGCCTGTGCTTCAACTGCGCGATCATGCCGGTCAAGGTCCTGAACGCCAACGGCGTCGGCTCGTTCTTCAACGTGGCCGAGGGTGTCGACTACGCGGTCGCCTTCACGCAGAACGGCCGAAAGCCGGTGAAGGTGATCAACCTGAGCCTGGGTGGCGATGTCGAGAGCGCGACGCTGCGCGCGGCGATCGACCGCGCCCACGCCGCGGGGGTCACTGTCGTAGCGGCGGCGGGCAACGAAAACCGTGGCACGGTCAGCTTCCCGGGCTCACATCCGGACGTGATCGCGGTCGGCGCAGTGGACTACCGCAAGCAGCGCGCGTCGTATTCGAACTACGGCTCGGCGCTCGACGTCGTCGCTCCCGGCGGCGATACGGATCGCGACGACGACCACGACGGCTATCCCGACGGCATCCTGCAGCAGACTTTCGACCCGCGCGGGGCCGCGGCCGGGCGTTACAACGCTTTCGCCTACTATTTCGTCGACGGCACCAGCCAGGCCACACCGCACGTAGCCGCGGTGGCGGCGCTCCTGATCCGGCAAGGCATCACCGACCCGGCCGCGGTCAAGAAGGCGATCGAGTCGACCGCCGAGGACTTGGGGGCGACGGGCCGCGACGACCAGTTCGGCTACGGCCTGATCCGGCCGGCCGAGGCGCTCAAGGGACTGGGGATCAACAAATGAAGCGCGCGATCGTCGTCATCGCGGGGATCGCTGTTTGCGCCGCGGCGCCGGCGCACGCACAGTCCCTCTCGCAGCGTGGCTTCACACTGGCGGCGGAAGCAGGCTATCTCGGCCTGACCGCGAAGAACTCATCGAAAGCCGTCTTCGACTCCTCGGGCGGCGGCACCTTCGGCGGCGAGCTGGGCTACGAGTTCGAGCGCTTCTTCGTGACCGTTGGCGCCCGCACTTTCAGCAAGCAGGGCGAGCGCGTGTTCGTCGCCGACCCAACCTCTCCAGTCTTCAAGCTCGGGCACCCGCTCGAGGCGAAGATAACCCCGATCCAGGCGACGATCGGCTACCGCTTCGGCGCGACGCGCCTGCTCGGCGTCGGCTTCCGGCCGTATCTCGGCGCGGGTGGCGGCGTCACGAAGTACCGGGAGCAGTCGAGCGTCGGCGGGATCAGCGAAGAACAGTCGCTCTCCAAGGCCGGCGGCCACGTCAAGGGCGGTATCGAGATCAGCCGATCTCACCTGCGACTCGGCGTCGAAGCCGGCTATTCCTTCGTCCCCAACACGATAGGCTTGGGCGGCGTGTCGAAGGTCTACGACGAGAAGGACATCGGCGGCTTTACCGTGCTGGGCAAGATCATCTTCGCGACCGCGAGCCGCTAGCCGATTGGCGCCCTGACCACACCTCGGATAACCTTCCGCGACTCTGCAGGAGGATTCGATGAAGCGTGCCGCGGTCGCCTTTTTCTTTCTAGTGGCAGCCGAGGCTGGGGCCGCAGAGGTCCGGCGGACCTCGGTCGCGGCGAGCGGGGGTGCCGCCCTCGCCGAATGGACTTCCCGTGTCGATCGAATGATCGCGACGGGCGACCTGGCCACGCGCCAGACCCGCGACGACACCCAGCTCGCCGGGCGCCGTCACGAACGCCTGGCCCAGCTCCACCGGGGAGTGCCCGTATTCGGCGGTGAGCTGGTGGTTCAGAGCGACGCCGCTCAGGTGTTGAGCGTCTTCGGAACGCTCTACGAGGACATCGACATCGAGGTGACGCCGGCGATCGCCGCCTCCGCCGCGGAACGGATCGTCGCCGACCGGGGCGCGGCCCCGTTCTGGGGCGACGAACCGCGGCTCAGCGTCGTGCCCCTCGACGCGGGCGACTATCGCCTGACGTACCTGCTGCGCGCCGCCGCGACCTCCGGCGACTTCGACATCCGGCAGTACTTCGTGGACGCGAGCAGCGGCCAGATCGTTCTCGACTACAGCGACCTGCAACGCCAATCCGTCGGCACCGCGACCGGCGTGCTGAACGACACCAAGAAGCTGAGCGGCGCCCAATCCGGAACCAGCTACGTGGCCGACGACCGGCTGCGCCCGCCGATGATCGCCACCTACGACTTCAAGGGCGACGTCTTCCGGCTGATCCAGCTCCTGAACTCCGGGCCGCAGGATCTGCGGCCCGCCGATCTCGCCACAGACGCCGACAACGTCTGGACCGATGGCGCCAACGTCGACGCCCATGTTTACGCTGGCTACACCTACGACTACTTCTTCAAGCGGCACGGCCGGCGCGGACTCGACAACGCCAACCTCGCGATTCGCAGTGTGACGCACCCGATCCGTCGCGAGGACTATCGACTCTACACGCCGGACACGGTGGGGACCTTCTTCACGAACGCCGCCTACCTCGGCTTCGGCATCATGCTGTACGGGGACGGCCTGCCTCCCGGGGTGACCTCGGGCGGCTTGCAGTGGAACTACTTGGCTGGCTCGCTGGATGTCGTCGGACACGAGCTGACGCACGGGGTCACCGACTTCACGTCCGATCTCATCTACCGCAACGAGTCCGGGGCGCTGAACGAGGCCTTCTCGGACATGATGGGGACCGCGATCGAGTTCTACTTCCAGGCGGCCGGCAGCGGGCCGCTGCGAGCCGACTATCTGCTCGGGGAGGACACCGTCACGCCCGGCGGAATCCGCTCGATGCAGAGCCCGATCGCCTACGGCGATCCCGATCACTACTCGATCCGCTACACCGGATTGCAGGACAACGGCGGCGTCCACATCAACTCGGGCATCCCGAACCACGCGTTCTACCTGGCGATCGAAGGCGGCACCAACCGCGTCTCGGGAGTCGCCGTCCAGGGAGTCGGCGCCGCCAACCGCGAGCAGATCGAGAAGGTCTTCTATCGAGCCTTCACGGCGCTGCTCACGCCGGCAGCCAACTTCTCGCAGGCTCGGGCCGCGACGATCCAGGCGGCACGCGAGCTGTACGGCGCCGGCAACGCGCCGGAACGAGCGGTCACCCAGGCGTGGACCGCCGTGGGCGTCAACTAGGCTCCGGAACGGAGAAATCATGAGCCGACTCGTCGCTCGTCTGGTCACGGCCTCATTCCTCGCGGCGGCAGCGACGCACGCCCACGCCCAGAGCGAGGACGTGCTGGCCGACAAGAAATTCCGACTGGTGCTGAACGGCGCCTTCGGCGCCGGCAAGCTCGCCTTCTCCGAGTCGCGGCCATTCACGCTGTATCTGGAGCCGACGACGCTCGACGTGCAGTACGAGGAGAAGACCGGTCCCGGCCTGGACCTCGGCTTGCAGTTCAACGTGGTCCGGCACCTGGGCGTGCTGGCCGGCTTCTCGAGCGTGAACCGGGACGGGACCGGCTCGTACTCGACGGCATTGCCCCACCCTCTCTACTTCAATCGGCCGCGGAGCGTGAGCGGGAGCATCAATGCCCTCAAGTACAGTGAGACCGCGGGACACCTGGATCTCGCTGCCACGGGCGCGTTCGGCTCCTTCGAGTTCACGGCCTTCGCGGGCGCGACCTTTTTCCAGGTGAAGGCAGACGTTGCGGATGCGATCCAGTACACACAGGCCTACCCCTACGATACGGTGACCGCGACCAGCGTTCCCACCAAGAACCTCAGCGAAAGCCCGATCGGTTTCAACGCCGGAGCGAGACTGGACTTCGGTTTCGGCAAGACGAGGCGCTTCGGCCTCGCGGCGCAGGCGCGTTTCAGCCGCGCCACTGTGAAGCTCGTCCCGACGGAAGGCAGCAGCCTGAGCTTCGATGCCGGCGGCCTGCTGGCGAGCGCCGGGATCCGCGTGGCGTTCTGAGGGCATTGTTTTCTAGGGGTTGTGGTCGTAGCCTTGTGCCTGTACTCACCACCTCAGGGGATCAAATGCGCAACG
>CAZVOI010000964.1:0-2427 GCA_964628275.1 uncultured Acidobacteriota bacterium | reverse complement strand
CCCTACATCGTGAAGACACCGGTCACGATCGAGATCGAGATGGGCAAGACCGCCGACGCCGAGATCTGGTCCTGGATGCCCGGCTTCACCCGGACGAAGAACATGATCCGCTACACCGCCAAAGACATGGTCGAGGCCGCCAAGATCTTCAACGTAATCGTGAGCGCCAACACGGCAGACGTGTACTGAGGGCTCAGGGATCCAGCACGGGGCGGCCGAAGAACGGCTTCCCCGCCAACGAGACGACGAACCCATAGCCGGCGAGAACGAGGACGATCGACAGGCCGAGAGCCGACGCGCCGAAGTACCAGGCCGACGAATCCGTCGTGAGCGGAAGATACAAGAGGATTTTGCCCACGTAGAGCGTGACGGAGGACGCGAGCAGGCCGAACCGGAAGACCACTGTGACGAGCATCGCCGATACGATGCCCGCGAGCGGCGCCCGGCTTGCGAGATCCGGGGCGCCGGACATCCCGACGATGAAGACAGCCAGCCACAGCAGGAACAGCGAAAGCCGCCGGCTTCTACCGAGCTGGTAGAAGAGAAGCAGCGGCAGCAGCGCAGCCACGGCCAGCAGCACCGAGGGGAACATCCAGTAGAGCAGTACGACGGCGGCCTCGCGGGCCGAAGGCAATGCCGGAACCGCGTTGGAAAAGGGAATGTGCGGTGCCCCACCCAGCACCAGCGGAATCAGATCCCCAGAGAGCTGAAGACACGCGTACGCAGCGCCGACGACGACCCCAACCAGAACGTCCCGCCCCACCAGCGGATCGCTGAAGCGGCCCGCCAGGAGGCGCGACCAGGAGATGAGCGTGTGCGGCCAGGTGCGGCGTAGCGAAGGCTCGAGGGCGATGTAGAAGATCCAGGCCACGACCGCCCAATAGATGGCCTGCGCATCGGTGGCAATCCAAAGGTCGTGCGCGTCGGTGAGCGAGGGTGGGAAATGCACTGCGAGCTTCAAGGCCACGTCGGCCGTCACGGCGCCGAAGAGCGCCAGCCGCAGCGCTCCCTTGCGATCGCCGCGCCGGCCGCGCAGGTTCCGCATCACCAGCGCGCCGACTCCCGCGAAGACCATGAGCGAGCCGGGAAGCAGCGACTTCAGGGCGATGTCCCGGGTCGCCTCGGACGTCACGCTGGCGGCGGTCGTGGTTTGGCCAGAGTAGTCGCCGCTGTGGTCGAACAGCGAAACACGCGCGCGCTCCACCGCGATCGTGAGAGGTCCGCCGGCACGCGGGCCGAGCCAGACGTCCGGGGAGGAGGCAATGGGCGTGAACTTCGACCGGTCGAGGCCGGCCTCCGCAAAGAGGTGGGCGATCGTGACGTCGACGTCTGCTTCCGGCGAATCGCTGCTGGACGGCAGCCGGTGCCAGCGCAAAAGTCGCCCCTGCATGTCGAGGACCACCTCACGCATCCCGGGCACGAGTGGCGGCGGCTGCTGCCGGGTCAGCTGGCCGACGGGACGCGCGCCGAACCAGAAGGCCCCGCGACGCGTCCAGGTTCGTGCGACGAGAGCAGACGGGCTCGATCGATACCAGAAGCGGAGCGGCCCGGGGCGATCGACCGCCAGCCGTTTCCAGCGCGTCGGCGAGGGATCTCGGTCGGCGATCGTCCTCAAGTAGGCTCCATCGACCTCGATCCCGAAGCCGCTGTCGGCAATCATGTCGCCGGGCGCGAGCCGCGCCGCGAGCGTCTTGGCGTGGTCGAGCAGCACGTCGGGCGATTTTGGCAACGGCACCAGCCGGTGCAGGGTCACGCGGTCCGACAACCAAAGCACACCGGCGAGACCCAACGCAGCGGCGCCGAGCAGCGACCAGGCGGCGGCCGGCTTCAAATCCCCGACGATCGACGCCGCAGCCACCATTTCGGGGGAGGGCGTCTCGCCGAGCGCGATCGCCGCTTGCAGCGGATCCCCGCCGGGCAACGCGGTGAGAACCGTCAGCGCGCTCTCGGGCCGCGCGGCCGGGTCGCGTTCGAGGCAGCGCAGAATCAGCCGCTCGACGGCGGGAGCCAGGTCCTTGACCCAGCTCGAGGGCGCCGCGGGCGAGGAGTCCGAGCGCTTCTTCAGGAGCTCCGACATCGACTCGGCATCCCAGGCGCGCCGGCCGCAATAGATCTCGTAGAAGACCAGGCCGAGCGAGTACAGGTCGGTGCGGATGGAGAGCGCTTCGCCGCGCAGTTGCTCGGGCGCCATGTAAGCGGGCGTTCCGGCGTGCGCGTCTTTGTGCGCCCCGCCGGCCAGCGCGGCAAGGCCGAAATCGGTGATCCGAGCCTGGCCGCGGCCGTCGATCATCACGTTCGCCGGCTTCAGGTCGCGGTGGATCACACCCTTGTCGTGCGCCGCCGCCAATCCCGCGCAGACACCCCGCGCGATCTCCAGCGCCTTGTCGCCCGGCAGGCGGCCGATGCGGCGCAGCAACGAGGCCAGGT
>CAZVOI010000963.1:0-5678 GCA_964628275.1 uncultured Acidobacteriota bacterium | reverse complement strand
GCAGGCGCTGGAGCGGGTCGGGATGGGTCACCGCGCCAAGCACCTGCCGAGCCAGCTCTCCGGCGGTCAGCAGCAGCGTGTCGCCGTGGCGCGCGCGCTGGTCGGCGCGCCCTCGATCCTGCTGGCCGACGAGCCGACCGGCAACCTCGACTCCAAGAACGGCGAGGCGGTGATGGACCTGCTGCGCGAGCTGCACCGCGCCGGCTCCACGATCTGCATGGTCACCCACGACACGCGCTTCGCGCGCCATGCCGACCGCACGATTCATCTTTTCGACGGACAGGTGGTCGACGAGAACGCCGAGAAGGTCGGCGAGGGCGCGGCCTAGATCTACCGAACTCGGGGGCGCTGAATGAGGATGCGGAGGACGAGATGAACGACCTCAAATCGCTGATGGAAGAGTACGAGCGAACGATCATCCTGCAAGCGCTGGCCGGGGCCCAGGGCCACCAGCGCCGCGCCGCTTGCGTGCTGGGGCTCTTGCCCACGACACTGCACGAGAAGATGAAGCGGCTCGGCATCCGCACCCGCACCGGGATCCTGCGCTCGGCGATGGGCCTCGACGCCGAGGCTTCGTCCAGCGGCGACGGCGTGCAAGCAGCCTAGGAGTCGAGTCGGCGGCGAGGAGCCTCTCGATGAACGATCTCATTCAAGACGTTCGTCATTCGCTGCGCCTGATGTGGAAGAGCCCCGGCTTCAGCGCCGTGGCGATCCTCACGCTCGGCCTGGGCATCGGCGCCAACACCACCATCTTCAGCATCGCCAACGCGCTGTTCCTGCAGCCGCTGCCGGTGGCGGACGCGGAGCGGCTGGTGTCGGTCTACGCCACCGACAAGAAGAACCCTGGCTTCTCGCCGATGTCCCACCTCAACTGGAAGGACTACCGGAAGCAGAACGACGTCTTCGAGTCGATGCTCGGTTACGACTGGACGACGATGAGCGTGAAGGCAAGCGGCGAGGCCAAGCTGCTGGTCGGGCAGCTCGTCTCGGAGAACTACTTCGACACGCTCGGCGTCACGGCCGCTCTCGGCCGCACCTTCGAGCCGGAAGAGCACGCGACGCCGACACCGGTCGCCGTGTTGTCACACGGCTTCTGGCTCGGGGAGCTGGGCGGCGACCCCGGCGCGGTCGGCAGGGCGATCACGATCAACAGCCAGTCGTTCACGGTGATTGGCGTGACGCCGGCGCGCTTCACCGCAACCGACGTCGGCGTGCGGCCCGAGCTATGGCTGCCGATGTCGATGAACCGCGCGATCCGCACCGATCCCTCGGCCAACTGGTACGAGGAACGCCGCGGCCTGTTCGTGAACACGATCGCACGCCTGAAGCCCGGCGTGACGCGCGAGCAGGCCCAGGCGGCGATGACGACGCTGGCGCAGAACTTGGAGCGCGACTTCCCGGACGACAACAAGGGCCGCGGCGTGCTGCTGATCTCACTGAAGGATGCGGCGCTCAACCCCAATGCCCGCGGCGGCGCGTTGGCGGCGACCTCCCTGCTGATGACCGTCGTCGGCTTCGTGTTGCTGGTGGCCTGCGCCAACGTATCGAACCTGCTGCTGGCGCGCGCGCTCTCGCGGCGGCGCGAGATCGCGATTCGGCTGGCGATCGGCGCCTCGCGCGCGCGGCTGGTGCGCCAGCTGCTCACCGAGAGCGTGCTGCTTGCGCTGCCGGGCGCCGGCTTGGGCCTGCTGATCGCCGTGTGGGCACACGAGGCGCTGATCGCGACACTGCCCGCGCTCCCGTTCCCGATCACGATCGACCTGAAGCTCGGCATCGACCTGCGTGTTCTCCTGTTCACGACAGGCGTCGCTCTTCTTGCGAGCCTGCTGTTCGGCCTGGTTCCCGCGCTCCAAGCGTCGCGGCCCGAGATGCTCGACGACCTGAAAGATCAGTCGGGCGTGCGCTCGGCGCCACCCGGTGGTTTCGGCGTTCGCAACCTGCTGGTGGCTTCTCAAGTGGCGCTTTCGCTGGTCGCGCTCGTCGGTGCATTCCTGTTCGTCCGGAGCCTCGGAGCGGCGGAACGACTGGATCCGGGATTCGAAGCCAAGAACCTGGTGACGCTGTCGTTCGACGTCGGGCTGCAAGGCTACTCGCGCGAGAAGGGCGAGGCGTTCTTGCGACAGGTTCGCGAGCGAACTACCGCGCTCCCCGGAGTCACGAGCGCCGCGCTGGCCCAAGGCGGACCCTTGCAGGGCACGCTGTTCCGCTCCGTCTTCCTCGAGGGCGGCGATCCGAACGACCGAACCCTGATCCAAGTCAACCCGATCGGGCCGGGGTACTTCGACGTGGTGGGTGTGAGAGTCATCCGAGGTCGGCCGCTCGGGGAAGAGGACCGGACCGGCGCGCCCAAGGCCGTCGTGATCAACGAAACGATGGCGAAAAAGCTGTGGCCGAACACGGACGCGCTCAACCGGCGGTTTCGTTTCTTCTCGGACGAAGAGCTCTCCGAGGTGGTCGGGATCGCGCGTGACGCGAAATACAACACGCTCGGCGAGGATCCGCAGCCGTACATCTACGAGTCGTTGATGCAGCGCTACTCGCCGGGCGTGACGCTGATCGTGCGCACCGCTCAGCGGCCAGGGCTGCTGGTCGAGAGCATCCGCCGCGAGGTGCAATCGCTCGACCGCGGCCTGCCGATCGTCGGCGTCTCCACGATCTCACAGGCGCTCGGGAACGCCCTCTGGGCGCCGCGCACCGGAGCCCGGCTGCTGAGCGTCTTTGGCAGTCTGGCGCTGCTGCTGGCCTCGATCGGCATCTACGGCGTGATGTCCTTCGTGGTGCGACAACGCGAGCGCGAGATCGGGATCCGGATCGCCCTGGGCGCGCGCCAAGAAGACATCCTGCGGCTGGTGGTGAGGCAGGGGATGGTGGTCGTCGGGTTCGGCCTCGCCGCCGGCCTGGCGATCGCGTTCGGCCTCTCCCGTCTCGTCGAGAAGATGCTGTTCGGAATCAGCGCCACGGACCCGCTCTCTTTTGGAGCGACAGCCGCCGTGCTGGCGGCGGCGGCGTTGCTCGCCAACCTGATCCCGGCGCGGCGCGCCGCCGCGCTGGACCCGACGGTCGCGTTGCGTTCCTCCTGATCGGAGCATCGATGGACACCCTGATTCAAGACGTTCGGCTCGCGCTCCGGCACCTCGTCAAGAGCCCCGGCTTCGCCGCCGTCGCGATCCTGACGCTCGCGCTCGGCGTCGGCGCAAACGCGGCGATCTTCAGCGTGGTCGACGCGGTGGTGCTGCGGCCGCTGCCGTTCCCCGACGCGGAGCGGCTCAGCTTCATCACCCGCGAGGGCGACGTGGGGATCCTCGACGGCGGCGACTGGCGCGCGCAGAGCCAGTCGTTCGAGGAGATCGCGCTCTTCTTGCGCAGCTGGGCCTTCGACCTCACGGGCAATGGCGATCCGGAGCGACTGAACGGCGCGGTGGTCGAACCCGAGTACTTCCGCGTGCTGCGCATGCAGCCGCTGCTTGGTCGAACGCTCGGCGCTGACGACAACAAGCCGGGCGCGCCCGCCACGGCGGTCCTGAACGAGACGCTGTGGCGGCGTCGCTTCGGCGCCGACCCGCGCCTGATCGGCAGCCAGATCACGCTCTCGGACGTCAAGACGACGATCGTGGGAGTAATGCCGGCGGCGTTCGACTTCCTGCACGACGGCGTCGATCTCTGGACGCCGGCGGCGAGTGCCGTGCCGGGCTTCCTGAAAGAGCGCGGCACCAACAACTTCGACGCGATCGGAAAGCTGCGCGCGGGTTCGACGATCGTCGGCGCGCAGACCGAGATGGTCGTGATCTCGCGGCGCCTGGAGAAAGAGTACCCACGCACCAACCGCAACAAGATCGTCGAGCCGATCTCGCTGCTCGACTTCATGGTCGGCGGTGTGCGGCGCGCGATGCTGGTGCTGATGGCCGCGGTCGGTTTGGTGATGCTGATCGCGTGCGTGAACCTGGCGAGCCTGTTGCTCGCGCGCTCGGCTTCGCGGCAGGACGAGATGGCGGTCCGGCTCGCGATCGGTGCGAGCCGCGGCCGGCTGTTGCGGCAATGGCTGACCGAAGGCCTGGTGCTCGCCGTCATCGGCGGCGGCGTCGGCATCGCCACGGCATTCCTGGCACGCGACCTGATCGTCGCCGCGGCTCCGGCATCACTGCCGCGCGTCGCCGAGACGGTGATCGACGCTCGCGTGCTGGCGTTCGGGATGGCGATGGCGATCGCGACGGGCCTCGCGATGAGCCTGTTGCCGGCGTTGCAGACGCTGCGCAGCGACCTGATCGGCCATTTGAAGAGCGGCAGCAAGGGCGCTTCGGGTGGCGGACGGCAGCGCTTGCTGGCCGGCCTGGTCACCGCCGAGGTGGCCTTCGCTTTCCTGCTGCTGGTCGGCGCGGGACTTCTGCTCAAGACCTTCTCGCACTTGCAGTCGGTGCCGCTCGGCTTCGAGAAGGACCGGATCCTGCTCGCGGACCTCGTGCTGCCCGAGTCGCGCTATGGAAAGAAAGCGCCGCAAGACCGGGCTTTCACCGGGATCGTGTCGCGGCTCGCGGAGCTTCCGGGTGTGGAGACAGCGGCCTACGTCACGACACCGCCGCTCAACCCGCGCGGCGGACTTGGCGGGCGCCTGCTCGTCGACGGGCGCGTCTTCGAGAAGAACCGCGAGCCCGGCGCTCGCGTCCGCTTCGTGCATGGCGACTACATGCGGGCGATGGGCCTCAAGATCGTAGAGGGCCGCGGCCTGCAGCCGACCGACAACGAGGCCGGCGCTCTGGTGGCGATCCTGAATCGCGGCCTGGCGCGCCAGCTGTTTCCCAACGCGAGCGCCGTGGGTCAGCGGGTGTCATGGCGCGATTGGAACCCCAACCGCGAGACCCGCTGGATGACGGTCGTGGGCGTGGTCGAGGACGTGAAGGGGGTTCGGCTGCAGGATCCCGACTCGGTCACGATCTTCGCGCCGTACCTGCAGCGGCCCCAGGACTGGGTGCGCTGGGGCACGCTGGTGGTGCGTACACGGACCGATCCCAGGGAGCTACTGCCCGAGGTGCGGCGCGCGGTCTGGTCGCTGGACCCGACGTTGCCGCTGGCGAACGTCCAGGAGGCGCGCCAGCTCGTGGAAACAGCTTCGGCGCAGGAGCGCTTCAACGCTTTCGCGCTCGCCCTCTTCTCGATCGTCGCGTTGTCGCTGGCGCTCCAGGGGCTCTACGGAATCCTGGCGTTCATGGTCGAGCAGCGGCGGCGCGAGATCGGCGTGCGGATGGCGCTGGGCGCTTCCGCCGGCCACCTGCTGCGGCTCGTCGTCGGGAGCGGATTGCGCCTCGCCTGCCTCGGCCTCGCGATCGGCGGCGTGCTGGCGTTCTTCTCGCGACAACTCATCCAGGGCCTGCTGTTCGGAGTCGCGACCTCGGACGTCTCGACGTACGCCGGCACGGCCTGCGCGCTGCTCGCGGCGGCAGCTTTGGCCGGCGCGTTGCCGGCGCGGCGCGCCGGTCAAGTCGACCCGATGACGGTGTTGCGGGGCGAGTAGACCGCCGCACGCCGAACCGCCGCTGGCTCGCGCCGGCTCACGCGCATCGCCGTGGAGACGGTGCTGGCGTTCTATGCCGCCCGCGCGGCGCAGGAGGGTGGGCTCGGCGCGAAGAGCGGCGCGGTCACCGCCGTGCAGAGAACCGCGTCCGATTTGCGGCTGAATCCACATC
>CAZVOI010000962.1:0-3438 GCA_964628275.1 uncultured Acidobacteriota bacterium | reverse complement strand
TGCGGTCGAGACGAAGACCGGCAGGAAGGCGTGGACGTTCGCGACTGGCAAGGAGATCAAGGCCTCGCCGATCGTCACGGGCGGCGCCCTGCTCGTCGGCTCGTACGACGGCTACCTCTACGCTCTCGACGCCAAGACCGGAGCGCTCCTGTGGAAGGCCGAGAGCGAGGGCCCGGTTCATGCCACGGCCGCCGTTTTCGAGGGCACGACCTACGTCACCGGCTGCGACCAGCGACTGCGCGGCCTCCGGATCGCCGACGGCAAGCAGGTGCTGGAGGTTTCGTCGGGCGCCTACACCGGGGCGTCACCCGCCATCGTGGCCGGCGTGGCGTACTACGGAACGTTCGAAAGCGAGGTGCTGGCCGTGGACCTGAAGGCGGCCAGGATCGTCTGGCGCTACAAACATCCCGAGAAGAGCTTCCCGTTCTACTCCTCGGCCGCGGTGTCCGAGGGCAAGATCGTTCTGGGAGGGCGCGACAAGCTCGTCCACGCAATCGACGCCAAGACCGGCCAGGGGCTATGGACCTTCGCGACCCAGGCGCGCGTGGAGTCTTCGCCGCTGATCTCCGGCGGGCGTGCCTACATCGGCAGCAACGACGGCCGGCTCTACGTCCTGGACCTTCGGACGGGGTCGAAGCTCTTCGAGTGGAATGCCGGCGCGGGGATCTCAGCCTCGCCCGCCGTATCGGGCGATCGTCTGGTTATCGGCGCCCAGGACGGGAGAGTCTACGCTCTCGCCGGTGGCTAACTCTCTGAAGCACAACGTCTTGCCCTGGCGGACAGGGACTGTGCGCCCGCTCACTGGACGGAACCCCGGGCTTGGCTGACACTTACGTGCCTCTCGAGTTTCCCCTCCATCTCGAGGTGGCGGCGGGGTGAGTCCAAAGATGAGTTCAGTTGGTTCCGGGTCGATCGCTCGCGCGGAGCGCTGCCACTCCTCTGCAATTCGGCCGGGCGCGCTGCTGGCCCTAGCGTGGCTGCTGTGCACCGTCCCGGCCTTCGCCAGCATCTTCGGCGTGCCCACGGTGATGAACGCGGACGGGACCATCGGCGCCGGAGCGGCCAATCCCCCCGGCTTCTTCATCCTGACGAACAGGCAGGCTCCGACCACGTCGGGCGATTCCGTTCACCAGATGAAGTTCTTCATCGAGGTCACGGGCACCACGCTCGACATCAAGGTCTTCGACCCGGGGGGGAACACTTCGCGGGACTTCTCGGATGACGGAAACACCGTCAACACGACCTACCAGCTCCTCAACCCGAACGGCGTATCGGTGCAATCGATCGCGATCGGCGACGACACGGCCACGACTGGCAATCGCCTGGCGCGCTTCTCGTGCACGGGCGCCTTCACCGCCGCCAACGCCGGCAGCGTGTTCGGCGTGGCCCCTTGCGGCACCGCGATAAGTCCCGGGCTGTACGAGCTTCGCGTGACCGTCACGTCGAACGGCTTCGGCGACGAACGCTACAACGCGTTCGGCCTCGACATTCGCGACAACGCCGGCAACCATTACAACACTTATACGTATGGCTCTTCGGACGCGACCCCCACGGGCGCACCGGCGGCCGGTGAGACCTCCCTGATCGCGGGCGCCATGAACGTGGGCACCGCGCCGAACGCCAACATCTCGCAGTCGATGGTGTTCTACCCCTACGTCAACCGCGGCTGCTCGGTCGAGACGACCAACTTCGACATGGACACTGGCGCTGGGAACCCCGGCGCCGGATCGAGCGCCTCGATCACCGATGCGACCGGGATCTCCACCACGCTGACGATGAGCGGCAGCGCGGCGCACACCGAGAACACGATCACGGTCGAACCTACCGGTGTCATGAGCCTCGACGCGCTGAACTACGGCATGTACCCGATCTCGAACAACACCGGCGGTCAGGACAACCGCGCGATCGACTGGCGGATCTCCGACTGGCAGGGCGCGACCAACCTCGGAGCCGGCTTGCCCCGCAACCCGACGAGCGCGATCCGCACCTACCTCCCGAACGGCTACGGCACCGCGCCGGTGGAGCCGGTCCTTCTGACGTCCGCGCGCTTCGTCTCGGGCGCGAACCCGCCGCAGGTGGGCTCGGCCACGACGTTTGCGATCACCACCACGTTCTACAACCCGGGTCCGGGCCCGATCACCAACGCCTCCATCAACACGGCCTACCCGAGCGGCCTGGGAGCCGCATCCAGCCTCGAGTGCTCCGTGGACGGAACCGTCGAAACGAGCCCGACCTGCGTGACAGCGACTCCGGCCGGCGGCGGCGGCTTCAACCGCGTGACGCTCACCCGCGCGGGCTCGCTGGCCGCGGGCAGCTCGCTCTCGCTCAACTATCGCGTGATCTGGACGCCGGCCGCGGGCGGGCTGCAAGACCTCACCGCGCCGCCTTCGGTTACGGCGACGCAGACCGTTTCGGCGACGTACACGCCGGCGTCCAGCTCCGCCACGTTCACGCGGACGGACAGCCTCGGTCCCGTGTGTCAGATGGCGGTGGTTGCCTACCAGCAAGCGGACCTGGCGCTCACCGCCTCCGACTCGCCGGACCCCGTCGCGCCCGGCAACAACATCACCTATGCGCTGCAGCTGACGAACAACGGGCCGAGCGCCGCTCCGAACGCGACCGTCGTCGACACGTTGCCGTCGGGAACGACGTTCGTCGCGGTTTCTGCGCCCGCCGGATGGTCGTGCTCGACGCCGGCGGTGGGAGCGACAGGCACGGTGAGCTGCAGCGTCGCGAGTCTCGCGAGCGGCGCCAGCGCCACGATCAGCCTGGCCGTGCGGGTTCCGGCCAGCACGGCGGCCGGCACCATCATCACCGACTCGGCGACGGCGTTCCACGACAGTATCGACCCCACACTGGCGAACAACACCGCGACGACGTCGACGACAGTCGGCGCGGCCTCCGCCAACCTGTCGCTGACGAAGACCGACAGCCCGGACCCGGTTCAGGCGGGCCAGAACGTCACCTACAGCGTGGTCGTGGCGAACAGCGGGCCGAGCGACGCCTCGAGCGTGCAGCTCGCGGACGTGATCGCGGCGCCCGTCACTTTCCAGGCGCTGCAATCGCCGTCCGGCTGGTCGTGCACGACGCCGAGCGTGGGGGCCACCGGTACGGTCAACTGCACGGGGCCGAGCCTCGCTTCGGGCGCGTCGGCCACTTTCTCGATCCTGGTGCAGGTCGCTGCTGGGACCTCGGCCGGCACCACCATCGGCAACACGGCCTCCGTCTCGAGCGCGACCGCCGATCCGGTTGCGGGCAACAACAGCGCGTCGGCGACGACGACCGTCGCCGCCGCTGCGGGGGCCGCGCCCGTCTGCGCGACGCCGGGCCAGGACGGCCCGGGCGGCACGCTCGGCGGCGTGATCAACACCTACTACCCTGGCACGGCCAATGCGGCCGGCGGCGCGACGTCGATCTCCGTGGGGGCCTCGAGGGGCG
>CAZVOI010000961.1:0-2226 GCA_964628275.1 uncultured Acidobacteriota bacterium | reverse complement strand
TCTCGGTTGGGTCCTCGCGCAAGATCGCGCTCAACGTGTCGGCGGCAGTCGTGCCTTTGAAGGCGCGCCGGCCGCTCAGCATCTCGAAGAGGACGGTCCCGAATGAAAAGAGGTCCGAGCGGTGATCCGTCGGGAGGCCGCGGACCTGCTCGGGGGACATGTAGCCGACCGTGCCCATCATCGTGCCGGGGCTCGTGCCGGTGTGGGACAGTGTAAGGGCGTCGGTCCCGGCCCTTTCCTCGCCCGCGCGTCCGAGCTTCGCGATCCCGAAGTCGAGGATCTTGACCAGCCCATCCCGGGTGAGGAACAGATTCTCGGGCTTGAGGTCGCGGTGGACGATGCCTCGCTCGTGCGCGGCCGCAAGGCCGCGCACGATCTGGACGCCGTACTCCACCGATTTGCGCTGGCCCAGGGCGCCCGTGGCCATCCGGTCGCGGAGCGTCTCGCCCTGCATCAGCTCCGACACGATGTAGGGCGCGCCGTCGTGCTGCCCGGTATCGTAGACGGCGACGATGTTGGGGTGGTTGAGCGTGCCGGCGGCCTTGGCCTCGTGCTCGAAACGCCGCAGCCGCTCGGCGTCCTGGGCGAGATCGGCGTGGACGACCTTGAGCGCCACCTCGCGCGAGAGGCGCTCGTCCTTGGCGCGGTAGACCTGGCCCATGCCGCCCTCGCCGAGGAGGGCTACGACCTCGTACGGCCCGACGCGGGCGCCCGGCGTGAGGCTCGGCGCGCCGCTCATGCCGCCGTTCCGGTCTCGGTCGTGCTGTTGCCGACCGACGTCCGAAACACCAACACGGCAGGACCGATGCAGATCTCGTCTCCGTCCGCGAGCTCCGCGGCCGCCTTCACCGGCTGGCCTCGCAGGAACGTGCCGTTCTTGCTGCCGAGGTCCTCGAGCACGGCCTTGGCGCCTTTGACCACGATCCGCGCGTGATGGCGCGACACGCGGGCGAGGTCGATCACGACGCGCACGTCCGAGGCCCGGCCGAGCAGGTTCTCGCCAAGGGCGAGCGGGATCTGCCGCTCGGCCCAGACGAGGCGGCACGCGGCCGGCGCAGCGCCCGAGGCCGCTGCTTCAGCGATCACATCCCCGGAGAACGCGTAGCCGAAGCGGTGGATCGTGCGCAGCAGGCGGGGCGCCTTGGCGTCATCACCCAGAGCCGACCGGACCTCGGCGGCCAGCCGAGCGAGGCTCGAGTCCGAGACGAAGCTGTCCGGCCACAGCCGCTCGTGGATCTCCTGCTTGGCTATGGCCCGGGGCCGCTCCTGGAGCAGCAACTCCAGGAACTGAAACGCCTTGGGGGAGAGGGGCTGGGGGACACCGTCCCGCCGCAGCTCCCTCGCGTCGCCGTCGAACAGGCACCCACCGAAGCGCACGCGCACGGCCGAACCCCCCCCGTTGGGGAAATCACCACTCCCGAAGAATTCGCTAATGACTTATTTCGCTTGGGGTGGGATTATGCACCCAACACAACCGGCCACAAGGACTTGGACGAATTGATTCTTCGGGACGTTCTGGCTCGTTCGCGACGAAAACGGAGGGTGCGATGAAGAAGCTGATGCTGGCCGCGGGCCTCGCAGGGGCTGCACTGGCGATGGCCGGGGACGCCTTCGCGTGCGGCGACAAGCTCGTGATTGTGGGTCGCGGCATGCGCCCGAAGCGTGTCAAGGGCAGCGTGCCGGCCTCGATTCTGGTCTTTGCAGACCCGGCGGGAGCGTTGCCGGCGGCCCTCGAGGAGGGAAACCTCCGCAGGGACCTCGAGAAGGCCGGGCATCGCGTCCGGAGCGTCGGATCCCGCCAGGAGCTCGACACAGCCCTCGACACCGGCAGCTACGACCTCGTCTTCACCGACATCAAGAGCGCGGCGGCGATCGAGACGGAAGCCAAGGGCGCGTCTTCGAAGCCCACGGTGCTGCCGACTCTCTTCAACCCCTCGGACGCCGACATGGCCGCGGCGACGAAGGAGTACCACTGTGTCGTGAAGGCGCCCGGAAGCCAGAAGGACTACCTGGCCGTGGTGAACGAGGCCATGGCGCTCCGGGCCAAGGAGCTCAAAGCCGAGAAGAAGCAGTAACCGGACGGAGGTCGCCATGCGCCTGCCAAGGAAAAGTGTCTTCGGGACGCTCGTTCTCGCGGGGCTGCTGCTCGCTGCGGCCGGGACGGCTTCGGCCCAGGCCTGGCTGCCGCCCAAGGGGGAGGCCGCGTTCAGCCTCGGCTGGAGCCGC
>CAZVOI010000960.1:0-3335 GCA_964628275.1 uncultured Acidobacteriota bacterium | reverse complement strand
GCGGCAGAAGGCGATCGTGCTCGAGGCCGCGCGCGAGGTGCTCGGCCCGGACGGCTCCGGCGTCGACTACCTGATCGGCACCATGATCGAGGTCCCGCGCGGAGCGATGACGGCGGACGAGATCGCGAAGGAGGCCCAGTTCTTCTCCTTCGGGACCAACGACCTCACGCAGATGGGCTTCGGCCTGAGCCGCGACGACGCCTCGAAGTTCCTGCTCTACTACCAGGAGCACGGCCTCTTGGATCGCGACCCCTTCGTCACGATCGACGCGGCCGGCGTCGGGCTGTTGGTGAAGATCGGCGTCCAGAAGGGCCGCAGCGTCAAGAAGGACCTGAAGATCGGCGTGTGCGGCGAGCACGGCGGCGACCCGGCCTCGATCCGCTTCTTCCACGAGGTCGGCCTCGACTACGTCTCCTGCTCCCCCTACCGCGTCCCGATCGCCCGTCTGGCCGCGGCGCAGGCCCAGCTGGAGAAGCCGTCTAGCGACTAACACTCCCTTCGGGATCACGCCCGCGCTCGCGTGATCCCGAAGGTTCTGGTCCGGCTAGAATCCGAGGCTCGTGAGCGCGTGGAGGACGTGGATGTCCCGAATGCCCGATAAGCCCGAGCCCCGCCGCAGGGCATTCATCCGGACCTCCGCCCTCGCGGCGGGAGCGCTGACACTGCCGCGATTCGGGGTCGCCCAGCCCGGTGCCTCATCGAGCCGGCAGAGCGGCATCGCCGTCGTCGGCGCGGGCGGCATGGGCGAGTACGCGGTCAGCGAGGCGGCCAAAGAGAGATTCGTGGCCATCTGCGACGTGGACGACCAGAGGGCGTGGACGGCCTACGAGAAACACCCCGAGGTGAAGCGCTTCAAGGACTTCCGGGTGATGTTCGACAAGCTGCACAAGCAGATCGACGCCGTAGCGATCTCGACTCCCGACCACACCCATTTTCCGATCGCGATGGCGGCGATGGAGCTGGGCAAGCACGTCTTCGTGCAGAAGCCCCTGGCGCACAACATCTGGCAGGTCCGCACGCTGCGCAAGGCGGCCAGGCGCTACGGCGTCATCACGCAGATGGGCAACCAGGGCCACACCTTCGAGGGCATGCGGCGCATCAAGGAGTGGGTGGCCGCCGGGGTGATCGGCGACGTCTCGGAGGTCGTCACCTGGACCAATCGGCCGAATCCTCCCTGGTTCGTGCCGCCCGCGAGCTTTCCACCGCCCACGAGCCGCGCGCCCAGCGACCTGGATTGGGACCTGTGGCAGGGCCCCGTGGCCGGGCGCGAGTACTCTCGAGCCTACGTGCCGATCCAGTGGCGCGGGTGGTGGGACTACGGTTGCGGCTCGCTCGGTGACATCGGCTGCCACACCTTCGACGCCCCGTTCTGGGCGCTCGACCTGGGCGCACCCACCAAGGTCCAGGCGTTCGGGGACCCGCCGCCCGGAGACGGCTTCATCTCGATGAAGTCGGTGGTCACTTACCAGTTCCCGGCGCGCGGCGACAAGCCGCCCGTCACGCTGACCTGGTACGAGAAGGGCTTCGACGTGCCGAAGCCGAAGCGCTGGGATCCCGAGAAGCCCCTGCCTGAAGAGGGCGGAATGTACATGGACGGGACCAGGGAGACGCTCTACCACGCCGGGATGAGGCCGGAGAGTCCGATGATCACCCCGGACGCGCGCTTCATGGAGATCAAGAGCGATTTGCGCAAGATCGACCAGCTGCCGCCGGTCGGGGATGGCCCGATCGAGGAGTGGCTCCGTGCGATCAAGGGCGAGGGACCGATGCCGGGCTCGAGCTTCGACTACGCCGCTCCGCTCACCGAGATGGTGCTGCTCGGCGCCCTCGCGCAGCGCACGGGCCGCACCATCGAATGGGACGCCGAAGCGATGCAGGTCAAGGGACAGCCGGAGCTCGATTCGCTCATCAAGGAGCCCGCCAGGGAAGGTTGGCAGTACGGCCAGAATCTCGGCTGAGTCCGGCTTGACCGATCGCACCCGAGCCCCGGGCAGATCGGCCGGTCCAACTATCAGCACGTGGCCGTCAGCCCGGATGTGCGATGGGTCCTCTACACCGAGTTCCCCGACTGGCAATCCGAGCTGATGCTCGTCGAGAACTTCCGCTGACCCGAAGATCTTTGGTCGGTCAATAAGCGGCAAACGGTGCTGTAGAATGGACGTGCGAGAGCTCCAGGGGTCAGTACGGCGGACATGGTGTTTGAACGAATCACAGTCGATCCCGCACAGATGAACGGGCAGCCGTGTATCCGCGGCTTGAGGCTGACGGTCCGCCGCGTTCTCGAGGCACTGGGTACCTACGAGTCTCGCGACGAGCTGCGGGCCGACTACCCCGAGCTCGAGGAAGAGGATATTCGGCAAGCCCTGGCTTACGCGGCTGCGATCGTCGGAGATGAGAACGCCGACCTTCCAACCGCGTCGTGAGGCTCTTCCTCGATCAGGGTCTGCCTCGCCGATCGGCCGAGTTGCTGCGTGACGCGGGCATCGACACCGTCCACGCCAGCGAAGTCGGCCTCTCCTCTGCCGACGACGAGCCGATTCTGGTCTGGTGCAGAGAGCATGACCGAGTGGCCACCACTCTGGATGCCGACTTTCACGCTCGCCTGGCGATCGGGGGGCATGAGCGTCCGTCCGTGATCCGAGTCCGTCAAGAAGGTCTCAAGGGTCCCGAGATGGCTCGGTTACTTCGTGTGGTTATCGAGAGTCACGGCCTCGCACTCGCGTCCGGAACGATGCTCACAGTCCGGCATGGACGCGTGCGAACGCGTGCGCTTCCGGTTGCTCGCCGGCAGGGCGAACGATAGCTCCGTCGGCGGCCCAGCGCGGATCGTACAGAGGCGCTGCTGGCCACTCCGGTCGGGACGGCCTCTGGGCTAGGATACGCGCGTGATCCCCCTCGATCCGCGGGTCGGCTGGCCGTGATCGGCCAGACCGTCTCCCACTACCGGATCGTCGAGAAGCTCGGCGGCGGTGGCATGGGAGTCGTGTACAAGGCGAAGGACACGCGCCTCGACCGGTTCGTCGCTCTGAAGTTTCTGCCCGCGGAGCATTTCGACGACGAGGTCGCCCTGGAGCGCTTCAAGCGCGAGGCAAAGGCCGCGGCGGCGCGCAACCACCCGCACATCTGCACGATCCACGACATCGACGAGCACGCCGGCCAGCCGTTCCTCTCGATGGAGCTCCTTGAGGGGCAGACGCTCCGGCAGCGCATTTCCGGTGCGCCGCTCGAGACTTCCGAAATCCTGGACCTCGCGATCCAGATCGCCGATGCTCTCGACGCCGCGCACGCGAAGGGCATCGTCCACCGGGACATCAAGCCCGCGAACATCTTCGTCA
>CAZVOI010000959.1:0-7156 GCA_964628275.1 uncultured Acidobacteriota bacterium | reverse complement strand
CCGCGGGGATGGCAAGCCAGGACGCTGTCAGCAGTACGCGTGTCTTGCGGTTCATTTCAGGGTCACCAGATGGGCGGTCACGTCGTGAATGTCTTTATCGGTGTACTTGACGAGCAGTTTCTTGTGTCCCTCGAGAGGATCGGTGATCTGCACCTGCGGAACAGCGCCCGAGCGACGGAAGCTGCGGGGAGTGCCGTCTACCTGTGTCAGCACGACCATGAAGTCGTCGATGCGATCGAGCCGTCCTTCCACCTTCTGGCCGTCGCGCAGCGTCACGGTGACGGTGACGGGCTTGGGCGTCCGCGGCGGCGTTGCCTCGGCCGCCGGGGGGCCTGGAGGCCCTCCGAAACCAAAGCGGCCCAGGCCCGCGCGGCCTGCCACCCAGGCGTTCTGCAGTTGCATCGGCTCGGGGTAGCGCGTCGCGAGCCCCTTCAAGTCGCCGGCCTGGGAGTGGCAGCTCGCGCAGTTGGCGGCGAAGTACGCCTCGCCGCGGGCAGGATCGCCGACCACGATGTTCAGTTGCGGCTCCTGCCCGGGCGGCGGTCCGCCCTGTCGCGCCGCGCGCGCGGTGACGCTGTGGATGTACGCGGCGATCGCCTTGATGTCGTCGGCGACGATCGCCAGCGGAGGCATCGGCGCCATTCCGGGAGGAAATCGTCCCTGGGTCACCACCGGCCCGATCAACTCTCCGTCCTGATCCTTCAAGACCAGCGCCGAACGCAGCAGGTTGATGCCTCCCAGGTCTCCCCCGCGCAGATCCGGCCCGTGACACAAACGGCAGTAGAGGCCGTAGAGCGAGTTGCCCCGCTCGATCACCGCGGCGTCGGCGAGCGCGCGCTGCTGGGCCGGAAACGACTGGCCACGGTCCTGTGGCGGCCCTCCGCCGGCAGGCGGCTGTCGAGGCGGCTGCTGCTGGGCAGCGGCGCTGAACAGGACACCGATGGAGAGCAGGGCGGCGCTCGCAAGGGGGAGGGTCGATCGCATGAATACCTCAGTCGTTACGCGTTGCGCGACATCTTAAGGTTGGGAACGACCAGTCTACATTCCTCGCGCGCGTCAGTCAGCGCAGCCCGAAACTGAGCAGCGAGTTGCCCGAGATCACCGCCACGTACTGCTTGCCGTCCACGGCGTAGCTGATCGGCCCGTTCACGATCTGGCCGCCGAGGCTCGCCTTCCAGAGCAGCGCGCCGGTTCGAGCGTCGAGCGCGTGGAAGTACCCCTCGCGTCCGCCGGTGAAGAGCAGGTCGCTCGCGGTCGTAAGGATGCCGCTGTCGGTCACGTCGTACTGATCGAACTTCCAGCGCAACGCCCCGGTCTGAGGCTCGATCGCCATCACCGCGCCGTGGCCGACCGCGTCGGTCCAGTTGTTGATCAGGCTCGAGCGGCCGATGCCGATGCCTGGCGCTCCCGGCACGGGCGTGACGATGCTCGGCCCGCCGCCGACGAAGTTGCGGCCGGGCACGTATTCCACCCGCTCCCTCCGGAAGGTCGACGCGTAGCCCTGCCACGCCGACAGATAGAAGAGCCCGGTGCGCGGGCTGAACGACGGCGAGTACCAACTGGTGCCGCCCAGGTAGCCGGGCCGGGTCGGCTGACCTGCGGGCTGCGGCGTCGGAATCGGCCTGCCATTCACGTCGAGGCCGCTCGCCCAGTTGACCTCGACGAACGGTTTGCCGAACAGGAACCGGCCGTTGGTTCGATCGAGCAGGTAGAAGAAGCCGTTGCGATTGGCCCACAGCATCGCCTGGGTCGGCGTGCCGCGCCAGGAGAGGTCGGCGAGCACGCCGATCTGAACCGAGTCGTAGTCGTACGGGTCGTTCGGTGTGAACTGGAAGTGCCACGCGAGCGCGCCGCTGTCGGCGTCGAGAGCCACCACCGAATCCGTGTAGAGGTTGTCGCCGGGCCGCTGATCGGCGTTCCAGTCCGGGCCGGGATTTCCGACGCCCCAGTAGGTCAGGTTGAGCGCGGGGTCGTAGGAAGGCGTCAGCCAGATCGACCCGCCGCCGGTCTTCCATGCTTCGCCGCTCCACGTCTCGTGGCCCTTTTCGCCAGGGCCCGGAATCGTGTGGAAGCGCCACACCTCCTTGCCGGTCAGCGCGTCGAAAGCGGCGATGAAACCACGGATCCCGAACTCGCCGCCGCCGACTCCGACCAGCACCTTGTCCTTGACCACGAGCGGCGCCATCGTGATCGAGTAGCCGAGCTTCGGATCACCCACCGCGACGTTCCAGAGCGACCGGCCGGTCTTCGCATCGATCGCGACGAGCCGCCCGTCGAGCGTGCCCAGGAACAGCGTGTCGCCGAGGATCGCCACGCCGCGGTTGTTGGCGCCGCAGCACACCCGCGCATCGGCCGAGACGGCATGGCGGTACCGCCAGAACACGCGCCCCGTCTTGGCGTCGACCGCCAGCACGTCGTTCGGGCGCTGGGTGAGATACATGATGCCGTCCACGACCAGCGGTGTCGACTGCCAGGCGCCGAACACCTGATTCGGCAGGATCCATTTCAGCTCGAGGTTGCTGGCGTTCTTTGGATCGATCTGGCGCAGCAGGCTAAAGCGCTGGCCCGAATACCCGCCGGAGTAGGAGAGCCAATTCTGCGGCTCGGCGTCGGCGTGCAGCAGCCGAGCAGGCGTGACCTGGGCATCGGCGCCGAGCGACACCAGCAGCAGCATCGCGAGCAGCCAGCGGGCCATGACTACGGCTCCTTCAAGGTGCGCAGATACGCCACCACGTCGGCGATCTCCTCGGCCGTCAAGCGCGTCGCGAACGACGGCATCGGCGACGTCGTGGCGATGTCGAACGTCCGCAGATCGCTCTTGGCGATCGATCGCAGGCGCTCCTGGTCGTCGATCAGTTGCACGGTGTAGGTGTCTTCGTTGAGACGCCGGCCGCGGATCGTCTGTCCGTCCTTCGTCACGATCTTCACGGGCCGGTTGATCGGCAGCATCGCGGCGGGGGGATCCAGCAGCGAACGCTGCAGCGCGGCTGGAGAGCGCGCGCTGCCGACGTCGCTCAGGTCGGGCGCCAACCGGGGTCCACGCCCCCTCACCCGGTGGCACGTGTCGCACGCACCCTTGCCCTCGAAGATCGCGCGCCCACGCGTGGCGTCCCCCACTGCGACCGACGCCCCTGCGTCCAAGCCCGCGCGAATGTAGGCGACGACGCCGGTGAGCTCCTTCGGCTCAAGCGGGCTGGGCGGCATCGCGCCGATGCCGCTGGTGATCACCCGGGCGAGATCCGCATCGGTCGCCGACTGGCGGAACTGGCCGCGCCGAATGTCGATCCCCGGCACGATGTCGCCACGCGGCCCGTGGCACTGGATACACAGCGTGCCGTAGACCCGGCTGCCGGTGGCGATGTCTTCCGGGCTGTACTGCCCGGGGTGGTCCTGAGTGACCTGTTGCGCTCCGGCGCCAGCGGCGAGCGGAAGAACGAGGCAGGCAAGGAGCCCGCGTGGAAGCCAGAATCCAGCCCGCATCTGTCGACCCTTGTACCCGATCGGGGCTGTAGTGGCAAGACGTCTTGCGCACACCCCGGCGGGGCGCAGTCAGCCGGGCGCGTTCAGACGATCTTCTTCTTCAGCGGATCCCACTCCACCTTGCGCCCGAGCCGAAACGACTGGGTCGCCATGTGGCAGGTAATCGCCTCCTCGACGCCGCGGTCGATGCCGCAGCTCGGCTGGCCTCCGTCGCGGATGCAGTCGAGCCACTCCTTCACGTGGAGGTGGAGGGTGCTGACGCGCTTGCCGCCCTGATACGTGAACAGCAACCCGCGGCTGGCGAAGTACTCCTCGGTCGCCGACGTGATCGCGTCGACGCCCTTGTATCCGGGGCGGTAGCTCAGCAGCGGATGCTCGGTGTCGACGACTTCGCTCTTCAGCCAGTCCTTGTAGCGGGTCGAGCCGCTGTCCACCATCACCCGCACGTTGTTCCCGACCTCCATCGACGCGTCGTGGCCCATCAGCACCTTGCCGCGGGCCCGGCCGTTCGAGAGTGTGGCGCTGTAGACGAGCGTCAGCTCGCGCTCGGGGTACTCGTACACGACCTGGAACACGTCGGGCACCTCCCTGCCGTCCTTGTAGAAGTAGTTGCCGCCCGAAGCCGTCGCCGAGCGCGGGATCCCGAGGTCGAGGATCTGGTTCACGGCGTCGAACTCGTGGGACAAGAGGTCGCCGGCGAGCCCGGTCCCATAGTCGTACCAGCAGCGCCAGCGGGCGAAACGCTCCTTGCTGAACGGCACCTTGTTGGGGGCCGGGCCCTGGAACTGCTCCCAGTCGATCGTCTGCGGGCTGGCCTCGGGAGGGATCTCGTACACCCAGGCTCCCGTCGGCTCGTTGCGGTTGGTGGTCGTTTCCACCAGCGTGATCCGGCCGAGGACGTTTTTCTGCACGATCTCGCGGGCCTTGCGGTGGCTCTCGAGCTGGCGGTTCTGGTGGCCGAGCTGGAAGACGATCTTGGAGCCGCGGACCGCGGCTTCGACCCGGGACACCTCCGCTTCGGTTCGCGTCATGCACTTTTCGCAGTAGACGTGCTTCCCCGCCGAAATCGCGTCGACGATCATCCGCGCGTGCCAGTGGTCGGGGGTGGCGATGATGACGGCGTCGATGTCGGCGCAGTCAAGCAGCTCCTGGTAGGTTCGGAAGCGCCGCACCGGGTCGACGCGGCCCCCACCGCCGGGGCGGGCCGGGTTCACCGAGGCGGCCTTGGCGCGCTCGGCTCTCACGTCGAAAACGTCGCACACGCCGGTGAGCTCCACGTTGAGGTCGTCCTGGCTCAGGAAGTCCTTGAGCCGAGTGTCGGGCGCGAACCGGCGCGGCGGCTCGGTCCGCTTCTTCGGCCAATCCGGGTGGGCAAAACCCGCGGCGCGAATCAGCGACTCGCCCTCGCCGCCGAAGCCGATGATCCCGAGCCGCAGCCTGTCCTTCTTGACCTTCGCCGTGGCGCGGCGCGGCTCCGCGGGAGCGTCTTCCGTGACGCCGAGCCCGCTCAGGATCGTCCGGCGCTTGGCGTCCTCATGAGCCTTCCTGGCGAAATGGCTCGCCAGGAACGCACCGAACACCGGCACCGAGGCGAGCGCAGCAACCACATCCCTCCGACTGAGCCCGGCCGCTGGCTTCGGAGCGACGTCTGGGCGTTCCGTGTCTCGACTCATAGGGATCCTCCAGCGGTTGCCTTCCGCATGAACAACCGGTCCAGGCCCACGACGCCGCCGGTCGGCAGGGCGAGCAGGACCCACAGGGCCGCCAACTCGATCAACACCTTGTTGACGACCAGGTAGCTACCCTCGGTGGGCATTGAAGACGCCGAGCTGAGCAGGGGTGGATGGCACAGGTAGTAGAGCGCCAGGATCAGCATGCCCGCCACGGTCGCCCAGCGTGTGAGCAGCCCGGCGATCAGGCCGATGCCGATCAGCAGCAGGCCCCAGCGGTTGAGAGCGTCCACCGCTGCCAGGCGCGAAGGGTTGGCGGCCAGCCAATGAAAGGCGCCCGACAGCAGGCCTTGCGACTGGGCGAGGTAGTCCGCCGCGGTCCAATAGGGATTCAAGAGCTTGACGAGCCCTTCGTAGAGGAAGTGCCAACCGACCAGGATCCTCAGCGTCACGAGAGCGGTCAGCGACGCGCTCGGGCGGTCCCACCAGACGGCTTCCTTGTTCATGCTCCACCTGCCTTTGCTTGCGTACTTCGCCAGCCCGCCGAACTCGCGGACGCTCCCGCTTCCCCGATGACCAGGCACTCGCACCCCGCCACGGATTGCGCCAGGCGGCAACCGGCTCCGGGTCCCAGCACGAAGACCGCGGTCGCGAGCGCGTCCGCCGCCATCGCGTCGGGGGCTTGCACCGAGACTCCCAGGCTCGCTCGCGCGGATCGGCCGGTGCCCGTGTCGATGATGTGCGCGAACGACTTTTCGTAGTTCCCAGAGGTGGCCACGGCGCCATCGGTCAGCGAGATCACGTCGCAAAACTCATCGGGACGGGACGGGTCGCGAACGCCGATCGTCCACGGATGGCTCGGACTGCCGCCCTCGGCGCGAATGTCGCCCCCGGCGTTGACCAGGAACCGGCTCAGCCCGTGCTGCTTCAGCACGTCCGCCATGCGATCGACGATGTAGCCCTTGGCGATGCCGTCGAGGGTGATCCCCATGCCGGAGCGGTCGAACGAGAGCGCGCGACCGCTCGTCCGCAGTTTCTCGGAGCCCACCAGCGCCGCGGCTTCCGCTCGTTCGGCGGCAGCGGGATTGCCCCCGCTGGCACTCGCCAGATCGACCAGCGGCTTGACGGTGACGTCGAACGCGCCGCCCGTCAGCCGGTGGAAGTCGAGAGCGCGGCCGACAACTTCGGTGAGCGGCGGCGGAGCGTCTTTGAGCCGACCCCTGGCGTTCAGCTCCGCGACCGGCGAACCGGCGTCGTGACGGCTCAGGATTCGGGCGATCCGGCTCATCTCGCCGAAGGCCGCTTCGATCGCGTCTTCCGCCCACGCCACGGAAGAATGCAAGGCGACCACCGAAACCACGGTGCCCATCGCCGGGCGCACGATCCAAACGCGGTGGCTGGCTGGGTCCAGCCGGATCGACTCGCGGACCGTGGGAGATCGCCCGACGCGCTCGAGGCCCAGCGTCAGGAGCTCAGAGACGGGGTCGTCGCAGCACCCGTGTCGCAGCGCGTTCTCGGCGATCGGCATCAGCGTGCCCTGGAGCAGTCGGCGGTCCCCGGATTGGGACGACTCTCACTGAGCAAGGGAGATGCCGGCCTGCCGAGCGTGACAAAGCGAACAGAAGCCGCACGTCCCTCCGTCGAATTGGCACGGATGAGGCTCCGTGTGGACGATCACGCGCAGCCCTTTCCAGCCAGGTCGCGCTGCGTCCGCATTTCTTGCGCTAGCAGCTCCAGTCGCTGCTCGGCAACGTGAAGGGTTACGCTACAGCTCGCGCCACGGGATCGCCGTAACGCGATCCGTGAGCTTCTGCGCGCGTGGAACGCGGCACACCAGGAAGCCCTGCTTGGCGCGACCCGGGTACGTATCGAGGAACAGCTCGAGGTGGCGGGCGTCGGTGGGGCGCGGATTCTCGGTCCACTTGACCTCGACCGGAATGTCGCGCCGCGGAGTCAGCACGATCGCGTCCACCTCGGCGCCGTGACGGGTGCGCCAGAAGCAGACT
>CAZVOI010000958.1:0-1975 GCA_964628275.1 uncultured Acidobacteriota bacterium | reverse complement strand
GACGTGGGTCTCGACGAAACGCACAGGCCACTATACGCCATTGACGCATGCTGCGCAAGACCCTCTGTGTCGGCATAACACCGCGGATGAGCTGCGAGGGCCGCACCGCTTGCCGTTGCGGACCGGAACGTGTCAACGAGTTTGAGACAGTCACCGGCCGCATTTAGTGAGTGGGTACTCCGCTCTCGAGCGGCGTGATCAGCGCCCGCGGCCAGCGGGTGGGCGCGTGAGGGGTGAGAATCGGCACGACCTCAGGGTCGTCCTCGGTCCGTTGCGTCGATCCTAGGGCATCCTGGTGCGTCGTTTTCTCTGGCGGGTTGATCCAAACGGCCTCGGGAACCCTCTGGGGTCGTGGTGGCCCCTTGACGAAGCGCTCGGGGTGCTCGTGGTAGGCGGCGAGCTGGACCTGGTGCCGCTCGGCGAGCACCAGTTCGGCGCGGCCGTAGTGCACCACGGCTGGCGTCAGATACGACAGCGCGCTGTGGTGGTGCTCGTGGTTGTACCAATTGAAGAGGACCCGGCTCACCTCGCGGGCGTGCTCGGGTGAGCCGAAGCGGTCGGGGAATCCGGGCGAGTACTTGATGGTCTTGAACTGGGACTCCGAGAAGGGATTGTCGTCAGAGACGTGAGGCCGGGAGTGACTCTTCTCGACGCCGAGGTCGGCCACCAGCTGGGCGAGCGTCTTGCTGGTCATGGGTGCGCCGCGGTCAGCGTGGAGAATGAGCTGGCCGGGCTCGACGCCCTGCTTCAGGCACGTCTCTCGGATCAGTCGCTGGGCGAGACCGGCGTTTTCCTGCTGGGCCAGGAGCCAGCCGACCACGTAGCGGCTGAAGATGTCGAGGATCACGTACAGGTAGTAGTAGACCCACTTGGCCGGACCCTTGAGCTTGGTGATGTCCCAGGACCAGACTTGGTTGGGTCCGCTGGCCATGAGTTCGGGCTTGACGTAGAAGGGGTGGCGCAGCTGGTCGCGCCGCTCGCGGACCTCGTGGTTGCTGGCCAGGATGCGGTACATGGTGCGGGGCGAGCACAGGTAGCAGCCCCGCTCGAGGAGCGTGGCGTGGACCTCGTACGGGCTCTGGTCGCAGAAGTCTTCCGCGTGGAGCGCGTCGAGCACGGACTGCCGCTCGCTCGGAACCAAGGCCCGTGCAGGTGTCGGCCGCTTCTTCTGGGACGGCGGTAAGGGCGGCCGGCGCCGGCGATAGACCGTGGCGCGAGGGAGCCCCAAGGCATGGCACGCCGGCGCCGTATCCACCTCAGGGCCCACCTCGGCCAGGGCCGCCATCAGTCGTTCTCGTCGAGCTCGGGGGCGTTCAGGGGGATCCCCAGGATTCCAGCAACTTTTTTTTGGATGTCGATGATGGTCACCGCCTGCTTCAGCTCCCTCTGCAGGCGGGCGTTCTCACGAAGAAGCTGTTTGACCCGTGGGTCCTCGCCTCGTCCCTTGGGCCCCCGCTTCCTCGCCCGCATCCCCGCCAGTGCACCCGTCTCACGCTGCCGTCGCCAGGTGGTCAGGTGTGAGGAGTACAGTCCCTCTCGCCGTAGCAGCGCGCCCAGTTGCCCCTCGCCCCGACAGGCATCCGCCTCCCGTACCACCCGCAGCTTGTACTCCGGGCTGAAATGCCGCCGCTTCGCCTTCTCCGGCACCTCGGGGTCCAGAACCCCCGCCCCGCCGCCGGCGGAAACTCCAGTCGCCCTACGGGCTCCCTCCATTTCCGCCGAATCCTTCACCTCAAACCTCTCCATCCTCGTGCGGTCCATGCATCCATCACCTCCCCGCCCCTCTACACTAAACTCCCTACGTCTCCTGTCTCACCCATTGTTGGCACAGGGGGGGTCGCGTCGTGTTATCCAGACCGCGCCGCTCGGGCGGCTCCCGTGGGGGTGATGGACCAGTCACAGTCGGTCCGCGGGGCTCTGGACGCCGCGACCTCCCCGGTTCAGAACGTGGACGTAGAGCATCGTCGTGCTGACG
>CAZVOI010000957.1:0-2279 GCA_964628275.1 uncultured Acidobacteriota bacterium | reverse complement strand
TCTCGTGTTTCGCCGCCCGAGCCGAGCCGTCACTTCCAACGGCGTGGCATCGGCGGCGAGATCCCAGACGGCTCTCGGTGCCGGACGCAGCCGAAGACGCGGACGCCGATGGAGCCCGCAGTAGCTGGTCAGCGTCTGCAGCGCATCGGCCATCATGGCGAGAGCGTGCCGGGCCGTGTCCCCCTGGGTCACGATGTCGGTCTCGAGGCCGTGAGCGATCCACTGCCCAGGGAGATCAGGGGCCGGGTAGAGGACGACGCGCAGCGAGAACTCGACGGTGAGCGCGACGTTCGTCAGGCTCGCCACGAACCGATGCTAGCACTTCCCTGGACCTCGATCGCCCGTCGGCACAATGCGCATTGTCGGACCTGCTCTCCTAGAAAGTGAAGCGCGCCGCGAGCTGGATGTCGCGCGGGTTGTTGCGGTCCGCCGTGATGAATCCGAACGTCGCGTTGCGCGGGTCGGCCCCGGGGCTGAACAGGACCGTGTAGTTGAGCGCGTTGATCGCCTCGATCCGGATCTGGAGCGTGGAGCGACGCGGCAGCTTGAAGTTCTTGTAGAGCCCCAGGTCCATCAGGTGCAGGTCGTGGTTGCGAACGTCGGCGAGCGTCGAAGGGAAATAGCGATAGCTGCTGTTGCCGCTCAACTGGATGCGCTGGTCGGCGCGTTGCTTCGAGGGATCGTCCTGTCCCCCCGTCTGGACCAGCGAGTCGTGCAGATAGAAGCCCGTCAAGTCCCACGCGGGCACATCGAGGCCGGCGATCTTGCCATTGACCTTCTTGCCGATGTTCGAGGCCAGCTCGCGCGGGTCGCGGTTCGCGTCGTAGTAGAGGTTGCCGAACACGATCGGGAAACCCGTCTGGTACTGGTAGGTGCCGCTCAACTGCCAGCCTCCCAGGAGCGCCTGGGTGACGCCCTTCCAGGCGCTGCCCCACTTCTTGCCTTGACCGAACGGCAGCCGAAGGCTCGTCCCGACCGAGACGCGGTTCGGGCGATCGTTCGGGGACACGCGGTCCTCGAGGACCGGCTCGGCGGGGTTCAGGTAGGTGAGCTTGTCCCGGAGCGACGAGCGCGTGTACTGCACCGTGAACGAGTTGCCGCTACGGAAGCGCTTCTCGGCGCGTATCGAACCGGCGTTGTAACGGTCCGAGCCGGTGTTGCCCTCGATGCCGAACGTGCCGAACTCCGGAAACGGTCGCAGCAACTGCTGGCGCTGCACCGTGGCGCCGTTGATGGTGCTGCCCGGCACGAGGCCGGCGAACGGGTTGGGCACGTTCTGGGTCAAGAGCGACTCCTGCGCCGTATCGCGGGTTCGAGACCTCGAGAGGTACTCGATCGGGATGTTGTTCGCCTGCCGGAAGACCGGCAGGTTCCGGCCGCGCGAACCGACGTACATCCCTTCCACGACCCAGCCCTTGCCGAAATCGCGCTGGAAGCCGATCTGCCAGCGCGCGTAGTAGGGCGTCTTGCGATCGGGCTGGACGAGGTTGTTGCTCGCCTGCGGCCCGCCGCCGCCCGGCGAGCCGCCGGTCAGGTTCTGGCCCAGCGAGCTGCCGAGCCCGAGCGAGCTGCCGGCCGGTTGGATCAACTGACCGCCGGGGATCGGGTTCGCGAGGTTGGCGCCGGTGAACGTCAAGCCGTTGTCCTGGGTCACCAGCACCGGTGTCGCCTGCGAGAAGCCCTGCTGGTTGATGTTGTCGAAGAAGTAATCGTACGAGAAGAGCCCGACACCGCCTCGGATCACCGTCTTGTCGTTCAGCAGGTACGAGAAGGCGCCGCGCGGCAGCGGCTTCACGAGCGCCTGGTAGGTCTCCCCGCTGGCGAACAGCAGGCCGCCCTTGACGCTGAAGGCGCTCACCGGAACCTCGGGAATCGGGTTGCGCGCGTAGGCGAGTCGAGCCTGGGGCTCGATCGGGTTGGCCGAGGTCGTGTCGAACCCGGCGAGGTTGCGGTTTTCCGTCTCGGTGAGGCCGGCGCTGAGCTCGACCCGGATGCCGAGGTTGACCGTCAGTCGGCGGTTCACGCGCCAGTCGTCTTGCAGGAAGAGCGCGTGGAACCACTGGTCGAACTCGCCCGCCGAGGCGATCTCGAATTGGCTGGACACTGTACCGGGTGTCGCGACGTTGCCGGTCGCGGCAGTGGGCAGCCCGAGCAGGAACTGCGCCCACGACTGCGCGCGATCGTTGGTGCCCGCCGAGTTGCTGGCGCGCGTGTAGGCGCCGTTGAACGTGAAGCGGCCTCCCGGAAAGCCGGTATTGGTGATGTTCCAGTGCTGGTGG
>CAZVOI010000956.1:0-1960 GCA_964628275.1 uncultured Acidobacteriota bacterium | reverse complement strand
CGACGTGTCGAGCGTCAAGGGCGAGATCGTGCGCGAGGCCAGGCGCCTCGGCCTGCGCGGCTTCGTCGGCGGCCACCCGATGGCGGGGACCGAGAAGCAGGGCTTCGGGGCGTCGACAGCCGGTCTCTTCGAAGGGGCGACGTGGTGGCTCGTGCCGTCGCGAAGCGCGCGCGCCGACCGCTCCGTGCGGGCTCTCGTGCGCGACGCGGGCGCACGTCCCGTCACCACCGACGCCGCCCGCCACGACCGGGTGATGGCGTTCCTGAGCCACGCTCCGCAGCTGGTTGCGTGGGCGCTCCTGGAATCGGCACGAAGGGACCCGATCGCACGCGGGCACGTTCGCCACGCCGGCCCCGGCTTCCGCGGCATGACGCGGCTCGCCCGCAGCCCGCGCGCCCTCTGGCAGGATATCCTCGCAGCTAACCGCGTCGAGGTGCGCCGGGCGCTCGCGGCGCTCGGGCGCTCACTCGACAGGAGGAAGCTATGAGCCGGAGCGGACCGCCGGACCCGCAGTCGGCCCTGGTGATGGTGCCGCGCGCGCTTCTAGGCAGCAGCGCGGTCATTCTGCTGGTGGCCGCGCTCCTAAACTCACAGGGCAAGGGCGGCTCCGGGTCCGACGTCGTGTCGTGGATGGCGGTGGCAGCGGCGGCCCTGGCTCCGCTCCTCGCGACACTCGTGCGCGGACAGGGCCTCATGGCACCGCCACCGAGCCAGGCCGAGACGTCTGCGGACGCGGCCGCACGCCTCCAGAAGACGATTGTCTTCTTCGGCGTGCTCGAGAGCGCGGTGATCTTCGCCGCGGTCGCGCTCATCGCCAGCCCGCCCGTCTGGCCGCTTCCGGCGGCGCTCCTCCCGCTCGCCGTGATGGTCCTCAACCTGCCGTCGCGCCCGGGTTAGCGCCCCCGCGCGGTAGGATCGGTGCCGTCATCCGCATGCTCACAGCGTGAGCGGGAAGGAGGCTGCGTGCGTCACTCGACAACGGGGAACGTCACACTCGTCGCATGCCTCCTCGCGCTGCTGGCCGTCGCATGCAACAAGGGACCGGCCGACGAAGCGCTCAGGGCCGCGGAGCAGGCGCTCGCGGCTGCTCCCGAGATCCAGACGTACCTGCCCGAGGAGTTCGCGGCCGTCTCCGGGATCCTCGGCGAGGCGCGCGCCAGCTTCGCCGCCGGTCGTTACACCGATGCGCTCCGGGCCGTCCAGGTCCTGCCGGACCGGGTCGCCGCCGCGGCAGCCTCCGCCGCGAAGCGGAAGCAGCAGTCGGCCGCCACCTGGAGCGCCCTGTCAGCCGACCTGCCGCCGCGGCTCGAAGCGCTCGCCGCGAGACTCACGGCCCTCGCCTCCGCGAGTGCCACCTCGAGCGAGAGACTGACGGCCGCACAAGGCGAGTTCGCCACCCTGAGACAAGGCTGGGCTGACGCGACGGCGGAGTACGAACGCGGCGACGTCCCAAGAGCCGTGGCGGCCGCACAGGACCTCAGAGCGAAGGCCGACCTGCTCGCGCAGCGGCTCGGACTGAAGCCGGACCTCGCCGCGGCGTCGGCGCGGCGGTAGCCGTCTCCTGCCCTGAGCCAGGCCGGATCGGCCCGACCACAAGGTAGTATACTTGGGAGTATGAGAGTCAAGACATCGGTGACGATCGATGAGCGCGTGCTGCGGGCGATCGACAAGACGACGACTCGGCACAGAAGCCGCTCACGCGTCATCGAGGACGCCGCGCGCGAGTTCCTGGCGCGGCGCAACCGAGCGGCCAGGGAGGCGCGCGACCTCGAGATTCTCAATGAGACAGCCGACGCCCTGAACCGGGAGATGGAAGACGTGCTCGCGTTTCAGGCCGACGTGTGAGGCGGGGGGACCTGTTCCGGGTCCGCCGTCCGGGCGGCGGCGACCCGAAGAGCTCACGCGTCTTCGTCGTGGTGAGTCGGCAGACGCTCGTCGACTCGCGCTTCTCGACCGTCGT
>CAZVOI010000955.1:0-4894 GCA_964628275.1 uncultured Acidobacteriota bacterium | reverse complement strand
TCTTCGGCGCGCTCACCCTCGGCGGCGTGTTCAAGACCGCCGGCGCTCTCTTCGATCGCGAGACCGCCTCGGTCGCGGCGCTCTTCCAGATCTTCTGTCCGTATGCGCTCTTCTACGACCGGCTGGTGCTGACCGATCCGGTGCAGTCGGCGTTCGCGACCGTGGCGCTGTGGCTGAGCGTGCGCGTCGCCCAGCACGGCCGCACGCGTGACGCGCTGCTGCTGAGCGGCGCCCTCGCCCTCTCGGTCTTCGCGAAGGCGCTCGGCCTCTTGGCGTTCCTGCTGCCGGCGCTGGCGTGGCTGCTGATCGGCGCGGCGCGCAAGGACCGGCTGCGGCCGATGGCGCTGGCCTACATGGTGGCCGTGGCCATCGTGAGCTATCCGCTGTGGCGCTTCTTCACGGAAACATCCACGGTGCGCGCCGCCATCGACAAGAGCGAAGAGGGACCCGTGGGCCGGATCCTCGACAACGCGCCGCTCGCCTGGGAGTGGATCTCGAGCTATTGGACGCTGCCGCTGCTCGGCCTCGCGGGCTTCGCGCTGACCGTGGCGATCGTAAGACGCGAGCGACCCGCGCTGTTCCTGGGCGGCGCCGTGCTGCTGCCCTTGCTGGCCTTCCTGGCCATCTCGACGCTCTGGTTCCCGCGCTATCTGGTCTTCCTGACTCCCCCGCTCGTGATCTTGGCGGCGCATGGTCTCGTCGGGTCGGCGCGGCGCCTCCAGGCTTCGGGCCGGCTTCGCGCCGTGGCGGTGGGACTGGCGCTCGTGCCCGCCGTCCGCTTCGACGCGGCGCTCTGGAGCTCTCCGGCGCAGGCGCCGTTCGCCGAGGTGGAGCGTTTCCAGTTCGTGAACGGCTGGCCTTCCGGCTACGGCGTGCACGAGGCGATCGCGTTCTTCCGTGAGGAAGTGAAGCGCCACAAGGGCGGCGTGCGGGTCGTGCTGCACAGCGGCAGCCGCCGCACCCTCACCTTCGCGCTGTCGGTGGCGTTTCGCTACGAGGGCTGGCTGGTCGTGGACGACCTGCGCCTCGACGACCCGGCCACGCCCGGCACGCTCGAAGGCTGGGCCAAGGAGCAGCCCACGTTCGTGGTGGTGGCGATGCCCCACAAGGGCCCGCGGCCGGTCCTCGGCGCCTGGTCGCCCGACGCGCGGCTAGTGCTCGAGACCCGCAAGCCTGACGGCACGCTGTGCGACCAGGTCTACGCGCTGTGCCCGGGAGCCTGTCCCTAGCTCTTCACGCTTCGGCCCACGAGCCCGGCTTCGAACATCACGCCGCGCACGCGCGACAGCCGGCGTTCCGCGCCGGGCGCCAGCACCGGAGTGTGCGGAATCGTGCAGAGATACTCGGGGATGTACCAGAGGTCCTCTTCCGACGTCATCCAGCCGCGGCCGTCGAAGCGCCGGAGGTCCACCGGGCGCGAGTAACGGCGCAGGGTTCGCTCGCCACGCAGGTTGAAGTAGTTGTCGAAGTACGAGATCGCCAGCTCGCGCAGCGTCCGATAGACGGGCTCGCGATAGCGAAGCCCCGCGAAGTTCGAGCGCGCCACCGCCCCCCAGAAGCCGCGCTCGCGGAAGACCGCGATCACGTGGTCGCTGTCCTCGACCGCCTCGAGGTCGAGGATCAGCGGCCGGTGGCCCTGGGCGCGCAGCGCGGCCGCGCCGAACAGCGCGCCGTCCATGCACTGCACGCGGCGCTCGCGCAGCACCCGGCGCGGCGACCGGCAGCCCGACCCAGCCAGGTCGTAGTCGAGCTCGTCTAGAAAGCGCTGGATCCGGTGGGGCGGCCCTAGCCGCTGCAGAAACGCGAGCTCCTTCTCGGTCATGCCGAACCGCGCCGCCATCGATTCCTCCGTTTGACAACCGAAAAGCCGAGAGCATAGCGTCTCTTGTTCGCGCGATTCGAGGTGCTCTCATGAAACGCATCGCTTCCAGAGCCGTGATCCTGGCGTTTGCGCTGACGCTCTCCTCCTGCGACGGCGACGACAACGCGTCGTCGCTCGGCGTCAGCTGCTCGGCCAGCCCCGGCTCCGGCCGGGCGCCGCTGCCGGTCGAGTTCACCGGCCAGGCCAGCGGTGGCAGCGGCAGCTACGTGTATTCGTGGTCCTTCAGCGACGGCGCCGGATCAGCGGCGCCCAATGTCTCGCGGTTGTTCGGGATCCCTGGCGTCTACAGCGCCGTGCTCGAGGCCCGCTCGGGAAGCCAGCGCGCGACCTGCACCACCTCGGTGACGGCGCAGGCCGTACCGGCGCCGTCCCCGGCGAACAACGTGGCGCCGCTGCCGCGCTTCAAGATCAACCCCAACCCGCCGAGCGGGAAGGCGCCGCTGACCGTCGACTTCAACGCGTGCATGACCACCGACCCGGAGGGCGACCGGATCCTATTCATCTTCGACGTCGGCGACGGACCGTACGAGTCGCACCACTGCCGGCGCGAGCACACGTATCGAACGGCCGGCCGGTACAACACCTCGATCTGCGTGAACGACGGCTTCGCCGGCCACGCCGATCAGTGTCAGACGTACACGGTCAGCGTGAACTGACGATCACCGCGGCTGCGGGACCTGGACCTCGCCCTCCAGGTAGCGCTGCTCGGAGTGGTTGATCATCCAGGCGGCCAGCGCGAACGTCAGGATCGCCGCCACCAGCGTCCAGCCCAGGCGCACGATCCGGCGCCGGCGATCCTCGACGCGCATCCGGTCTTCGAGCGGCGTCGCCGTCAGCCCGTCCCGGCGCCGGCCCTTCCGGCCGCGATGCCGCCCCAGAGGCGCGAACGCGAAGCGCCGGTTGCATCCGTCGCAGCGGTAGACCGAGGCGCTCCCCCAACGCAGCCAGCTCTCGCAAAAGCCGCCGCGGCTCGACTCGTGGATCGTCAACGCGCCGCAGAAGCCGCAGCGCGGCCATTCCAGGATGTCCTCGACCAGCGAGGGGATCCTGGTGGCTTCGGCGGTGGTGGTCTTCTCTTCGACGCGTGCCGCTTCCGTCCCGGCGACGGGAAGCCTGCTCTCTTCAGCCACGGCTAGGAATCCTCTCGGGAGGGAGAGTGCAAGATGTAGCAGAGGCGGCGCGCCCGCGCAAGCCTGGCGGCCCGCGATCCGCGAAGGCGCACGATCATGATTTCGCCAGCGGTATCACGGTGTTCCAGGTGCGGGTGGCGTCCGCGAGGTCGAGGCCGGGGCCCTCGGCGGTGGCGCAGAAGAGGTGCGTGGGCACGCCGCTTTCGATCAGCAACTGCGGGCGTTCGAGGAAGCCCTGCTGCGTAGCGCGGCCGTCGCTCCAACGGAGTTTTCGACTGTAGGCGAGCGTGGCGCGATCGAAATCCCAACTGAAGCCGTCGCTGCTCGTCACATGCACGCCGGAGAATTTCTCACCGCAGATCTCGCCGGTCATGTCCTTCATCAGCGCGTTCACGCGGCCGTTTTCATGCCAGAGAAACGGATCCTCGACGTGGGCGGGCTCGCCCTCGAAGAGCCACGGGCTGGGCATGCGGTTCCAGGGGCCGGTGTAGCGCGGCGCGTGAGCCACGCCGACCTGGAGGTTGCCGAGGTTTTCTTTGCGGGACTTGTAGGCGAGCAGAAAGCTGCCGTCGGGGAGCGGGCACAGCGATGGATTGGTGGTCGCGATCGCGTCCCACTCGCCGGGGCGCGGTTCGAGGAGCGGCGCAGCGAGGCGTTTCCACGGCCCCTTCACGCTCTTGCTGGTGGCGAGGCCGATGCGTTTGCGGGCCCAGGTGGTGAGGTAGCGCGGGGAGCGCCAGACCTCCTGCGTGTCGTGCGTGGGCGTCGGGCCGTCGTAGTTGGTTCCCATGTACAGGAGCAGATAGGTGTCGCCGACCCTGCGGATGTGCGGATTGTGCGTGCTGCGGGCGTCGAAGAAATTGCCGCCGCGGGGCGGCAGCGCGACCTCGGCGAGCCGGTAAGGGCCGACGGCGCTGGCGGACTCGGCCCGCACGATCTCGGACATGAAGAGCCAGTGCGGATGGAACCGGACGGTCTTCGGGATGCGCGACGCGAACAGGTGATACTTGCCGTCTTCACCCCGGATCGGCGCGCCGCACCAGACCCAGTGATCGGGCAACTCGAAGCCGCCGCCGACGACGGCGGGCTGCAGACGGGAAATGAAGGATTGCGGCGGCTCGGTCGCGGAGGATCTCGCTGCGCGCAGAAAGGAGACGAGCGGGGCGGCGACGGCGGCGGTGCCGACGTGCGTGACGAAGCTCCGGCGATTCACCACGGGGTACCAGCGCAAGTCTAGCGGCCCGGGATCCGCGAAAGCGCGCGCGAGGCTTCCTCGCGCGCGGCCTGCGACGCGTCTTGCTTCAGCACCTGGACGAGCGCGGGGATCGCCTCCGGCGAAGCGATCCGGCCGAGCGCGCGTGCCGCGTGGATGCGCACCGTCGCGCTGTCGTCGCGCAAGCGCCTGGCGAGCGCCGGCACGGCCGGCTTCGCGTCGGGCCCGATGCGGCCGAGGGTTCGCGCCGCGCGCCAGCGCCGCGCTTCGCGCGGGTCGTCGAGCTGCCGGATCAGCGCCGGCACCGCCTGCCTGGCGCCCGCGCCCATCTTCGCGAGCGCCGCGGCCGCGCCGCCCTTGCCCGCCCCACCCTCGGTTTCGACGGCTCGCGCCAGCGCCTCCGCGGCTTCGGGGCCCCCGGCCGCACCCAGCGACCCGAGGGCGTATGCCGCAAACGAGCGCAGGTAGGCATCCTGGCTCGCGAGGGCCTCGACCAGCGCCGGAGCGTGTTCGGGCGTGACACCGACCGCGTCCAGCGCCTCCGCGGCGGCGAAGCGAACACCCTGATCGGTGTCGAAGAGCGCGGCCGCGAGAGCGCCGGCGAAACCGGCCGCGGCCACGCCCGCTCGGCCGAGCGCCCGCGCCGACGCCACACGCACCGCACCGCTC
>CAZVOI010000954.1:0-17918 GCA_964628275.1 uncultured Acidobacteriota bacterium | reverse complement strand
CGCACGTCCTCGATCGGCTTGCCGCCGGTGCGGATGGCCTCGACCCAGTTCCGCACGTGGGCCCGCGTCGAGTCCTCGTCGTTCGACTTGTACTCGACCGGCTCGGCAGTCGCGGGCCCGTCGAGCGGGGTCAGGTTGTCGGTCAGGTTCATCAGCTCCCTGAACCGGGCCGTGGTCGCCTTGGGCCAGGAGTGAGTCGAGTAGCCGAAGGCCTCCGTGCGCGGCTCGTAGAAGTACTTGAAGGAGCCACCGGTGTACTCGAGCGTCCCCTCGCTCCCGTAGAACGTGAGCAGCGGCCCGGGGTGGCCGTTGCTCGCCGTGCTCGAGAGCCGGAGCACGAAGCCCTCCGAGTACCGGACCATCGAGGTCATCTGGTCCGGCACCTCGCGGTAGTTCTTCCAGTTGTAGATGTCGCCGTAGGTGAAGACGCTGTCCGGCTCCTGCACGCCCATCAGCTGGTGCGTGGCCGTCACCAGGTGCACGAAGAGGTCGGTCGGGAGGCCGCCCGAGTAGTCCCAGAACAGGCGCCACTGGAAGAAGCGCCGGAGATCGAACGCGTGCGGGGGCGCCGCGCCGAGGAAGCTCTTGAAGTCGACCGTGGCGGGTGAGGCGTCCGGCGGGATCGGGTAGTACCAGGCGCCGGTCGCGGTGTTGCGGTGGAACTTGCCCTCGACGAGGGTGATCTGCCCGAGCCTCCCGCTCTTGATCAGGTCGACCGCCTTCTGCGCGCAGCCCATGCTCATGTACTGACTGCCCACCTGCAGCACCTTGCCGCTCTTCTCCACGGCCGCGATGAACGCCTCGCCCTCCTGCCAGGAGTGGGTCATCGGCTTCTCGACATAGACGTGCTTCCCGGCGGCGAGCGCCTCCCGCGTCATCTTCAGGTGCCAGTGGTCGGGCGTCGCGATCACCACCGCGTCGACGTCGGCGCGGGAGAGGATCTCCTGGTAGGCGCCAGTGACCGCGGGAGCGGGAGTGATCAGCTCACCGGCGCGGTCGAGGTGCCCCTTGTAGCAGTCGGCGGCGGCCTTGATCTCGACCCCGGCGATGCCGGAGGCTGCCTCCATCAGCAGCGTGCCGCGAATGCCGACGCCGATGAAGCCGAGGCGCACCGGCTTCAGGTTCACCCCGGCGGAGTTGTTGATCTGGGCGCTCGCCGGCCGGGCGCCGCCCACGGCCGTAGCCGCCGCGGCGATCAGCGAGGACTTCTCGAGGAACTGCCTGCGATTGATCGAGTCGTTGCTGGACATGAGGGCCTCCTGTGGTCCCGGGCGAAGTGCCGCCGCGTGGCCGAATGCTATCAGTCGGTATTCTCCAAGGGCCGGCGAGTTCATACATCCACTTCTCGGTGGGCGGGTCAGCAGGCGAGATCAACCTGCTCTTGTTCTAATTCACCGAAAATGGCGGGTAGATCTCAGCGCGGTGGGGGCAGGCTCCTTTTTTCCTACGCCCTCGGCGGGCCGCCGGCGAGCGTCTCCTTCATCGAGTCGAAGACGCGCATCACTTCGGTGACGGCGCGCGGGACGTAGTCGGACTTCAGGTAGACCCAGGCGGTCTCGCGATACAGGCGGCGGCCGCGCAGCCGTCCGAAGGTCAGGCGCTTGGCGCGCACGTCCTTGGCCGCGGCCGCGTAGGGGATGATCGAGACGCCGAGGCCGTGGCTCACCATCGCCTTGATGATCTCGACGTTCTCGGTCTCCATCGCGACGCGCACCGCCACCCCTTCGGAGACGAAGTACTCGTCCAGCACGCGCCGCGTGTTCGAGCCCGACTCGTACAGGATCAGCGGGAAACGGCCCAGGCTCTTGGGCTGGATCGGGCGCTCGCGGGTGAGCGCGTGACCGGGCCCCGCCACCACCACCATCTCTTCCTTGAGCGCGGGCACCACCTCGACGTCGTCGGCGACGATCGGCATCGTCAAGAGCGCGATGTCGATCTCGCGGCGGCGAATCTTGTCGAGGATCGCGCTGGACAGCGCCGAGGAGACCGACAGCTCGACCTTGGGGTAGAGCTTGCGGAAGCGCTTCAGCACCCGCGGCAGGATGTACATGCAGACGGTCATCCCTCCGGCCAGGCTGAGCGAGCCGCGGCTCAAGGTGCGCGTGCCTTCGATTTGCGAGACGGCTTCCTGCAGCTCCTGGTTGATGCGATGGGCGGACTTCAGCAGTAGCTCGCCGGAAGCGGTCAGGCTGATCCGCTTGGGCCCGCGGTGCAGCAGCACGCCGCCCAGGCCCTCTTCGAGCTGCTTCACGCCGCGGCTGACCGCCGACTGCGACAGGCGCAGGCGCTCGGCGGCCTTGGTGAAACTGCCTTCCTCGGCCACGGCGCGGAACATCTCGAGTTGGTGTAGGTCCATAGCTATTCCTGGAATGCATGACGGGCATGCAAGGGATGCGGCACTCGCGAATGCATCAGACGCATGAGGAACATGATTTCTTTCAATTTTACACATAGCGGCGCGTCGGGCATCGTGGGCGCCTCGTTATGGAACTGGGCCGCTTCGATCACGACGCCTGCGGGACCGGTTTTCTGGCCGACCGCGAGGGCCGCCCGCGCCGCGAGTTGGTGCCGCTTGCGCTCCGGGCGCTCGGCCGGATGCGTCACCGCGGTGCTCTCTCGGCCGACGGCCAGACCGGCGACGGCGCCGGCATCCTGACCCAGATCCCGTGGCGGGTGCTGATCCCGGAGCTGGCCTCTGCCTCGAGTAGCTTGCGTCCCGACAATTTCGCGGTCGGCCTGCTGTTTCTACCCGCCGAGCCCGAGGCCGAAGCGGGCTGCCGGGCCCTGGTCGAGGAAGGGCTCGCCGTCCACGGCCTGACGGCGCTCGCCTGGCGCGAGGTTCCGACCCGCGACGACGTGCTGGGGCGGCTGGCGCGCGAGACACGGCCGTCGCTCCTGCACCTGGTAGTCGGGCGCCCGGCCGGCGATCCTGCCGATCGGTTCGAGGCCCGGCTGTTCGCGGCGCGACGCGAGGCGGAGGCGCTGGCGCGCGAGCGCGGCATAGCGCTCTACGTCGCGTCGCTGAGCCACCGCACGCTGGTCTACAAGGCGCTGGTGCGCGCGGATGAGCTGGTCAGCTTCTACCGGGATCTCGCGCACCCCGACTTCGAGAGCGCGTTCGCCGTCTTCCACAACCGCTTCAGCACCAATACCCACCCGTCCTGGGCGATGACCCAGCCATTCCGGCAACTGGCGCACAACGGCGAGATCAACACCATCGACGGAAACCGGAGCTGGATGCGCGCGCGCGGACGCGCTGTGTCCCCGGAGCGGCTCGGGCTCTCGCAGCGAGGGCTGGAGCCGCTGCTCGCTACGGCGGCCAGCGATTCCGCGAGCCTCGACGAAGCGATCCGGCTGGTCACCGCCAGCGGACGCCCGCTGCTGGAGGCGGTGGCGATGCTGCTGCCGCCGGCCTCCGAGAACGACGCCGAGCGGCCGAGCCTGGTGCGATCCTTCTACGAAGCCAGCGCGCGGACCGTCGAGGCGTGGGATGGTCCCGCGCTGGCGGTCTTCAGCGACGGGCGCGTGGTGGGAGCCGCGCTCGATCGCAACGGCCTGCGGCCGGCGCGCTACGCGATCACCAGCGACGGGCTGGTGCTGCTGGCCTCCGAGGCGGGCGTGCTCGACGTGGAGGACGAGCGCGTGCTGTTCCGCGGCCGGCTCGGTCCGGGCGGATTGCTCGCGGTGGATCTGGAGGCGGGCCGGCTGGTGGATCGCGATCAGCTCGAAAGCGAGCTCGCGGCTCGACATGCGCGCGACTTCGCCCCGGTCCGCACACTGCTGGCGGCCGCCATCGAGCCAGTCGAGCCGCGGCTGGATGCGCGGGTCCTGAAGGCGCTCGGCGTCACGCGCGAGGAGCTGCAGTTCGTGCTCGGGCCGATGCACAGGGAAGGCGCGGAGCCGGTCGGGTCGATGGGGGACGACACGCCGCTCGCTGTGCTGTCGGAGAAGGCGCGGCTGCTCTCGTCGTACTTCAAGCAGCGTTTCGCCCAGGTCACCAACCCGCCGATCGATCCGTTGCGCGAGCGAGTCGTGATGTCGCTCCGCCAATCGCTCGGCCCGCGCCCGGAGCTGTTCGTCGCGCGCAACACCGCGCCGGCCCAGATCGACATCGCGAGCCCGGTCTTGCGTGCCGGCCACGTTCGCGCGCTGCTCGCATCCGAGACGGCGCCACGAGCGCGCCGATTGAGCCTGCTCTTCGACGCTGCGGGCGGCGCCGCGGCCTTCAGCGCGGCGCTCGAGCGGCTGCTCGTCGAAGCCGAGCAGGCGGCCAGCGCCGGCTTTGGGGTCCTGGTGCTCGGCGATCGCGGCATCGACGCCGCACACGCCGCGCTGCCGTCGCTGTTGGTGGTCTCGGCGGTCCATCAACATCTGTTGAACGGCGGGCTGCGGCTGCGCGCCAGCCTGGTGGCCGAAGCCGGCGATGCTCGCGACGATCACCAGGTCGCCGCGCTGCTGGCGTTCGGCGCGGAGGCGGTGCATCCGTACGCGGCTTTCGACGCGATTGCGCGCGAGCAGGAGCGCGCGGGCGCCAGCGTCGCCGACCGCGCGCACGCGGCGGATCGCTACGTCTCGGCGCTCGAGAAGGGCCTGCTGAAGATCATGTCGAAGATGGGCATTGCCACGCTTCGTTCGTATCACGGCGCGCAGCTCTTCGAAATCGTGGGTCTCGACCGGGACCTCGTCGACCGGCACTTCACGGGCGCCGCGTCGTCGCTCGGCGGCGCCTCGTTGCAGCACCTGGCCGCCGACGTTCTGGAGCGCCACGCTTCGGCCTTTGGGGAGGCCAGCGACGAGCTGGACGAGGGCGGGCTGCACCGCTATCGGCGGAACGGCGAGGCGCACGCTTTCGAGCCGCCCGTGGTGAAGGCGCTGCACGCGGCGATCCGCTCCGGCGAGCGGCTCGACTTCAAGCGCTACGAGGAAATCGTGGCCTCGCGTCCCGCGATCGCGCTGCGCGACTTGTTCCGCCTGGTGCCGGCCGCGCCGGTCGCGCTCGATCAGGTCGAACCGAAAGAGTCCCTGTTCCGGCGGTTTTCGACCGCCGCGATGTCGCTGGGAGCTCTGTCTCCCGAGGCGCATCAGACGCTGGCGATCGCGATGAACCGGCTGGGCGGGCGCAGCAACAGCGGCGAAGGCGGCGAGCCGCCCGAGAACTTCTGGCGCACGCTGGCGAGCGGAGACCGCGCGAACCACAGCGTCAAGCAGGTGGCCTCGGCGCGCTTCGGCGTGACCACCGAGTACCTGGTGGCGGCCGAGGAACTGCAGATCAAGATCGCGCAAGGCAGCAAGCCGGGCGAGGGCGGCCAGCTTCCGGGCGGCAAGGTCGCCGCCCACATCGCCCGGGTACGGCACTCACCGGTCGGGGTGACGCTGATCTCGCCGCCGCCGCACCACGACATCTACAGCATCGAAGACCTGGCGCAGCTGATCTACGACCTGAAACGCGTGAACCCGCAGGCGCGGGTGAGCGTCAAGCTGGTTTCCGGAGCTGGCATCGGCACGATTGCGGCAGGCGTCGTGAAAGCTGGCGCCGATGCGATCGCGATCGGCGGCCACGACGGCGGCACCGGCGCCTCGCCGCTGTCGTCGATCAAGAACGCCGGCACGCCCTGGGAACTGGGCCTGGCCGAAGTGCAGCGCACGTTGGTCGAGCAGGGCTTGCGCGGCCGCGTCCGGCTGCAAGTCGAGGGCGGCCTGAAGACCGGTCGCGACGTGGTCGTCTCCGCAGCGCTGGGCGCGGACGATTTCGGCTTCGGCACGACCGTGCTGGTCGCGGCGGGATGCGTGATGGCGCGCCAGTGCCACTTGAACACCTGCCCGGCCGGGATCGCGACGCAGCGCGAGGACTTGCGGCGCCGCTACACGGGCACGCCGGAGCAGGTCGAGCGCTTCTTCACGGCCGTCGCCGAGGAGGCGCGCGAGGCGCTGGCAGCGCTCGGCCTGCGCTCGTTGGACCAGGCGGTGGGCCGCCTCGATCTGCTGGAGGCCCGCCCGCGCTCCGCGGGGTCGCGCGCGGCGCGCGTCTCGGTGGCCGGGCTGTTGGCGCCGTCCGCGCATGCCGGCCCCCAGCGCCACGCGGGCGAGCGCAACGAGCCCGAAATCACGGGAGCGCGGCTGGACGAGGCCGTCTTGCAGCGGCTGCGTTTCCAGGGCGGACACGTGCTTCCGCTCGAGATGTCGTTGCCGATCACCAACGCCGATCGCAGCGTGGGCGCGCGCCTCGCGGGCGAGCTGACGCGGCGGCTGCATGGCCACGCGCTGGCGCCCGACACGCTGCGGCTGTCGTTCCGCGGCGCCGCCGGTCAGAGCTTCGGCGCGTTCGCGGTCGCCGGGATGCGGCTGGCGCTCGAGGGCGAGGCCAACGACTACGTGGGCAAAGGCCTCTCGGGCGGAGAGATCGTGATTCGTCCGAACCGATCCGCGCGCCGTTCGTTCGAGGTGATCGCGGGCAACACGCTGCTCTACGGCGCGACCAGCGGGCGGCTGTTCGTGGCGGGACGCGTGGGCGAACGTTTCGCGGTTCGCAACAGCGGCGCGCTCGCCGTGGCCGAGGGCGTCGGCGATCACGGCTGCGAGTACATGACGGCGGGCTCGGTCGTGATCCTGGGCGAGACCGGACGCAACTTCGGAGCCGGCATGTCGGGCGGGTTGGCGTACGTGCTGGACGCGGAGCGCTTGCTGGCGGCGCGTGTCAACGCCGACATGGTGCGCGTCGAGGACCACGTTCCGTTCGAGGAGCAGCCCTGGCTCTACGAAGCGCTGGAGCGGCACCTGGCCGCGACCGCCAGCCCGTTGGCGGCGGCGCTGCTCAAGGACTGGCGCGGCACGCTGGCCTCGTTTCGCCGCGTGCTGCCGCGCGCCGGAGCGCCGGCGAAGCCGCTGCCGTGGTCGGTCGAAGGCGAGGCGTTGCCGGGCTTGCTGCTGCGGCCCGCGCAGGCCTGACGCGGCCGCCTCAGGGAACCTCGGGCAGCTCCCGCAGCTCCTTCTCGAGGGCGGCGAGCGTCCGCTCGAGCAGCTCGCGGTGGGCCGGCCGCGCGGCCGCGCGCAAGTCGGCCCGCGTCTTCGCGAGCGCCATCTCCAGCGACCGGCGGCGTTCGATCCGAGCGCGTTCCGCCGCGGAGACCTGCCCCGGCCCGGAGCCGCGACGACGCTCCTCGGCCTGCTGCTGCTGCCACTCGACGTTCTTGCTCTCGAACCCGCGCGCCACGTTCAGACGATGCTAGCGCTTGCCACGCCCGCCGCGGCATGGAATCCTTGCACCTCGTCACGCCAGGGGGAGGCCCGAGCATGTCGGTGAAGTCGGATCGCTGGATCAGGCGCATGGCCAAGGAGCACCGGATGATCGAGCCCTTCGAGGAGAAGCAGGTGCGCGAGGGCGTCATCTCCTACGGCGTCTCGTCGTACGGCTACGACATCCGGATCGCCGACGAGTTCAAGATCTTCACCAACATCAACTCCTCGATCGTCGACCCCAAGAACTTCGACCCGAAGTCGTTCGTAGACTTCAAGGGCGACGTTTGCATCATCCCGCCCAACTCGTTCGCGCTGGCGCGCACCATCGAGTACTTCCGAATCCCGAGGAGCGTGATCACGGTTTGCGTGGGGAAGTCGACCTACGCGCGCTGCGGCGTGATCGTGAACGTGACGCCGTTCGAGCCCGAGTGGGAAGGCATCGTCACGCTCGAGGTCTCGAACACGACGCCGCTGCCGGCCAAGATCTACGCCAACGAGGGCATCGCGCAGGTGCTGTTCTTCGAGAGCGACGAGATCTGCGAGACGAGCTACGCCGACAAGAAGGGCAAATACCAGGCGCAGCAGACGCTCACGCTGCCGCGGCTCTGAGAGGTTCGCCGTGGTCCACGAGACCGTCGTGATGGAAGGCCACCTGATCGATTCGGACATGCTGCGGCGCGCCTTCAACCGCATCGTCGAAGACGGCGGCGAGTTCGAGGTCGTGGAGTTCAAGGTCGGCAAGACCAACCAGCTCGCTTCCAAGGCGACGCTGCTGGTCAGCGCCGCCGACCCGGAGATGCTCGATCGCATCCTCGAGGGGCTCGCCTACATCGGGGCCTCGACCAGCGTCGGCGACGCGCGGTTTGCTCCCGCGGAAGCCGACGGGATCCTGCCGGACGACTTCTACTCGACTACCAACTACGACACGTTCGTGCGGATCGCGGGCAAGTGGATCGCGGCGGGCGATCAGAAGATGGACTGCGCGCTCGTGATCCGAAACGGCGCGCCCGTCTGCGTGAAACAGGGCCGCGTGAAGTCGGCAGAGAGCGTGACGCTGCGCGGTCCAGGGATCCGCGTCAAGCCGCCCGAGCGCAGCCGTGACTATTCGGTGTTCGGTTTCATGTCGAACGACATCTCGGCCGAGATCAACAAGGGCATCGGCATCGCGGGCACCGCGCGCGAGATGATCAAGACGCGCGCCGCCGGCGAGAGGATCGTAGTGGTGGCCGGTCCGGCTGTCGTCCATTCGGGCGGCGACGTGGCGCTGGCGCGACTGGTACACGACGGCTGGGTCGACGTGCTGCTCACCGGCAACGCGTTCGCGACCCACGACGTCGAGAAATCGATCGTCGGCACCAGCCTGGGCGTGTGCCAGATGAGCGGCCGCGCCGTCGAGGGCGGCAGCCGCAATCATCTCTTCGCGATCAACGCCGTCAACCGCAAGGGCGGCGTGCGCCAGGCGGTCGAGAGCGGCCTGGTAACCTCGGGCGTCATGTACGAAGCCGTTCGCAAGGGCGTGACGTTCGTGCTGGCCGGCTCGATCCGCGACGACGGGCCGCTGCGCGACGTGATCACCGACGTCGTCGAGGCGCAACAGGCGTATGCCACAGCGCTCCGGGGCGCCGGTGTGTGCCTGATGCTGGCCTCGGCGCTCCACTCGATCGCGGTCGGCAACCTGCTTCCCGCGCGGGTGCGCACGGTCTGCGTCGACATGACCGAGTCGGTGCCGGTGAAGCTCGGCAACCGAGGCACGCTGCAGGCGATCGGTCTCGTCACCGACGTCGGCTATTTCCTGGAGCGGCTCGAAGCCGAGTTGCAGCGACAGTCGAAGGTCTGATGATCGCCGCGCTGCTGCTGGCGGCCCTCGTCTCCGCGCCGCATCGCTACAAAGTCGAAGCCGGCGCTGGCGCGGCGGAGCTCCGGATCGAAGCAATGATCGTCCCGGGCCGCGAAGGTTCGGTCTGCGTCCAGAAGGGCTACGGCCCGTTCGTGAGGGACCTGCTGATGGGCGCGGAGGGAAGGCCACTTGCGATGGACGGCGACTGCCTGCCCGACGGCACCTGCGAAGCGAACGGCTGTCAGCTCGGCTATCGATTCGCGCTGGCCGAGGCCGCGCGCTCGAAGCGCAGCCGCAACCGCGCCCTCGAGCAGGATGGCGTGCTGCTCTCGCCGCCCGGCGTCTGGCTGCTGAGCCCTACCTCTCCCCGCCCGGGATCGCGTTATCGGCTCGAGGTGAAGACGCCTCCCGAGATCCGCTTCGTGAACGGCGCGTTTCCAGAGCCCAAGGACCCGAATGCCTGGGAGGGCTTGACCGCGGACCTGATGGACGGCCCGTACGCGGGCTTCGGCCCGTTCGAAACGGCGCGCGTCGAGAGCGTGAAGGGCATTGTCGACGTCGCAATCACGCCGGGTGAGCGCAAGGTTTCCAAGCAGGCGATCGAGTCGTGGGTCGACGCGGCGGCGGCGAACGTGTCGGGCTACCTGGGCCGCTACCCGGTGCCGCGCGCGCTGCTGATCGTGCTGATCGGCGGTCGGCGCGGCGTCGGCTTCGGTTCGAGCATGGGCGACGGCGGCGCGTCGGTGATGGTCTCGGTGAGCCGCGAGTGTCCGCAGTCGGAGCTGGACAAGGACTGGACGCTGACCCACGAGATGATGCACCTGCTGCTCCCCAACGTGCCACGCACGCATCACTGGTTCGAGGAAGGCATGGCGACCTATGCCGAGCCCGTGGCGCGCACGCGGGCGCTGCGGCAGACGCCCGAAATGCTGTGGCGCGAACTGATGAACGGGATGCCCAAGGGGCGAGACGCGGCCGCCGCGCGCGGTCTCGACGGATCGGGTTGGGCCAGCACCTATTGGGGCGGCGCGCTCTTCATGATGCTGGCCGACGTCGCGATCCGCGAGCAGACGAACAACAAGAAGGGTCTCGAGGACGCGCTGCGCGGGATCCGCGACGAGGGCACGATCGCCGACAACTGGCCGCTGGAGCGCGTGCTGCGCGTGGGCGACACCGCGACCGGAACGCGGGCGCTTCAGTACCTGTATGCGACGATGGGCTGGAAGGCGCATGAGGTCGACTTGGCGACGCTGTGGAAGCGCCTGGGCGTGGCGCGCGACGGCGACACCGTCAGCTTCGACGAAGCCGCGCCACTGGCCGCGATTCGGAAAGCGATCGACGGCAGCCCGGCGGCTATTCCTCGGCCATGAACGGATAGCGGTAGTCGCGGGGCGGCGCCAGGTTCTCCTTGATCGAGCGGGCGCTGGTCCAGCGCACCAGGTTCAGCTTCGAGCCGGCCTTGTCGTTGGTGCCCGAGGCGCGCGCGCCGCCGAAGGGCTGCTGGCCGACGACCGCGCCGGTGGGCTTGTCGTTGACGTAGAAGTTGCCGGCGGCGTTCCGGAGCGCGGCCATTGCCTCGCGGACCGCGCGCCGATCCTGGGCGAACACGGCGCCCGTCAGCGCGTACGGCGAAGTCTGGTCGACGAGCGCGAGCGCGTCCGTCCAGCGGTCGTCGGGGTAGGCGTAAGCCGTCACCACGGGTCCGAAGATCTCCTCGCACATCGAGCGATATCCGGGATCGCTGGTTTCGATCAGCGTGGGCTCGATGAAATAGCCCTTCTCGGCGTTGGCGCCGCCGCCGGTCAGGATGCGCGCGTTGCGTCGCGCGTCGTCGAGGTAGCCCGAGATCTTCTCGAACGAATTCCTGTCGATCACCGCGCCCATGAAGTTGCGGAAATCGCACGGGTCGCCGACCTTCATGTCCTTCAGCATCGCCAGCACGCGGTCGCGCACGTCGCCCCACATCGACTGCGGCACGTAGACGCGCGACAGCGCCGAGCACTTCTGGCCCTGGTACTCGTAGCCGCCGCGCGCGATCGCCACCGCCAGCGCTTGGGGATCGGCGGAGGCGTGGGCGATCAGGAAGTCCTTGCCGCCGGTCTCGCCGACCAGGCGCGGGTAGCTGCGATAGCGGCTGACGTTCTCGCCGACCGCCTTCCACATCGAGTTGAAGACGTCGGTGCCGCCAGTGAAGTGGATCCCGGCGAAGTCCGGGCTCGCCAGCACCGCCGTCGTGATGTCGCCGGCGTTTCCGGGAACGAAGTTGATCACCCCGGGCGGCATGCCGGCCGCCTCGAGGATCTTCATGATCGTGTAACCCGACAGCACCGCCGTCGAGGCCGGCTTCCAAAGAACCGCGTTGCCCATCAGCGCCGGCGCGGTCGACAGGTTGCCGCCGATCGAGGTGAAGTTGAAGGGCGATACCGCGTAGATGAAGCCCTCCAGCGCGCGATAGTCGATCTGGTTCCACATCGTGTGATCGGCGAGCGGCTGCTCGGAGAGCAGCTCCTGCGCGAAGTGGACGTTGAAGCGCCAGAAGTCGATCAGCTCGCAGGCCGCGTCGATCTCGGACTGGAACACGGTCTTCGACTGGTTCAGCATCGTGGCGGCGTTCAGCGTCGCGCGCCACGACGTCGTCAGCAGCTCGGCCGCCTTCAACAGCACCGCCGCGCGGTCTTCCCAGGGCCAACTCGACCACTCGCGGCGCGCTTCCTTCGCCACCGCGATCGCCTGCTCGACGTCCGCGCGCCGCGCCTTGTGCCAGACCCCCATCACGTGGCGATGGTCGTGCGGCATCGTGATCTGGACCGTGTCGCCGGTGCGAATCTCCTTTCCGCCCACGATGATCGGAATGTCGACCCGCTCGCCGGCCATCTTGCCGAGCATTGCCTTCAGCTCGACCCTCTCGGCCGAGCCGGGGGCGTAGCTCTTGACCGGCTCGTTCACCGGCGGCGGCACCCGCCGGATCGCGCTGATGACGGCGCTGGTCGGAGACGACGCCGAGCCGGTTCCGGCTGCGGCGGGTGTGGGGGACACCAGTGTTTCAGCCACGGTATAGCCTCAAATAGAGAGCGCTCGACCAGCCGAGCACACCCAGCCTAAGGGACGCCTCGCCAGCCGGTCAACGAAGCCCGAGTTGTGAGGCGTCAACCAGCCGCGGCCGACGCCGGGCAAAGCAGCCGTTAGGGCTCGACGATCATTTCCGGGTCGTCCAAGTAAAGCTGGTCGTCTTTGCTTATGGCCACCCAATACTTGAATCGGCCGCGTACGTCTTTGTGGATCTTGGCGCCGGCAGTCACTGTCCCGTCCTCGCTCGCGGCCGCGCGGTACTCAAACAGCGGCAGGGGCGTCGAGCCGTCGAACTGGATCGCCCAGGCACTCTTGCTCGTCCACACCACGTCGTTTTCCCCGACGGGGACCTTGTGCTTTCTCCCTTTCTGTGGGTCCTTGTCGCCTTCCTTCTTGCACGAGTACTTGAAGTCCCCACTGTCGAACGTGATCGTGATCGTGTACTTTGCCATGTCTCCTCCTCAAGCGTTTGTCGCCAGCGTGTGGCCCGTGATTAACGACTGGGTTTGGCACCGGTACCGACGCTGGCGAGAAGGGCCAGGTACCGGCGGTCTTGGCGCAGGGCCTCCAAGTCGGGGTCCCGCCGCACCTCGTCGATCGAGTATCCTCCCCGGAGGGCGGCGCCGAGCGCTTCAAGCGCCTGCTCGCGCTTTCCGGTCAGCTCATACGCCAGAGAACAACGGAAGAGGACGCTGACGTGGGACGGCGCGGTCTGACGCGCCCGAGCCGCCTCGTCCAGAGCCTTCGCGGGATTGCCCAGCTTGGCCCAGTAGGTCGCGTAGGCCGCACGAATCTGCGCATCCTTCGGATTCACCTTCAGTTCCTGTTCGGCGAGAGCGATGGCGCGACGATAGGCCTCAGGCGCCTTGTCCTCATTTCCCCGCGTCCATCGGTAGGCATCTCCGAGATTGCCCCACACGAGCTGTTGACTCACGCCAAGAGCGAGCGCCTTCTCCATCAGGGGAACGGCCTCGGCGTAACGGCCCTGAAAGAAGTAGGTCGTGCCGAGGTTCGAGTAGGCGTTCGCCGTTGGCTTGAGAGTCAGGGATTTCTGAAGCGCCGCGATCGCGTCTTCCAGACGTCCCAGTTTCTGGTACGCCCCGCTCAGGTTGTTGTAGCCACGGACGTTGTCGGGCGTCAGCTCGATCACACGGCGGAACTCGGACACGGCCTCGCTGTAGCGCGCGTGCCGATAGTAGAACACTCCGAGGTAGCTGTGGTTGGACCAGAGGCTGGGTTTGAGCTCGATGGCCTTGCGGTAGGTGGTCTCGGCCTGGTCGAGGCGGCCGAGCGACTCGTAGGTCGACGCCAGCCCGCGGTAGGCGTCTACGCTGACCGGGTCCAGCTTGAGCGCGACCTCGAACGCGGCGACGGCGTCCTCGTACCGGCCGGTGCCTTGGTTGATCATCCCAAGTGTGACGTGCACGGGCGCGAGCAGGTCGTTCAGTTCCGCGGCGCGTTTGCAGCTCCGCCGCGCCAGGTCGATCCACTCCTGACTCCTCGTGAGGTTGTAGCGGCGCCAATACGTTTCGCCGAGGCCGGCGTAGGCGAGCGTGTAGCTCGGATCCTGCTCGAGCGCTCGCTGGAAGGAAGCCGCGGCCAGGTCGAGGCTCTCGGGCTTCTCGTAACGCTGCAGGTAGCCGCGCCCGCGCACGTAGTGATCGTAGGCGCCGGGGATGGTGGTGCCGCCGGCCGAGAGCAGGCGTCGAGCTTCCGGTTGAAGTTCCAGCTCCAGCATCTCGGCTATGGCAGACGCGATGCCGTCCTGGAGCGTGAGCAGATCGCCGAGCGGGCGATCGATCGTGACGGAACGCAGCTGGCGCAGCGAGGCGGCGTCGACGAGGTTGGCGATCATGCGCACGCGATCGCCGGTCCTGTGCGCGCTGCCCGTGATGGCCAGGGTCACTCCGAACGCCTTGCGCGCGTCCTGGACGCTGGTGGCGCCGGAGGAGCGGATCTCGCTCGCGGGCACAAGCCAGAGCGAGCCTTGGAACTGTTCGAGCAGCGTCAGCTTGCTGATTAGCGTTTCGACGAGCCCGTCGCAGAAGACCCGATCCGGCTCGGCACCGCTGGAATTGGTGAAGCCGAGCACAGCAATCTGCTTCTCGCGAGGCACGCGGGCGCTCGTCAGTGGGAGGGGCGCCGCCGCGCGCCACAACCATCCGGCGCTGCCCAGCGCCACTGCGACCGCGAGCGCCGCCGCCAGGCTCGCCGAACGCCGCCAGGCCCGGCTTCTGAAAGCGAAGGGCGGCATCGTCCGTGGGCCAGATGAGACCTCATCGAGCCGGTCGTGGACGTTGCGTAGCTCGCGCGCCAGGTCGAGCGTCGAGGCGTAGCGCTCTTCCGGGATCTTCTTCAGGCAGCGCTCGACGATCCAGCGGAACGGCGGTGGCACGTCCGGGTTGATGCTTTGGATCGGCTCGGGCTCCGAGTCGATGATCGCGGCCAGCGTCTGGAACGGGGTCTCGCGATCGAAGGCTCGCTTCCCGGTAGCCATCTCGTACAGGATCGCGCCGCAACTGAACTGGTCGGAGCGGAAATCCAGCGGCTTGCCGCGCGCCTGCTCCGGCGACATGTACCCGACGGTTCCCATCACCACGCCAGGTCGGGTTGCCGGTGACGCGGTGACAGCCTCGGAGTTGAAGGCGCCCGAGTCCTGGAGCTTGGCGAGACCGAAGTCCAGGATCTTCACGAACCCGTCCCGGGTCACCATGATGTTTTCGGGCTTCAGGTCGCGGTGGACGATCCCGGCCTCGTGGGCCTTGGCGAGGCCTTCGGTCGCTTGCGCCGCGAGGGCGAGCACCCGCTTGGTGAGGAACGGGCGCCGGCCCAGGAGCGCGCGCAGCGTGCTGCCCTCGACCAACTCCATCGCGATGAAGGGCACCGCGTCCGCGTAGCCGATCTCGTAGATGGTGACGATGTTTGGGTGATTCAGGGCGCTCGCCGCGCGGGCTTCATGCTCGAAGCGGTGCAGGCGCTCGGGGTCGGCCTGGACGGCCTGCGGCAGCATCTTGAGCGCGACGCTGCGGCCGAGGTCGAGGTCCCTGGCGCGGTAGACTTCGCCCATCCCGCCGGCACCCAGGCGGGCGAGGACCTCGTAGCGCCCGAGCCTCTTTCCGATCATTAGAGGGAGAGACGGACAACGAAGGCTAGCACGTCTCCGCGGCGGTTCTTGGTGGCGTTGGGTCTATCTGCGGCCGGCTGCGGCGGTGTGAGCGCCGGCCCGGTTCAAGTCACGACGCAGTTCCCCGAGGTGCCGCCGGTGGTCACGATCACCAGCGCCGGCGCGGGTCCGCGCGAGCTGCACATCTACGCTCGAGACGTGGCCACATTCGTGAACAACGACACCCGCCCACACGAGATCCGCAACGACCTGACCGCCAGCGGTGACTCGCGCTGTGCAACCGTCGGCGTGGGGCTCCTGGCGCCGGGCGAGTCTCGGAAGGCCCTGCTGCAACCGTCGGGCGTGCCCTGCTTCTATCGGGACGAGCGCGAACCGGCAAATCCAGCGCTCAAGGGCTACGTTCTGGTCCACTACTGACGCGCGGCTAGAAGCTCCGCGACGCGCCGATCAGGATTCCCCAGCGGGGCGCGAGTTGCGTCTCGTTGACGTGGGTGTAGACCGGCGCCTGGACCAACCCGTAGACGGCGCTGCGGCCGGTGGTGAAGCGCAGCCCGCCCGCGGCGTACACGAAGACAGCCCCGGTCGAGCTCACGGACTGGCCGCGGTAGTCGTCACGCGCCTCGTTGATGTACTTGGCCTGGGCGGTCAGCGTGAACGAACCCAGCGCGCGCGACAGCGCCAGCGTCGCGATCGCCTCGTTGCCGAACTGGTATTCCTGGTCGTTGGCCGTGTTGGCCTGGAACGAGAACGACAGCGCCGTGTCGAGGCGTGGACCCGCGAATCGCCGCGAGTACGAGCTGGAGAAGAGGACGTCCCAGGATCCCGAGCCCGGCTGCAGCGATGGGTCCAGCGGCTTCAGGTCGTAAGGGTCGATCAGCGAGCTGCCGCCCGTCGGCAGCTTCCCCGCGAGCCCGCCCAGCAGCGTGCCGCCGAGGAACTGGCCGAGCGACTGGCGTGCGCCGATCACCACGTCGCCGATACCCCAGATGTCGTACGGCGTCACGACGCCGCCGTGGCCGATGTCGTGCGACTGGTTCGTGAAGAGCGGCAACGAAGTGTAGACGGTCGTGCGTCTGAGGACGCCGTAGCCGAAGTCGAGCTGCAGCCCGCTGTCGCGGCCGCTCAAGTCGTTGTGAAAGCCGGGCACCAGCTGTTGCTGGTCCAGGTCGACGCGCGGTCGCGTGACGACGTCGGTCGGATCACTGCCCTGTAGCCGGCGCGACGCGTCCAGCCAGCGAAACGACAGGTCCAGCGAGAAGCCGCCCTTGCGCAACACCCCGTTCTGACCGCGCGTGACCAGCAGGCATCCCGTCGAGTCGCAGGCGGCCGCCGGCGCCGCCGCGAGCGCAGCGATCGTAACGAGGAGAGCGAGGCAAAGGGCGCGGAAGGCCACGGAACACGGTAGTCGGTCCGGCCGCCGCGCGTCAAACGCCCCATTTGGCGCGACTTTTCGAGCTCTGCTAAACTCACCGCTTTCGTGGAGCGAGCGTGATTCGACCGTATCAGGGGATCTGGCCGAAACTGGGCGAGCGCGTGTTCGTCGACGTTTCGGCCCAGGTCATCGGCAAAGTGGATCTGGGCGACCACGCGAGCGTTTGGATGAACGCCGTCGTGCGCGGCGACGTGCACTCGATCACGATCGGCGCTTACACCAACATCCAGGACAACTGCGTCGTGCACGTCTTCAAGGAGACCCAGCCGACCGTGCTCGCCGACCACATCACGGTCGGCCACTCGGTCACGCTGCACGGCTGTCGGATCGAGTCCCACTGCCTGATCGGCATGGGCGCGACTGTCTTGAACGGCGCGCAAATCGGCGCCGAGTCGATCGTCGCGGCGGGAACGCTGATCCCCGAAGGCATGATCGTCCCGCCGGGGAGCCTGGTGATGGGCGTGCCGGGCAAGCTACGCCGGCCGATCAGCGACGCGGAGCGCGCGATGCTGCGCACGTCGGCCGACAACTACTTCGAGTACAAAGAAACCTACCTGGCCGAGGCGGCAGACGCCGCCGGCCCTCGAAACTGATCGGGCCACCGTGAGCGTCATCCAGGCCGTCAAAGGCACGCGCGACATCCTTTCCGACGAGGTTCCCGCGTGGCGTCGTGTCGAAAAGGCCGCGCACGATCTCTTCGAGAAGTACGGCTACCGCGAGATCCGCACGCCGATCTTCGAGCCGACCGAGCTGTTCGCGCGCGGCATCGGCAGCGAGACCGACATCGTCTCGAAGGAGATGTACACCTTCGAGGATCAGGGCGGCGGCTCGCTGACGCTGCGGCCTGAAGCGACCGCGGGCATCGTGCGGGCCGTGATCGAGCACAACCTGATCAACGTCGACCCCGCGCTCAAGGTCTACGCGATCGGCCCGATGTTCCGGCGCGAGCGGCCGCAAAAGGGCCGCTACCGCCAGTTCCACCAGCTCGACGTGGAAGCCTTCGGGATGACGAGCCCGAGCATCGACGTCGAGATCATCGAGATGGCGGTGCGCTTCCTGGAGGCGTGCGGGCTTCGCGAGTACGAGCTGGTGGTGAACTCGGTCGGCGACGCGACGTGCCGGCCGCAGTACGTCGAGGTGCTGCGCGCTGCCCTGCGCGCCAACCTCGGGAAGCTGGGAGCCGACAGCCAGCGGCGCACCGAGACGAACCCGCTGCGCGT
>CAZVOI010000953.1:0-2004 GCA_964628275.1 uncultured Acidobacteriota bacterium | reverse complement strand
CGGGACCTCCCGGACCGGTTCCCCCGCGCCACGCTCCTGGGCGGCGACGAAGCGTTCGAGCGGATCGTGGCCAAGGTCGTCGGCTTCGTCGAGGCACCCGCTCTCGGGCTGAACTTGCCGCTCGACGTACGCGGGACGGCGTTCCAGGAGCGCGTGTGGCTGGCCCTGCGCGCGATTCCTGCGGGGTCGACCGCGAGCTACTCGGAGATCGCGGCTTCGATTGGCGCTCCGAACGCCGGACGCGCGGTCGCGCAAGCCTGCGCCGCGAACCCGCTCGCCGTCGCCATCCCCTGCCACCGCGTCGTAAGGCAGGACGGCGCGCTCTCCGGCTACCGCTGGGGGGTGGAGCGCAAACGAACGCTTCTGAAGAGCGAAGGCGCGGTGTGAGCTCTCTCGCGGTGGCGACGCCGGTGCGGGAGAAGGGAATCGCCGAACGCGTCGCCGCGATCGATTGGACGGAAGTGGCGGCCCATCTCGATGGCCACGGCTGGGCGACGATCGAGCGTTTTCTGAGTGCCGACGAATGCCGGGCGATTGCCGGCCTCTACGACGACGACAGCGCTTTCCGAAGCGGCGTCGTCATGGCGCGACATGGCTTTGGCCGCGGCGAGTACAAGTACTTCCGGTACCCCCTCCCGGACATCATCGCGAATCTGCGCGCGGCGCTGTATCCACCTCTCGCGCCGATCGCCAATCGGTGGAACGAATCCATGCGCCTCGACGAGCGCTACCCAACGGAACACGCCGAGTTCCTCGAGCGATGCCACGAGGCCGGACAGACGCGGCCGACGCCCCTCCTGCTGCGGTACGGAGCGGGCGACTTCAACGCGCTGCACCAGGATCTGTACGGCGAGCATGTCTTTCCTCTCCAGGCGGCGTTTCTGCTCTCCGAACCGGACAAGGACTTCACCGGCGGCGAGCTTGTGCTGACGGAGCAGAGGCCGCGGATGCAGTCCCGGGCCGCGGTGGTGCCGTTCCGTCGCGGCGACGGTGTCGTCTTCGCCGCGCGCCATCGCCCGGTGCAGGGGACGCGGAGGACCTATCGAGTCAACCTGCGGCACGGGGTAAGCGCGGTGAGGTCCGGCCGGCGTCACACCGTCGGCGTGATCTTTCACGATGCGAAATGACCCCGGACCTGTTCGCGGATGAGGTCCGGGAAGTAGCGATCGCGCCGGGCGCGATGTGGCTTTCCGGGTTTGCGCGTCCCCTGGAAGGACCGCTCCTCACCGCTTTACGACGCGTAGTGGAGCTCGCGCCGTTTCGCCACATGTCGACACCCGGCGGGCATCGGATGTCGGTCGCGATGACCAACTGCGGCGCTGCCGGCTGGGTGAGCGATCGCACCGGCTACCGCTACGACGCCGAGGATCCGGAGAGCGGCCGCCGCTGGCCGCCCATGCCGGACGTGTTCGCCGATCTCGCCGCCCGGGCTGCGGCCAGGGCGGGTTTCGACGGGTTCGCGCCGGACGCGTGTCTCATCAACCGGTACGCGCCCGGGGGGAAGCTGTCGCTGCACCAGGACAAGAACGAGAAGGACTTCGAGGCCCCGATCGTCTCGGTGTCACTCGGCCTTCCGGCGATCTTTCTGTTCGGAGGCCTCGATCGGGCCGACCGTCCGCGTCGCTTGCCCCTTTCGCACGGCGACGTGGTGGTTTGGGGCGGCCCTGCCCGCCTTCGCTATCACGGCGTCCTGCCGCTCGAGGAGGGGCATCACCCCCTGATGGGCGGACACAGAATCAACCTGACCTTCCGGAAGGCAGGCTCTCTCACCTGACCTTCGGGAAGTACCGCACTCCTTCGATACCCTCGTAGTCCTCGTTCACACCCGATCCGAGTCTCGAGGGACGTTGGTGTCGATCCCCCGCAGGAACCCGCGCATCTGAGAGAGCGGACGAACGGGAATGAGCTCGATACGGTCCTCGAACAGAAACACCGCCATCTTCTGGCCCGGCCGAAGTTTCAGCCGGTCACGGATGTCCTTGGGAATGGGTGCCCTGGAACTTA
>CAZVOI010000952.1:0-1587 GCA_964628275.1 uncultured Acidobacteriota bacterium | reverse complement strand
AGCGCCGCCGCGATCGCGCGATCAGCGTCTTGAAGCGCGGATCGTTGCTGACAGCGGTGTTCTCGGGGTCAGTCCGAGACTCCGGCGCCTTCGAAGCACGGCGCTTCTTGACGTTGATGATCAATCGCGTCTTCATTCGCGGACTCCGCAGTCAGCCGACCTCGACGAGCGAAACCTGGGACGACGGCTCCGGAATCGGCACGTGATCCTCGGCCATGCCGCGGAGATGAAGCTCGATCGCACCGCGCATGTTCTCCTTGGTTTCCTCGGGCGTCGCGCCAGTGGCGACACAACCGGGGAGGTCCTGCACGTAGGCGGAGTAGTTCGCCCCTGCGTTCTCGATCACGCTCGCGTAGCGTCGCATCGTCATTCCTCCAACTGCGCCTGTCTGATGCTCAGACCGTACGAGGCGTACCGCTCAAAGGAGAGGTCCCGAGCCGCGACTCGCGTGCCAGAACGCAACCACTTCAACCACGCGCTTTCGTGGCGCGACTCGATAGTAGAGGAAGTAGTCGATGCGGGCGAGGTGTACGCGCCGGAGCCCGTGGATTCGAAGACTATCCGTCGGCACGCCGCAGGCGGGCTGTTCCCCGATGAGCGCGAGAGCTCCTTCGAGTTCGATAGCTACGGCTCCTTTTGCTGCGGGTCTATTGATCTGCCACCAGCGTTCGACGTCGTCGACCTGGCGTGCGGCTCGTCTCGTGAAGACGACTGGCAGAGCCAGTCGGTTCAACGCTGCAGGCGCTGGAGCAGTTCTGCGGCGCTGATGGTCTCACCGCGATCCGCCTCGGCGATCGATTCGAGCAGCTCGTTCTCGTCGGCGGTGCCGAGCTCGAAGCTACCGGCTGAAGCCTCGGCGATCACGGTCACGCGCGAGCCTTCGGGCAGTGAGACGGCGTCCTCGGGGACGATCGCCCCTGCCTTCACTCGAGCGGAGAAAACGCGCACGGTCATAGTGTACCTCCCGACAATAGGGCGCCTCGGGACGGCAACGAGTCGCGGGCCGAGCCACCGCTGCGAGCGTACGGCGGCACCGCGCCAGGCTAGGTCCAGTAGAAGGAACCATGCGCAGGTCGACGCCTACGTGAAGTCCGCCGTCTTCATCCCCGAGCCGCGCGCCTTCATCCAGTCCCACCAGATGAAGGCGCTCCAAGGCGGAACCATCAACATCGCCGGCCTCGACAAAGCCCTGTCCTTCGACCGCGCCTGCCCGGCGAGCCAACCATGAGTGACATTCCCTCTGAACTCCTGGCCCAAGCCAAGGACCTCCTCGCCCGCGCCACCCCCGAAACCCGCGGCCTCTGGCCCCGCGCCGCCGCCCTCCTGGCCCGCCAAGCCCTCGAGTCCTCCCTCGACTCCTACTGGCACTCCCGCGGCCTCCCCTTGAGCGAGTGCAGCACCAAGGCCCAGCTCCTCTGCCTCAGCGAGTACCTGAAAGACCAACCCCTCGCCCGCGAAGCCCACCACGTCTGGGCCGCCCTGAGCCGCGCTTGCCACCATCACCCGTACGAGCTCGCGCCGACGGCGGTGGAGTTGGAGGGGTGGGTGGGGGCGGTGGGACGCCTCGTTGCGAACCTACCTAACACG
>CAZVOI010000951.1:0-1641 GCA_964628275.1 uncultured Acidobacteriota bacterium | reverse complement strand
GATCGAGGTGAGCCACACGATCGCGCCGGTCCTGCCCGCCATCACCGACCGGGAAGCCGATCTGGACGAGCTGATGCGGCGGGTCCGCGAGGCCGGTGTGCGCGCGTTCACCTACAACCCGCTGTTCCTGCGCTCCCCGACTCGCGAGAAGTACCTGCGCTTCGTCGCGGCAGAGTTTCCGCGCTATCTTGCGGCGTACCAGCACGCCTATGCGCGGAGCGCGTACCTCGGCGGCACGTACCGGAGAAGGCTGCGCGTCTTGATGGACAAGCTGCGCGCCAAGCACGGCTTTGTCCAGATGAGCGACGATCTTGCGGCGCAGCTAGGCGCGCGCCCGGCGCAGCAGCTCGGCCTGTTCGAGCCTGCCGCCGAGGCAGCGGCCCGCCCGGCCTAGCGACTGTACTTGTGCATCAGGTCGACGAGCTCGTCGTACATCGCTTCCGCTTCGACTGGGCCGGTCTTGATGGCTTGGGCGGCGCAGTGCTTCAGGTGGTTCCGCATCAGCTCGCGCGCCACCGCGCGTAGCGCCTCGTGTACCGAGGCGACCTGGGTGAGGATGTCTGCGCAATATCGGCCTTCCGAGACCATTCCCTGGAGCCCGCGGACCTGGCCTTCGATGCGGCGTAGCCGCTTCAAGTTGCGTTGCTTGGCTCCGGGATCGACGCCGACGGCGCGCTTGGCGCCCTTCATACGAGCCTGGCGCCGCGGAGCCGCAGGCTGTTGGTCACCACGCTCACCGAGCTCAGCGCCATCGCCGCGCTCGCCACCACCGGGCTCAACTGCAGTCCGAACCCGGGAAACAGCACGCCGGCGGCGATCGGAATCGCGATGACGTTGTAGGCGAAGGCCCAGAACAGGTTCTGTTTCATCGTGGCCATCGCGCGCCGGCAAAGCGCGAGGCCGATGGCCACGTCGCGAGGATCGTTTCGCAGCAGGCCGATGTCGCCCGCGTCGAGCGCCACGTCGGCGCCCCCGCCCATCGCGATCCCGACGTCGGCCTGGGCCAGCGCAGGAGCGTCGTTGATGCCGTCGCCGACCATCGCCACCACTCTTCCTTCCGCCTGCAGCCGGCGCACTTCGGCGAGCTTGCCCTCGGGTCGAACGCCGGCGACGAAGCGCTCGATCCCGAGCGCGCGCGCGATCTCGGAAGCCGTCGTCTGGTTGTCGCCCGTGAGCAGGGCGACATCGAGCCCCATCGCGCGGAGCGACGCGACCGACGCGTGGGCGACCTCGCGCAGCGGATCGCGCAGCTCGAGAATCGCGACGACGGTCGCTTCGAGCGCCACGTAGACGGCGCTCGTCCCGGGTTCGTTCCGCTCCAGGAGATCCGCGGGAAAGCGAGCGGCCGCTTCGACGAAGCCACGGCCGCCCACGCGCACCAGGACTCCCGCGACGCTGGCCTCCGCGCCGCTGCCCGGAAACGAGCGGAAGCCGCTCGTTTCGGAAATCACCGCCCCCGCCTCGCGCGCGTGGCGTACGACGGCCTCGGCCAGCGGGTGCTCCGAGAGCGCCTCCACGGCCGCGGCCAGTCCGAGGATCTCGCTCGGCGCACGCTTCGTCTCGCGCGTCACGAGTGTGTTCACCACCACCGGCCGTCCCTCGGTGAGCGTGCCGGTCTTGTCGAGCAGCACGTGCGTGACC
>CAZVOI010000950.1:0-1690 GCA_964628275.1 uncultured Acidobacteriota bacterium | reverse complement strand
CCGTCGTATTGCGGCCAGATGCCGCGCGTGTTGACGGTGAGGAACTGGTCCTCCTTGGTTCCTTCGTAGGTGGCGAAGAAGTGGGTCTTGTCCTTGACGATCGGGCCGCCAAAGGAGCCGCCGTACTGGAACCGGCGGTAGGGCGCTTTGGTGGCCTGGAACGCCTCGATCGACGTCAGCGAGTCGTCGCGGAAGAACATGAACGCGGACCCGTGCAGGTCGTTGGTGCCCGACTTGGTCACGACGTTCAGGAACCCGCCGGTGGCCAGGCCGTATTCGGCCTTGTAGTTCGAGGTCGAGACCTTGAACTCGCGGATCGAGTCCATCGCGAAGTTCTGGCGCGGCTCACCCATCTCGGCCCAGGTGTTGTTGACGCCGTCCACCGAGACACCGTTCGAGTACTCGCGCGCGCCGCCGCCGAGGTTGGCGTTGCCGCGGTAGAAGAAGCCGCGGATGTTGTCCTGCGACGTGCCGGGGGTCAGCAGCACCAGGTCGATCCAGCGCCGCGAGGCCACGGGCAGGTCCTGGATCTGCTGGTTGGAAACGCTGGTCGAGACCGCCGACGTCGTGACGTCGACGATCGGCGACTCGCCGGTGACCGTGACCGACTCCGTGACGCTCTTGGCGGCCAGTTGGACCGAGATGGTGGCTGTCTGGTCGATCACCAGCAAGATGTCAGGACGCGTCTCGGTGTTGAAACCGGCGAGCTGCGCGCTGAGAACGTAGAGGCCTGGCGGCAGGGCCGCCAGGCGATAGTTCCCGGCGCCGTCCGTGGTCGCGGTTCGGGCGAGGCCGGTCTCGGCGTTGCGAACCGTCACCGTCACGCCCGGCAGCATTCCGCCTGTCTGGTCCTTTATGCTGCCGACGACCTGGGCGTTCTGCGCCTGTGTTCGAGGCGCGGGTAGAACCACGAACAAAGCAACTGCGGCAAATCCGACAATCCACCTGCGCATGCTCTCCTCCTCGAAGACCGGTCAGTCGTCTTGTGCCTTTGGGCTCAGGTTATGCGAGCCGCCCCTCGCGGGCGTTAACAAAGGGTGCGAGTCATTGTAAAACGGTGTATGTGATGGCGCCCCGTCAGGGCCGCGTTGTCGTTCCGGGGCGCTGTTGCTGTGGGCCGCGTCCTGGCTGCGCTTGCTGGGGCGGCGCCCCGAGGACGCGGTTGCCGATGACGAGCTGTTGTCCCGCGAGGAACGCCCACTCGTTGTATTTCTCGCGGTTGTTGACGAGCCGCAGGCCCTTTTCGGTGCTGCGGCTCGCGACGCCCGCGAAAGCGCCCACCGACGTGCCGCTCCCAAAGGCCGACGTGGCGGGAGAAGGCGACGCGCCGGGGCGCGGGCTCTGCCCGAAACCGGGCGCGGGAGAAGGCGGCGGGCTGCTGCCGGGACGGCCCGGAACGCCGAGCGGATTCGCTCCCCCCGGCAGCGCCTCGCCCTGCCGGATCAGCCGCCACTGGCCGTCCTTGGCCATCGGGTCCTTGTAGGCCTTGCGCAGGAACTTGCCCTTGACCAGAACATCCAGCGAGGCCGGCAGCGCGTTGCCATTCTTCGCCTGAAAGCGGCGGATCGCGTTCGCGATCTGGCTGCCGCGGAAGATCAGCTCCTCTTCCTTGTCGTTCTTCACGACGTAGCTCCAGGCCGGCATCCCGACCGCCAAGCCGATCATCATCACGGTCACGCTCGCCATCAGC
>CAZVOI010000949.1:0-8239 GCA_964628275.1 uncultured Acidobacteriota bacterium | reverse complement strand
TTCAACATCAGACAGGCGAGGTAGCCGGCGCCGAAGCCATTGTCGATGTTGACCACGGACACGCCCGAAGCGCAGGAGTTCAGCATGGCCAGGAGCGCGGCCAACCCGCCGAACGACGCGCCATAGCCGACACTCGTCGGCACCGCTATCACGGGGGCATCGACGAGCCCTCCCACGACCGATGGCAGGGCGCCTTCCATGCCCGCGGCCACGATCAGAACGTCGGCCTCGCGCAGCGTGGACGCCCGGTCGAGCAGGCGGTGCAAGCCGGCGACGCCGACGTCGAAGATGCGGTCGAGGCTCGCGCCGAGGAACTCGGCGGTCACCGCCGCTTCTTCGGCGACGGGGATGTCGGAGGTACCGGCGCAGACGATCGCCACGCGGCCCGGCAAAGGAGGCGTCGGCCGAACCGCCAGAGTCAGGCAGCGCGCGGCCTCGTGGTATCGGGCGGCGGGATGCGCCACCGCGACCAGGCGCTCCACCTCGGCGCTGGTGCGCGTGACGATCACGTTCTGCTCGCGGGCGGCGATGCGGTCCACGATCGCCGCAACCTGGGCAGAGGTCTTGCCGGCGCCGAAGATCGCCTCCGGAAAACCGCGGCGCAGCGCGCGATGGTGATCGATCTTGGCGAAGCCGAGATCCTCGAACGGGAGCGCCTTCAGACGCTCGATCGCCTCGCTGGGTGTCGTTCGCCCGTCGCGCACGGCTTCGAGCAGCGCTTCGATCTGGCGCGGGTCCATGGAGAATGGGTATTATGCCGCGGGCAGAGGACGCTTGCCGCAATCGCTGACCGCGACTCGGGACGTGGCGAGGGCCGGCGTGCGCCGAGTGCTGTGGATCACGCTGCTGCTGAACGTGGTGGTGAGCGCCGCCAAGATCGTGGTCGGCAAGAGCTCGGGCAGCCTGTCGATGGTGGCCGACGGCTATCACAGCTTGTTCGACGGCTCCAACAACGTGATCGGCCTGATCATCCTGGCCTACGCCTACGCGCCTCCGGACGCGGGCCACCCCTACGGCCACCGCAAGTTCGAGACGGCGGCGACGCTGCTGATCGGCCTGATGCTGCTGGGGCTCGCCTACACCGTGGTCGAGAGCGCGTTCGGCGGGCTTCGGTCCACGCGCCTGCCCGAGATCGGCATTCTCAACTGGGTCGTGATGTTCGTGACGCTGGGCATGAACCTGTTCGTCTCGTGGTACGAGACGCGCGAGGGCCGCCGGCTCGGCAGCGACTACCTGATCGCCGATGCGGCGCACACGCGCTCCGACATCTACGTGACGCTGGGCGTCGTGGCGTCGTTCGCGGGCGCGCGCGCGGGCCTGTCGTGGATGGACGGGCTGGTGGCCGCGAGCATCGCGGTCTTCATCTCGGTGCTGGCGGTGCGGATCCTGATCGGCTCCTTCAACGTGCTCACCGACCGCGCCGTGATTCCCGCCGATACGATCGCGGCGATCGTGCTGAAGGTGCCGGGCGTCCACGACTGCCGCGACGTCCGCACCCGCGGCGGACCGGGTGCTGCCTACGTCGACCTGATCGTCCACGTCGACGGCTCGATGACGCTGAACGACGCGCACGACGTGGCCGACGCGATCGAGGTCGCGATCATGCACAGTTGGCCCGAGGTCCTGGACGTGGTGGTGCACCTCGAACCCGCCAAGACGTGAAGCGGCAACGGCGCCGGCCGTTCGTCGATCTCCAGCATGCCGAGATCCTGGCCGCCGAAGTGCCGCGGCTGTTCCTGTCCCGGTTCGATGCGACGGCTCTGCGGCGCGAGCTCCAAGAGGCCGGTCTGCTGAGCGCGCTCGCCGAACGCGGCTACCCCGAGATCGAGATCGAAACCGAGTATGCGGGCGGCGAGCACCGGTTGCGGATCGACGCCGTTTCGGGCGGGCCGAGCCTGCTGGATCTGAGGCTCGCCGAGGGCACAACGCTCGCCGACGAGCCGCTCTTGCGACAGCACGGCATCGACGTGATGTCGTTTCTCTCGATCCACTGGCTCTCGCTACAGGACCCGAACGGCCGGTTCCGGGAGGATCGGCCGCAACTCCCGGGCCAGCGCTATCCGGGCCTGGGTCTCGCGAAACCGGTGATCCTGCGGCTCCTGAAATGGGCGCGGCAGTGGGGCAAGGACGGCCTCTTGAACCTTCCCGAGTACTACCACAACGCCGTCTTCTACGCGCCGATCTTCAAGTTCCTCGCGGCCGAGCGGCAAGGCCGCTTCGAGGCGCTGCGCCGCGACCTGAAACTGCTGCACATAGCGCAAGCCTCGGCGGCGGTCGCCCAGGGCCGCGTGATCGAGGAGCCCTGGGGCGCGCCTCTCGTCTGGGAGCCGGGCGAGATGATCTCGGCCCTGACCGACGCGACGCGTGGTTTTCTCGAGTCTCCGCCCTATCTGACGGCGGTGGCGCGCGCCCGCGACGCGGCGCGCTTCCGGTTGCGATAGCTACTTCCCGGCGATCCGGATCAGCTCGATGTCGAAGACCAGCGTCGAGTTCGCGGGAATCCCAGACTGAGCGGTGCTGCCGTAGCCGAGCGACGGCGGAATCGTGAGCCGGCGCTTGCCGCCCACGCGCATCCCCGGCACACCCTGATCCCAACCTTGAATCACGGCGCCGGTGCCGAGTCGGAATGTGAACGGCGAGTTGGCGTCGTAGCTCGACTGGACCTTGTTGCCGCTCACCGACAGGACGTAGTGGACGGTCAGGGTGTCGCCCGCGACCGCCACGGCGCCGGTGCCGACGGTGAGCTCCTGAGTGGCGAGCGTTCCGCCGCTTGGGCTCGTGGACGAGTCGCCGCAAGCGACGACTGCGATAGCAGCGAGAAGGAGAAGGAGTTTCTTGGTCATCATGATCAGCCTCGATCCTACCGTTTCTCGCCGCCGTGCGCCTCACAGGGGCAGAGATGCATCAGCAAACGAAAGCTGTAGATGCCGGTGCTGTGGTCGTCGGCCCAGGTCGGCGCGAGCGCGTAGTTGCCGACGGCTTCGATGTGCTGCATCTCCTGGCCCGTCAGGTTCAGGTACTTCGCCACCGGGTCGTGGCCCTGGCAGCCCGCGCACGGACACCAACTGCGCAGGTAGTCGAGGGGGTAGATCGAGACGTGGTTGTCGTCCCAGGTGACGACGAGACGCCGGGCGGCTTTCTCGTGGCGGACTTCGACGGGCTCGTTCAGAGCTTCTCTCCTCTCGGTGTGTCGCCGAACCGGATCGCCGCGATCTTCCACTCGCCCTGCTCCCGGACCAGCTCGAAGGTGACTGTTTCGGTCGCGCCCGAGCGTGCGGTCAGCGTGCCGCCAAGCGCCATCTGGTCGTTGACTCGCGAACGGTTCCAGAAAGACGCGCTCTTGTTGTCGCGCAGCGCCACGTGCTTCTCGACCATGTCGGCGAACGCGTCCCTGGAGAGCTGTGCGCGGTAGCCGTTCGACAGCCGCCCGTACGCCGCGTCGATCTTGCCCTCGCGCAGGTCCGCAAGCTGTGCCTCGACGATCTGAACGGGCGCGCGTGTGAAATAGAAGATCCCGCCGCCGAGGGCGCCGGCGAAGCCGATCGCGAGCCACACGGGCAGCACCAGGCAGCCCATGCAGCCCATCGTCATCCAGAAGAAGGGAGACCGTCCCTTGGGCGCGGGCGCATCCCCGGAACCGCCCGAGGAACCTCCCGGGTCGCTGAAACGCCCACGCGGCCGAGGCGCCGAGGGCGGCGGCGGCGGAAACGAGCGCGGCGGAGGTGGAGGAGGAGAAGACGTCACGCGCGGAAGCTCGCGAGAGCCGCGAGTGTAGCATTGGCGCGCGCATGAGCTCGCCGATTCTCGACGCGACACCCGCGGTGGAAACCCACGGGCTGTGCCGGCGCTACGGCCGGCGCTGGGCGCTCGCCGACGTGAGCGTGAGCTTCGGGCGCGGGCGCGCCGTCATGGTCGTGGGCCGGAACGGCTCCGGAAAATCGACGCTGCTGCGGCTCGTGGCCACGGCGATCCGGCCGGACCGTGGGTCGCTGCGCGTGCTGGGCGTCGACGCCATCGAGGACAGAGAGCGCGTGCGGCGCGAGGTCGCCCTGCTGAGCCACGCTTCGTATCTCTACGACGCGCTCAGCGCCCTCGAGAACCTGCAGGTCGCCGCGCGCTTCCTCGGCCGCGTCGCGACGCGCGGCGCGCTCCTGCCGCTGCTCGCGGAGGTCACGCTCGCCGATCGCGCCGACGATCCCGTCTCGACGTTCTCGGCGGGGATGCGCAAGCGGCTGTCGCTGGCGCGCACGCTGCTCCAGAACGCGAGCCTGGTGCTTCTCGACGAGCCCTACGGCGAGCTGGATCCGCCGGGATTCCGCATGGTCGACCGGCTGTTTTCGCTTCTGAAAGACCGGGGGACGACGATCCTGATGGCGACCCACCTGCTCGAGCGCGGAGCGGCCTTGTGTGACGATGGCATCGTCCTGGAAGAGGGCCGCCTTCAATGGACGGGCCCCGCGCGGGATCTGCCGGCTCGGGGCGGTCTCGACCCCGCAAATTTGCCGGAAGGACCAAAATGAGCGCGCTTCTTGCGGCGCTATCGAAAGAACTGCGGCTTCAGTGGCGCTCGCGGGCCCAGTTGCTGGCGGTGTTCTCTTTCGGCGCTTCGGCCCTCCTGCTCTTCAGCTTCTCCGTAGGTCCGAACTACGAGCTGCTCAGGGCCAATGCCCCGGGATTTCTGTGGCTGGGCCTGCTGTTGTCCTCGACCTTGACGCTTTCGGAGAGCTTCCAGGCGGAAATGGAGCACCGGGCCCTCGAAGGGTTGCTGCTCCTGCCCGCGAACCCCCCGGCTCTCTACTACGGAAAGGCGATCTCCAACTTCGTTCAACTGACCCTGTTGGGAGCCGGGCTGGTGCCGCTGATGGTGGTGCTGTTCGATGCCCCGCTGCCTCGCCCGGGTGCGCTTCTCGGCGTGATCGCGTTGGGCGCGGCTGGTTTGTCGGCGCCCGGAACGCTCTACGCCGCCATGACTTACCAGGCGCGCTCGCGACAGACGCTACTACCGCTCTTGCTCTTCCCGCTGGTGGTTCCCGTCCTGATCGCGGCCGTGAAAGCGACCTCGCTGCTGATGCACGGCGACCCGATGGGCCAGTTGCGGGCATGGGCCTTGCTCCTCCTCTCTTTCGACGCGATACACTGGTCGATATGCGGCCTTCTGTTCGGTCGCGTGGTGGAAGACTGAGGAGCTCTTGGTGACGGAGCGAACGGACCCCCGGCAGGGCGCGAATCGGGCCTTCGGCTTCCTGGCTCTCGGCGGCGCTCTGCTCCTGATCGGCTCCTATATCGGCCTGTTCAAGGCGCCCACCGAGAGCTTCATGGGCGACGTGTACCGGATCATGTACGTTCACGTGCCGACCGCGTGGAACGCGCTCCTGGCCTTCACGTTCGCTTTCTTCTGCGCGCTCTTCTTCCTCTGGAAGGGCGACTTCAAGTGGGATTCGCGCCACGAGGCCGCCATCGAGGTGGGCATCGTGCTCACCGCGCTCATGTGCACGCAGGGTCCGCTCTGGGCCAAGCCCACGTGGGGCGTTTACTGGGATTGGGATCCCCGGCTCACGACGACGGCGGTGATGTTCTTCGCGTTCGCTGGCATCCTGGCGCTGCGCCGCTTCGTGGACGATCCCGTGAAGCGCGCGACCTGGTCCGCGGTCGCGACGATCATCGCGTATGTCGACGTCCCGATCGTCTACTTCTCGGTGCGCTGGTGGAACTCGCTCCACCAGATGCAATCGAGCCCGGAAACCGTGTCGGCGCCGTTCCTGATCCCGCTGCGCACGAACGCGTTCGGTGTGCTGTTCTTGATGATTGGCCTGATCATGCTGCGCACGCGGATCGCGGCTTTGCGGCTGGAGCACGAGATGGCTCCGCCGTTGCCCGAGCTGAAGAGCGCGTCGCCGGCGGCGAGCTTGGCCACGGAGCCGGCCCGATGACTGGCGTCGTCTCGGGTGGGTGGGAGTTCGTGACTGCCGCGTACGTGATCTCGGCGTTGGTTTTTCTGTCGTACACGGCGTCCGTGATCGTGCGCTACCGCTCGGAAGCGAAACGCCGCGATCGTCCTGAATAGAGGCCCCTCGATGACGACGAAAGCGCCCGCAAAGACCAAGTACTTCGCCATCGGCGCGCTCGTCGTCGCCGGCGTGGCGTTTCTCGCGATCACCGCGGGAGGGATCGGCGAGAACCTCGTCTACTACTGGGGCCCGACCGAGTTGCGGCAAGCCGGAACCAAGTCGATCGGGGCCACGATCCGTCTCGGGGGCCAGGTTGCGAAGGGTTCTTTGGTGCAGAAGCCGGGTGTCGCCGCGATCGAGTTCGACGTCGCCGACGGCAAGGAGAGCGTCCACGTCAAGTCGGCCGGCGTGCCGCCGCAAATGTTCCGCGAGGGCATCGGCGTGGTCGTCGAAGGCACCATGACCAAGGCCGGCCACTTCGAGAGCCAGCGGCTGATGGTGTCGCATGGCAACGAGTACCGCTCGCCCGACGACCCGAAGAACACCGACATGAAGCGGCTGATCCAGTCCACCATGGGGCTCGACGATCAGAAGAAAGCTCCATGATCTCCGCCCTCGGCCGGACGCTGCTGCTGGTGTCGTTGTTCACCGCAACCGCGGGCTCGCTGGTCGGCTTCGCCGCTGGCGCGCGCCGCTCGGTTTCGGGCTGGTGGTGGACGCGGCGCCTGGCTTACGCCTATGCGGCGACCATCATCGCCGCCAACGTGCTGATGGTGTACGCGCTGATCGCGCGCGATTTCAGCGTCGGCTACGTGGCGCAGGTCGGCTCGCGCCAGGTGCCGACCTGGGTGGCTGTCGTCAGCCTGTGGTCGTCGCTGGAAGGCTCGATCCTGTTCTGGGGGCTGGTGATGGGCCTCTACGTCCTGGGCGCGACCTGGACCAACCGCGACAGGCACGCCGAGTACATGCCGTACGCGACCGGCGTATGGCTCGCGTGCGCGGCGTTCTTCAGCTTCCTGACGTCGGGTCCGGCGCAGCCGTTCCTGACGGTGCCGGTTCCACCACTCGACGGACCCGGCCCGAACCCGCTGCTCCAGAACCACTTGTTGATGGTCATCCACCCGCCGTTTCTCTACATCGGGTACGTGGGCATGACGATCCCGTTCGGCCTGGCCTGCGCCGCGCTTCTGACCGGGCGACTCGGCCACGACTTCCTGCGGCCGCTGCGCACCTGGCTGTTGTTGCCGTGGTGCTTCCTCACCGTCGCGATCGTGCTCGGCGGCTGGTGGGCATACGAGGTGCTGGGCTGGGGCGGTTACTGGGCGTGGGATCCCGTGGAGAACGCATCGTTCCTGCCGTGGCTCACCGCCACCGCGGCGCTTCACTCCGCGATCCTGATGGAGCGGAAGGGTGTCTTGAAGGGCTGGACGGTGACGCTGATCCAGGCCACGTTCCTGCTGACGATCCTGGGCACGTTCATGACGCGCTCCGGCGTCTTCAACTCGGTGCACTCCTTCACGCAGAGCGCGATCGGCCCGACGATCCTGGTGTTCCTGGTGGCGGCCCTGGCTTTCTCCGTGGTGACGCTGGCGATGCGCATCGACACGCTGGAGCCTGAGGGTCAGCTCGAAGCCGGCGCCTCGCGCGACACGATGTTCCTGCTGAACAACCTGCTGTTCGTTCTGTTCACGTTCACGGTGCTGATCGGCACCGTGTTCCCGCTGGTGGTCGAGGCCACGCGCGGCGTTCAAATGAGCGTGGGCCGGCCTTTCTTCGACCGGATGGCGGTGCCGATCGGCGCGGCGCTGCTCTTCCTGGTCGGTGTGGGCCCGGCGCTGCCGTGGGGACGCGCGAACGGCGAGCAGCTCCGGCGCGCCTTGATTCCCCCGCTCGGCGGCGCCTTCCTGTTGCTCGCGATCGGCTTCGCGTTCGGCGTGCGCAACGGCTGGACGCTGATGACGCTGGCGTTCGGTGGCTTCGCCGCGCAGGTGACGCTCCAGGAACTGTGGCTGCCGATCGGCCAGCGGATGCGAGCGCACCGCGAGAGCGCGGTCGCGGCGCTCGTCGAGGTGCAACAGCGTTCGCGGCGGCGCGTGGCTGCCTACGTGATCCACGCCGGCGCGATCGTGGTGATCATCGCGATCGCGATCTCCAGCACGATGGGCGTGTCGACCGAGGCGAGCCTGGGCAAAGGCGAGAGCGCGTCGATCGGACCGTACACGCTGACCTTCGTCGGCGCCGACGTCGTGAACGAGCCGCACCGCCGGTCGATCGTGGCGCAGGTGCAGGTC
>CAZVOI010000948.1:0-1799 GCA_964628275.1 uncultured Acidobacteriota bacterium | reverse complement strand
TCACGGTCGCCTTGAAGCCCGAGCGCGTCAGGTAATAGGCAGCAGCCAGGCCGGCGATTCCCCCGCCCAGGATCGCCACGTGCCGGCCGTTCGGCGGCTGCGGGTTCACGAGCGCTTGGTCGCGACGACGAGCGTCTGGCCCACCCAATAGCGGAACGGAAGCCGCGCCAGGCCCAGCGCGCGCACCGTTCCCGTCACGAGCCTGCCGAGCGGGCCGAGGTAAGGCGCCGCCCGCTGCGCTACATACCCCATCTCGAGCGTCTGCAGGTGCGGCTCGAACTTCCGCGTCGCGAACCCGGTCTTTTCGAGCATGGCGCGCATCGTCGCCGGCACGAAGTAATAGAGGTGCACGGTGAGCAGGAATACCCAACGCTCCCCCATCAGCCGGGCCGCCAGGCTTCCGTAGTCGGGGTAGCTGATCGCCAGCACGCCTCCCGGGGCGAGCAGCTCGTGGGCGCGCCGCAGCACGGCCTGCGGATCGGGGGTGTGCTCGATGACGTCGAAGATCGTGAGCAGGTCGACACTGCCCGGGGCGACGTCCATGTCGAAGAGCGTCCCCGGATGCAGCGTCAGGCCATAGCGATCCTTGGCAAAACCGCACATCCAGGAGCTCGGCTCGCATCCCGACGGCACGTAGCCGCGCTTGGCGGTTACGGCGAGGAACGATCCACCCGCGGCGCCGACGTCGAGCACGCGCTTGCCGGACGGCCGCGCCGCCGCCTCGATCCGGTCGAGGCAGCGCTCGAACGTCTTCTCACGGAACGCCACCTGCGACACGAACGCCTCATCGCTGCCGCCCCGGTAACCCTCGAGGATCAGCTCCCACTTGAGGCGCGGCCGCACGTAGACGAGCGCGCAGACGGAGCAGCGCACGAGCTGGTCCTGGAGCGGCTCGTCGCCCGAGGAGCGGAACACGCTCCTGATGTCGATCGGCCGCGTCGCGTCGCGCAGGCTGTTGCGCAGCACAGAGAAGGCGTCGCTTCCGCAGAGCCCGCAGGCCGGCGACTCGAGCTGGGACTCGAGAGATGCCGTCAGCGCGGCCTCCGCGACAGCGCCACCAGCTCGCGGAAGCCCGCGTTCACCGCGTTCAGCACGATACCGAATAGAACCAGGCCGCCCGCCAGCGCGGCGACGCTCCCCGTCACGAGGCCATGGAAGAGCGTCCCGCGCGAAGCCAGCGCACCCTGGAGCCAGACGACGAGATACACGGCGTCGAGCGCGATCAGCGCTACCGCGATCAAGCTGAAAAAGTACAGCGGCCGATGGTTGCGCAGCAGAACCGCCATCGTGATCAGGATTCGATAGCCGTCGGCGAACGGCGACAGCTTCGAGTAGCTGCCGGCCGGCCGCGCCCGGTAGCGAACCGGAATCTCCTCGATCAGCATGCCCTTCTCGAGGGCCTGCAGCGTCAGCTCGGTCTCGGTCTCGAAGCCTCCCGCGATCAGCGGCACCGAGCGCAAGAAGGCGCGGTTCAGCACTCGATAGCCCGAGAGGACGTCTTTGAAGTCGGTGCGGAAGGCGCCATTCACGATCCTCTGGATGGCTCGGTTGCCGAATCGGTGGAGATCGTTGAGAGCCGATCGCGACGCGCCCGGCAGCCGATCGCCGACCGACATGTCGGCCCGGTCGGACGCGACCGGCTCGATCAGCTTGTGAACGTCCTCCGCGAAGTAGGTGTCGTCGCCGTCCACGATCACGCAGCAGTCGGCGTCGGTCTGCTCGAGGATCGCCTGCATCACGAAGCCTTTGCCGCGCCGCTTCTCCCGCACCACGCGCGCCCCGGCCTGACGTGCCCTTTC
>CAZVOI010000947.1:0-9404 GCA_964628275.1 uncultured Acidobacteriota bacterium | reverse complement strand
TGCCTCCTCGACACCGGCCCCGGCAGCAAAGTGGTTGAACCTGGTCGTCAGGCTCAGAATGCGCTGGCCGGTCGCCCGAGTGAAACCCCGTCGGTAGAGCTTGGCGGCCAGATCGCCGATGTGTTCGGCCAAGGGGCCGCTGCGCATCTGCGCCAGCCGCTCCGGGGACTTGAAGTAAGCCTCCAGCATTCGTTCCTCCTTGTCCTCGCCGGCCCAAAGGCTCGGCTCAGGGAGGAACATTATGTGAAGCGAGCCGGCCTAATTGGCTGCCAGTCAGTCGCTTGGCTGTCTAGCTCTCCATAACCGACCGCGCTGCATAGAAATGCCTATGTAGCGCGCTACATAGCCACTTCTACGCGCACTACGCGAGCCGGGCGCGAGGCAGCGGCGCGGACAAGACCGCCGCGCCTGTCGATGAGGAGGACCGGGAGATGGAGGTGCGGCCGCCAGGTTTCGATTGGCCACCTCCCCCGGAAGCGGCGTAGTCTGTCTCCACCTCAAGAAAACACCTTATGGGACGGAAACGGAGAGGCGAGAATGCTCAAGAATATCGATCCGCGGCTCAATGCGGATGTCCTGTATGCACTCCGCGCCATGGGCCATGGTGACGAGCTGGTCATCTCCGATGTCAATTTCCCGTCCGACTCGGTCGCCAGGGACACCAAGCTCGGCCGGCTGTTGTCGATCGCAAACGTGACGGCGGCCGAAGCCATCCGCGCCATCCTGTCCGTGATGCCGCTGGACAGCTTCGTCGACCATCCGGCGCTCCGCATGGAGATGGTCGGCAATCCGAAGGCCATCCCCGCTGTGCAGCGCGAGGTGCAGAAGGTGATCAACAGGGCCGAGGGGAAAACCCTTACCATGGGCGCCATCGAGCGCATGGCCTTCTACGAGCGCGCGCGCCAGGCCTATTGCGTGATCACTACGGGAGAACGGCGCTTCTATGGCTGCTTCGTCCTGAAAAAAGGCGTCATCCGTCCCGAGGCCTAGACTCGGAGCGACCGAGCGGCATCGTGATAGCGCCGGTTCGGTGGCGGTCATCCGCTGGTTCAACATGACGAGCGGCGCGCCGGCGCGCGAGGTCCGCGTCCCTCGCTCAACCGGTTTCAATGACATCGACGTAAGAGACGATGGGACGATCTATGCGACCCAGACCGGCCAGGCGTCCGACCCGACGGGCTGGCAGGTCTGGAAGATCACGCGCGACGGGGGCAAGCGCCGGGAAAGTTCATTGGTGAGTCCTGCGGCTACTCGCTCGGGCTTTCGGCTGGAGCGACTAGGCTTCTCGGACCCCGTCACATCTCCTCCAGCAGCCAGCGGGCGGCCGGCGCCCAGGTGAGTCTGTCCGGCATGGGCCGCCTCGGTGGGGCCGCGTCGAGGGTCACGAGGAAGGGGCGTGCGTGCGGGTGCGCCGCTGCCGCTGCCTCCAGGGCCCGCAGCTCGCGATCCCACGTCTCGTCGCCTTCGCTTTCGAGGCAGGCCTGGATCAGGAGCGGCGCCTCGCCGGCGCGATGCGCAAGGAAGTCCACCTCGTAGCCCTCGGACGTGCGTACGTAGGCGACCTCGAAGCCGCGACGCTCCAGCTCGAGCAGGATGGCGGTCTCCATCGCCCGGCCGTGGTGGGTCCGGCCGGTGCGCTCGAAGAGGGCGATGAGTCCCGGGTCCACGGGATAGGCCTTGCGCGGGTTCACCATCCGCTGTCGCTCCGAGGCGCTGTGCATCGCCACCGTGCGCACGAGGAACGCATCCTCGAGGTGCGCGAGGTAGTCGTGCAAGGTGTCCTTCCCCACCGACACACCCTGCGAGCGCAAGGTGTCGTAGTGCTTCTTGACCGAGAACCCACCTCCAGGATTGGCTAGGAGTTGCCGCTGGATCCAGCGCAGAGCCAGCGGATGGCTGACCGCGTGACGCTCGATCACATCGCGCAGCACCACCACGTCCACGTAGCCGGCCAGCAGGGCGGTGCGATCACGGGGCGTGGCTCCCTGCGCCTCCGGAAAGCCACCCTCGCTGAGGTAGCGCCGAAGCCGCTGATCGAGCTCCGCGCGGTCCGCGGGCCGCAGGCGCAGGAGTGACCGTGTTGGTTCCGCCCCGGCATGACGCAGCGCCTCGCGGAAGCTGAAAGGGTGAACGAGTACCTCCATCGCCCGGCCGCGCAGGCTCGTCGCCACTTCACGAGAGAGGAGCTTTGCCGAGGACCCCGAGACGAACAGATCGACGCCGCCCTTGTCCATCTGGCGGCGCACGAGTCCCTCCCACCCCGGAATCGTCTGGACCTCATCCAGGTAGAGGGTCATCCTGCCCGCTTCGCGCAGGCCGGGGAATTGGCGCGCGTGCTCGTCGAGCAGCCAGCCGAGGTCTTCGACCGACAGACCCGACAGCCGCTCATCCTCCAGGGAGATGAGGAGCTGCGCCTCACGCGGGGAGCCCTTACCCAGCCGCTCCGCCCGGCACTGGGCGAGAAAGGACGTTTTTCCGCCTCGCCGCACGCCGATCACCGCGAACGCCTTGCCGCGGATGCCGGGCAAAACCACGTCCCGCCGGGTCAGCGCGGGCGGGTCGGCCGCCAGCGATTCGGCGAGCTTCAGGCGCAGAAGATCGCGGGATATTGTCATTTATGAAAGGACAATATACGCCATATTTGTCATTTTATCAAGGACAAACGTCTCAACGCCGATCCTGCAGCACCAGCTCGCTTCCCTTCTCCGCGATCATGTAGGGCTCCTCGACGCGGAGATCACCGCCGACGCCATGAAACTCGTCGGCGCCGGCGAAGAAGTCTTCCGCCTTTCTGAAATGGGGAAGCACCTCGTCCCACGACCATCTGTCTGTTTCACGGCTCCTGCCACGTTTTCAGCCCTGCCGCCCAAGTCTGTGTTGGTCGAATATGATGAGAGCGCTATGCCCAATCTGGCTCAACTTCATCCAATGGTCGTGCACTTCACGATTGCGCTGGCCAGCGTCGGCGTTTTGCTTCGGGTGTTGTCCCTGCTCGGGAAACCGGCGTTTGTGAGCCCTGCGGCGGCGACGCTCCTGATTCTGGCCGCGATTTCCTCAGTCGTTGCCGTGCAGTCGGGCACGGCCGCGCACGGTCCCGTTGAGCGGGCACCGGGGGCGCGACCGGTGGTCATGGAGCACGAGGAGTGGGGCGAGCGGACGCGCAACCTTCTCATCATCATTGGCGTCCTCGAGCTTTTGGGGTTGGCGCTCCGGAATTCGCCAAAGTTGAGGCTTGTTCAGGCGCTAGCGGCCGTCGCGGGTCTGGGCGCTGTGTTTGCGGTCTACAAGGCTGGCGACCAAGGGGGCGATCTGGTGTACAACTACGCGGGCGGTGTGGGCATCCGCTCTGGCGACCCCAAGGATGTGGAACGCCTTCTGCTCGCGGGCCTCTATCACCAGGCACTCGCCGATCGAAAGGCGGGTCAGGCAGACCGCGCGGCCGAGCTCTTCGTCACAGCCCAGAAGCGGTTTCCCGCAGACGCGGAGGTGCAGTTGCTCGCCGCCGAGTCGATGTTGCTGGACCAGAAGACCCCGCAGGCTGCCGTGGAAGCGCTGGCGAAGGTGACAGCGCCGGCAGAGAACCGGTTCCTCAACGTCCGCCTCGCTTCGCTCCAGGCGGATGCGTACGAGGCGACGGGACGGAAGGACGATGCGGCCAAGGCTCTCGAGGCGGTGATCGCGCGGTTTCCGAACCCACGCCTTCAACAGCGACTGGACGCTTTGAAGGGGGGGGCCAGCGCTCCGGCGCGCTGATCATCCGCGTTCCTTGGATGCGCGCACCCGCCTGAATGGCGGTGTACGGCTTGCGCCGCTTGACCTTGTCGCTCTCCCCCCCTCGCATGCATATGTGATGTCAATGGACTGGGCTGCCTGCCCAGGGACGGATGGACATTGGACGATTTGCAGGGCCGGCATTCGGCTCATGGTTGCGCCGCAGGCAGGAAGATGGCTCGAAAGTCGTTGACGTTGGTGCGGGTCGGCCCGGTGTGGATCAACGTGCCGAGTGATGAGAAGAAGCTGTAGCCGTCGTTGCGGTTCAGATAGTCAGCCGGGTTGAGACCGAGCGCCGTGCAACGCTCACGAATGTCCGGACCGAACCAGGCGCCAGCGTTGTCCTCGGTTCCATCGATGCCGTCGGTATCGCACGCGAGCGCCCAGGCGGGCACCCCGATCGTGGCCGCGAGCGCGAGCAGGAATTCGGCGGCCCGCCCGCCACGCCCCTGGCCGCGCACCGTGACCGTCGTCTCACCGCCGGAGAGGATGACGCAGGGACGCGGGGCCGGTTCGCCATGACGGAATATCTGTCGGGCGATCGCGGCATGAACATAGGCCACGTCGCGCGATTCACCTTCCAGCGAGTCGCCCAGTATCAGCGGCGCTACGCCCTGCCGGCGGGCGCAAGCGGCCGCCGCCTGCAAAGCGTGCTGTGCCGTGGCGATCACGTGCGTTTCGCAACGGGTGAGCCGCGGGTCGTCGGGCTTGGGGGTTTCGCTTAGCGGCGAACTGAGGTGTGTCGACACCTGCGGTGAAACTTCGATGCCGTATTTGCCGAGGATCGCCAGCGCCTGTTCGCGGGTGGTGGGATCGGCCACGGTGGGGCCGGACGCGATGACTGAAACATCGTCGCCGGGAATATCGGAGATCCCGAGTGTCACCACTCTTGCCGGCGCGCAGGCCAGGGCCAGACGGCCTCCCTTGATGCTGGAGAGATGTTTGCGCACGCAGTTCATTTCGCCGATGTTGGCGCCGCTCTTCAGCAGGCCCCGGCTGATCAGCTGCTTGTCGACCAGGCTGAGGCCGGGCGCAGGCAATGCGAGCAGCGACGAACCGCCGCCGGAAATCAGGCAGAGCACCAGGTCGTCGGCCGTCAGGTTCTGAACCAGCTTCAGGATTTCTTCGGCGGCTTGCTGGCCGGCGGCATCGGGAACCGGGTGGGCGGCCTCGACGACGCGAATCTTCGCGGTCTCTTGGCCGTGGCCGTAACGCGTCACCACCATGCCGGAAAGAGGCCCGCCCCAGTGGGCTTCCACCGCAGCCGCCATGGCCGCCGCAGCCTTGCCGGCGCCGATGACCACGGTGCGGCCTCGCGGTGGAACCGGAAGGAACGCGGGCAGGCAGCCGGCCGGGCTCACGGCGGCCAGAGCAGCATCGAAAAGCCCGCGCAGGAACTGGCTTGGCTCAGGGGCGGTCACAACGTTCCCGAAATCAGCCGGCATTGGCGAGCGAGAGCTGGCGGCGCCCCAAGCCCTACGCGAAGTCGAGGTTCTTGGTGACCCGCGTGCCGTCCGCGGCGAACGCGTCGAGGTAAAGGCGGATGCGCTTCCGCGCGATCGCCAGGTCCTCGTTGTTCAGGTTGAGGTTCAGCAGGTCGATGTACCAGGGCGGCTTCACGTGGGACTTCACGTAGGACTCGACGGCCTCACCCGCGATCGGCAGCGTCGTCTGCTTCGAGTGGTCGTGCACGTCACGGTTCCCGGCACGTCTGAGCTTCTCCATCTCCTCCCGATACAGGCGCTCGAAGAGCTCGAGCGTGAAGACATCACCCTGCTTCGCTCCGGCCTCGGAATCGTCCTCGGACAGACGGGCGCCCTTGTGGACCCACTCCCAGAGGATGCTCAGGCGGATCTCCCCGGTGGCCGCGTCCTCCATGAGATAGAGGATGTCGGGATTGCCGAAGGAGTCCGCCGGCTTGAGCGCCGCGGCCTGCATGCCTTGCCCGGTGGCGTTGCCGTACTGCAGCCCGACGCTCAGCAGGTTGCGCGCGCCACGCACGGTCCGCGGCGCCGGCTCGAGCAGGAACAGGTCAGCCACGTCCTTCTCAGTGTAGGTCAGCTGCGGAAACGAGCGGCCGAGCTGGTTTGGCTCGCCGACCTTCTCCCAGACGGGCCGCACGATGTGCACCATCTTCCAGTGCGCGACCCACTTCCCGCTCGCCCCCTCCCGCTGCTCGCGCTCGGCCCCCTGCACGGCGCGCGCCATCCCTTCCCCTACGCCCTTCTCGGACCCCACCGGGATGTTCGGCTCCATCCCACCCTGCCAAAGCGCGAACCGCCCGTCGCGGTCTGGGGTGTTCACGGCCCGACGCACCCGGTCTTCGTAGACGCGCATGTAGCCATAAGTCATGCCGATCGACTCGATGTTGGGATCGATGAAGCTCGGATCCCAGGCCATCGCGTCCGACACCGAGTTGATGTAGTCCCAGCGTCCGGTGTTGAACCCCACGAAGCGCCGACCGAGCGCCGCCCGGATCTCCATGAGCTGGAACGACGCCTCCACCTGCTCGACGAGGACGTAGACCTTGATCACCCCGACCGCGAGTCCGAGCTGCTCCTCCAGGGCGCCGAGGATCCGGTCCCAGACGGCTGCCTCCTCGGCCGTCTGGATCTTGGGCAGGTACAGGACGATCGAGCGCCCGGCGTCGAGCAGCGTCCGGTGGTTGTTCGCCACGTAGAGGCAGGCGTCGACGATCGAGGCCGAGAAGCCCGAGCCATCCGCGTTGCGGACGTGGCGGTCGTCCAGGTGGTGGCCCCGCGCCCGGAAGATGACCGTCGTGAAGTCGAGCTGCTTCCGCCAGTCGGGGACGATCGAGCGCCCGAGGAGGCCCTGCGACCACGCGTTCATCTCCGCCGCCACGCCGTCGGCCGCGAGCAGGAACACCTCGTCTCGCGCCAGGGCGAGCCTCAGGTTGCGCTGATTGTCGAGGGACATCGTGCGGGTCTGGCCGAGAGCGTCCTCGCCGTCGAACATCCAGCCGTCGGCGCCGCTCAGCAGGGCATAAGCGACGCTGCGGATGGAGCGCTCGACGGGCGCCCCGGGCTTCGCGGCCGGGCCAGTGCCCTGGATCCACTGGCGCAGGAGGTCGCGAGGGATCTCGCTGCCCTCGAAGCTCCCATCGCGGGCGTCCTGCACACGGATGTCCGTCCCGGTGATCGTCGCCCCGGGATCCAGGAACGAGACCCGCTCTCGCGCGCCGAGGCGCCGCGAGCGGCGCTCGATTCTCGATTGCATGACTCGCTTGACCTGCCGGTCCAGAGGCGCCAGGGCCTCGATGGCCGCCAGCGCCTCGGGTGTGTAGACGTCGCGATACTCTCTTGCCAGGTTCGTCCGGATCTCTATGAGGCTGCTCATGTCTTATCCCTCTGGCTCGCACGCGTCCATGGGCACGAGCCTCTCGCGCCGGCCCCCGTCATGCTCCTCTCCCGCCGCCCCTACCGAACCGGCACGTGATACGACTTCGCGTATAGACACTTATCCGAAAAGGTATATGTACGAGGTTAGGCAACCATGACCGAAGTCTTCCATCAAGTCTACAGTCCCGTCGGCGGCAGCGTCCTCTTGTCGGCGCTCATCGCATCGCTCCCGCCGCTCCTGCTCGCGGTGCTGCTGGCCGTCCTCCGCGTTGCGCCCTGGCGCGCCGCGGTGGCGGCGGCAGCGACGGCCTTCGCGCTGGCGTGGCTCGTCTGGGGCATGCCGCTGGCGCTGACGATCGCCGCCGCCACGCACGGCATGGCGTTCGGCCTGTGGCCCATCTCCTGGATCGTGGTCAGCACGGTGTTCTTCTACAACCTGTCCGTGGAGAGCGGCGACTTCGACGTCATCCGCCGCTCGCTCGCCAGGCTGACCGGCGACCGCCGCATCCAGCTGGTGCTGGTCGCCTTCTGCTTCGGCGCGCTCATCGAAGGCCTCGCGGGATTTGGGGCGCCGGTGGCGATCTCGGCGGCCATGCTCGCGGGCCTGGGGTTCGAGCCCATCATGGCCGCGGCGCTGGCGCTCATCGCCAACACGGCGCCGGTCGCCTTTGGATCGCTGGGCATTCCGGTGACTACGCTCGGCGGCCTGCTGGCCCCGATGCTGGGTCACGACACCCAGGCGACCACCCAGGCGCTGTCGGCCATGGTCGGCCGTCAACTCCCGATCTTCTCTCTGATCGTGCCCGCGTACCTGGTCGTCCTCTACGCCGGGTGGAGACGGATGATCGAGGTGTGGCCGGCGGCGTTCGTCGCCGGCGCCACCTTTGCGATCGGCCAGTTCGCGGTCTCGAACTTCGTCGGGCCGGAACTCACGGACGTGCTGGCCGCGATGATGTCGCTGGCCTCGGTCGCGTTGCTCCTGCGCGTGTGGCAGCCCGCGGAGGAATTCACCGAAGGCGCGCGGCTGGCCGTCACCCGGGACGTCCCGCGCGACACCGGCGGCCGGGTCGTCCGGGCGTACGCGACCTACGGGGTCCTGATCGTCACGGTCCTGATTGGTCAGGTTGGGAACCTCCCGGGCATGTCGAAGCTGGGCCCGCCGGCCAACGTCACGGCGTTGTTGAAGTGCGGGCAGGGCGGCAACAAGCTGTGTCCGGATCCCTGGCTGGGCGCAAGCGCCGCCGTCGACCCGCAGGGGCTGCGCTTCCCGGTGTGGGAATTCAGTTGGCCGGGTGCCTACCGCATGCAGGACGGCAAGCCTGCGCCGCTGGTCCAGCGCGAGCCGCCGGTGGTGGCCGCATCCAGCCCGTACCCTCTGACCTACCGGCTCGATCTCCTGGCCACGGCCGGCACGCTCGTCTTCTTCGCTGTGTTGCTGGCGTTCGTGCCGATGTTGATCTTCGGCCTATCCCCGAAGGCACTCCCTACGACGCTCAGGAGAACGCTCCTGCAACTTCGGCTGCCCGTGATCACCATCGCGTTCATCCTCTCGATCGCGACGGTGATGAACTACTCGGGGATGACCTCGTCGATGGCGCTGGCGCTCGCGGGCACGGGCGTGCTCTTTCCCTTCTTCTCGGCGTGGCTCGGCATGATTGGCGTCTTTCTCACCGGTAGCGACACGTCCTCGAACACCTTGTTCGGTCCGCTGCAAGCGACGACGGCGAAGTTGTCGGGGCTCGATCCGGTGTTGATGGCGGCCACCAACAGTTCGGCGGGCGTGATGGGCAAAATGATCAGCCCGCAGAATCTTTCGGTCGGCGCCGCGGGCGTCGGGGCGGTGGGCCGCGAAGGGGAGATTTTTTCGAAAGTGATCGCCCACAGCCTGATTCTGACGACCTTGATGGGCATCGTGGCGATGCTCCAGGCGTATGTCGTGCCGTGGATGGTTCCGAAGCTGTGAACAACGCGGGATTCGCCATTTCGTACGGCCTCGGACAGGGGGCGACCCTCGCTCTGCGGCGAGTTCACGCCGCTGTCGCTGGCCTTGCAAAATGGGTCTCATGGTTCCAAAATGAGTCTCATTATGGAGACACGAGAGCGGTTCCTCGAGGATCCCCGGCAAAGCTTCTTCCTCTTCGGACCGCGCGGAACCGGAAAGTCCACCTGGCTTCGCCATGCCTTTCCACACGCCCTCTACCTGGATCTCCTGGATCCGTCCCTGGCTCGGGACTTCGGAAGCCGGCCGGAGCGGCTGCGGGAGATGGTCCTGGG
>CAZVOI010000946.1:0-3133 GCA_964628275.1 uncultured Acidobacteriota bacterium | reverse complement strand
CGTCGGGATCCAGGCCAACTGGGTGATGCCGGTGATGAGCATCGGCCAGGTGGCCGAGATCGGCACGATGGCGATCCTCGGGAGCGTGCTGGCCAAGCTCGGCTGGAGGAAGACGATGGTGATCGGGATCCTCGGCCACGCGATCCGCTTCGCGGTGTTCGCGCTCGCGCCCTTCCCGGCGCTGGTCGTGGGGATCAACCTGCTGCACGGGATCTGCTACGCGTTCTTCTTCGCCACCGTCTACATCTTCGTGGACGAGTTCTTCCCGAAAGACGCACGCTCGAGCGCCCAGGGCCTGTTCAACTTCCTGATCCTCGGCCTGGGGCCCTTCACAGCCAACATCCTGTGGCCGTATCTTGGCAACGGTGTCTACAAGACCGCGACCGGCGTGGACTTTCAGAGCCTGTTCCTGACCACGTCGGGACTCGCGTTCGCGGCCGCCCTGATCCTCTTCTTCACGTTCCACCCCCCGGAAAAGAACGACGCCCCGCTGGCGCAGGAGAAAGCCGCATGAACCGCCGAACCGTGCTGCGTGGCGCCGGCGCCGCCGCGATCCTCCCCTGGCTTTCCGACGAGGGCCTCTTCGCCTTCGCGCGGATCCAGGAGACGCAGGCCGCGCCTTCGCTCCGGGCTCTCTCGACTGCTCAATTCGCGACGCTCGAGACGCTGGTCGAGGCGATCATCCCGGCCGACGATCGGTCCCCCGGAGCCAAGGAAGCCCGTGTCGCCGACTACCTCGACCTGCTGCTGAGCGAGTCGGAGGACGACGCGAAGCGGCAATGGCTCGACGGGCTGGCTGCCCTAGACGGCCTCGCGACCGAGCGCTTCAGCGCGGCCTTCGCGCGGCTCGACGCCGCGAAGGTCGAGACGCTGCTCGGCGAGCTGGCCAGGAACGAGCGCGATCCGAAGACGCCGCTCGAGATCTTCTTCAAGGCCACCAAGAACGCGACGGTGCGCGGCTACTACACCTCCGAGATCGGGATCCACAAGGAGCTGCGCTACCTCGGCAATCGCATCACGCCGGCGTTCGTCGGCTGCCAAACCCAGGACGGCAAGGACTGCCCGCACTGCGGTCAAAAGGCGGTGTCGTGATGGCGGACCTGACGCTCGACCTCGACCTCAACGCGATCACCGAAGACTCCAAGCGGCTCGCGGCTTCGATCAAGCCGGGCAAGCAGAAGTACGACGTCATCATCGTGGGCAGCGGCGCGGCCGGCGGGATGGCCGCCTACCAGCTGGCGATGGCGGGCGTCAAGGTGCTGATGCTGGAAGCCGGCCGGATGATCGACCATCGCAAGGAATATCGGACGATGGAGTGGCCCTACGCCTCGATGCGGCGCCGGCGTCTCCCGCCGGGCGAGCGCGCCATCAACGTGGCCGAGTACGCCTTCGATCGCCCCTATCCGACGAACGCGGCATTCGCGAAGAGCCAGAAGCTCACTTCGTACGGAGGCAACACCTTCACTCGCAACTGGGTGGTGAACGAGAAGCAGCACCCAACGACGGGCACGCCCTATGCCTGGGTGCGCGCGCGGGTGCTCGGCGGCAAGACCAACTTCTGGGGCCGCGGCGCCTTGCGCTACGGGCCGTTGCAGTTCGACGCCGCCAGCCGCGACGGCTACGACGTGGACTGGCCGATCCGCTACGCCGACGTGAAGCCCTACTACGACAAGGTCGACCGGCTGCTCGGCTGCTCGGGCACGATCGAGAACCTCGACCAGGTTCCCGACGGGATCTTCCAGCGATCGCACAAGCTGAACTGCACCGAGGTCCATTTCAAGCGCACGATCGCGAAGATGGGCCGCCACTACATTCCCGGCCGCGCGGGCGTGACCACCGACGGCGTCCTCAACAAGTACCGCGTGAAGTGCATGGGCCGCGGCCACTGCGACCGCGGCTGCGACATCGGCGCCAACTTCCACTCACCTACGGCACTCGTGTATCCGGCCCGCGACACCGGCAAGCTCACGATCCGCCCCTACTCGATCGTGACCGAGGTCCTGGTCGACGCGGCGGGCAGCCGGGCCACCGGCGTGCGCGTGATCGACGCCAACACGCGCGAGGCGATGGACTTCAAGGCGCGCGTGGTGGTGCTCGGCGCCGGCACGCTCGACAGCACGCGGATCCTGCTGAACTCGAAGTCGGCGACGAGCCCGCAGGGGCTCGGCAACTCGTCGGGCATCCTGGGCTGCCACCTGAGCGAGCACATCATGGGGATCCGCGGCAGCGGCTACATCCCGAACCGGATCGGCACCGAGACGACCCAGGACGACTCGCGCCCGATCACCCCCTACGTGGCGCGCTTTCGGAACGTCACCGACAAGCATCCCGACTTCATCCGCGGCTACCATTTCCAGGGCGGCGGCGGCTGCGCCGAGTACCCCGGGATGGCGCACGAGATGGCCGGCTTCGGCAAGGCGTTCAAGTCGAACATCCGGAAGTACTACCCGGCGATGCTCGGCCTGGGCGGCTTCGGAGAGGTGCTGCCGAGGAAAGAGAATCGCGTCAGCCTCGACCCCGAAATCAAGGATGCCTGGGGCGTGCCCGTGTTGCGTTTCAACTATGAGTTCGGCGACAACGAGTTGAAGATGGCCAAGGACATGGGCGACACGCTCGAGGAGATGCTGCACGCCGCCGGCGCCGAGGACATCAAGGTCTCGCGCGATCCGTATCCTCCGGGCTGGTCGATCCACGAGATCGGCACGGCGCGGATGGGCAACGACCCAAAGACCTCGGTCACCGACGCCACCTGCCGGCTGCACGACGTCAAGAACGTCTACATCGCCGACGCGGCGCCGTTCGTCTCGGGCGGAACCCAGAACACCACCTGGTCGATCCTGGCGATGTGCTGGCGCACGATGGACTACGTGAAGGATCGGCTTCGGACGAGGGAACTATGAGGAAGATGCTCGTCGCGACCGCCTGCTGCGCGCTCGCCGCGCAGGCGGCCGATGCGCCGTGGGTCAGCCTGTTCGACGGCAAAGACCTCCGTGGCTGGAAGAACTACGGCCAGGAGAAGTGGACCGTCGAGAACGGCGAGATCCTCGGCGAGCAGGTGACCAAGGAATACGGCTACCTGGGCACCGACAAAAGCTACAAGGACTTCGAGCTCAGGCTGAAGTTCAAATGCGAG
>CAZVOI010000945.1:0-1739 GCA_964628275.1 uncultured Acidobacteriota bacterium | reverse complement strand
CCACCTTGGCGACACCGCCGCCCCACGGCTGGATCTCCGCCGGGTCGAGGCCCAGATCCGAGGCGACTTCTTCCACTTCGCGCATACCTCACATTCTAGGCGACGGTGCTACTTTCGGTCAGCGCCTGTCGTATCCTTGGGCGCCTCGTGGCGACACTCTTCGAGACGGAACCGCGTGAACAACCAACCGTGCTCGCGACCTACGCCTGTTGCCGATCGGCTCTGGCCGCGACACTCATGGCGCTGGGCGCCTCGCCCGCGGCACACGCGCAGACGGAGGAGACCTACCTTTTCGCGGCGGCGAAGAGCGAATCGCAGACCGTGAGCCTCGCCGCGACGGACACGGGTGCCTCGTGGAAGTGGGCGACGCCAGCGACGGCCGCTTGGGACACCGCCCTGCTGGGCGTTCGCGTCGATGCCGGCTCCGAGCAGGAGCCGTGGGTCGAAATCGCGGCGGGCTCCGCGCGCACGACGCTCTACCTCGACGCCGGCGCGCGCGGAGCGCGCTGGTTGAACCTGAGCGCGCTCAAGAGCCAGCTCTCGGCCGGCACCTCGGTCGAGATCAAGGCCCATGGCGTTGGCGTCGAAGCGGGCGCTTCCACGCTGCGTGTCTTCGCGAACCGTCTCGACCTCTCGAAGACGATGCTGATCGTCGCCCCGCATCCCGACGACGCCGAGATCGCCTCCTTCGGCTTGTACGCGGGGCGCAACGCGACGATCGTCACGGTCACCTCCGGCAACGCGGGCGACGCGAACTACCAGGATTACTTCACCGATCCCTCGGAGCAATATCTGTTCAAGGGCTTCCTGCGCGCCGTGGACAGCGTCACCGTGCCCCTGCAGGGCGGCATCCCGCCCGAGCGCTGCTACAACCTCGGCTACTTCGACGCGCGGCTTGCGACCATGCACGCCAGGCCGAACGAAGTCTTCCCCGAGCTCTACGGACCGAACACCGACGTCGCCGCGTATCGCCGCGCCAACGTCAGCCGCCTGCTTCCGATTACCTCGCGCACCAACTCCTGGGCACACCTCGTGGAGGACATGCTCACGCTGCTGCGCAAGGTGAAGCCGCAGATCGTCGTGATGCCCTACCCACAGCTCGACACGCACGCCGACCACCAGTTCGCCACGGTGGCGCTCGCGCAGGCGCTCGAGCGCTGGAAGAAACCGATCACGTTCCTGCTCTACACGAACCATGCGGTACAGAACCTGTACCCGTTCGGACCGGCCGGAACGGGCATGTCGCTCCCGCCGGTCGCGGCCACCGGCCTTCCCGTCGAATCCGTCTACTCGCACCCGGTGAGCGCCGACCTGCAGCGCCGCAAGCTCTTCGCGCTCGAGTCGATGCACGATCTCCGTCTCTCGCCCTCGGAGCAGGACGGCTGCCGGCCTCCCGGCCTCTCGCCGAAGCGGTCCGACTATCCGCGCGAGGCCGCCGTCGACTATCTCCGGCGCGGCCCGCGCGCCGAGGAGGTGTTCTTCGTGTTCGGCCGTGACGGCGTCCGCAACCTGATCCGCGCGTTCCTCGCGAAGGAGACTTCCCAGTGAGTGAACCAGCCGCAAGCGGAGGCGGCGGCCTCAAGCGCACGCTGACGCTCTGGGACCTCGTCTTCTACGGGGTCGTCATCATCCAGCCCGTGGCGCCCATGGGGATCTTCGGGGTCGTGAGCATGGAGGCGCGCGGACACGTCGTCACCACGATTCTGATCGGGCTGTGCGCGATGCTGCTCACGGCCTTC
>CAZVOI010000944.1:0-3693 GCA_964628275.1 uncultured Acidobacteriota bacterium | reverse complement strand
CTCGCCGGCCGAGGCCAGCGGGACCGAGGCCAGGCTCTGGACCTCCTCGACCAGCGGGCTCGCAGCCAGCTCCCGGGCGAGCGCAACCACAAAATAGAGGCCCTTCGGCGTGAAGAGGTCGTCACGCGTGACGAACACGTAGACGGAGTTGTCGTCGCGGCCGCGTTCGCTGGCCAGTTCCCGGTACCGGATCACCTCCGGATCGCCACGGGGCAGGAGCTGCTCCAGGCCGAAGTCCGAGCGCAGGCTCCTGAGGCTGGGCAGGCAGAGCGCCGCCAGGAGGGCCACCGCGGCCACCGTAGTCCGGGGGAACCGCAAGGGCAGTGAACCCAGGGTTATCATCGGCCCGACACATGCCCGACGCAGGCCTTGCCCCAGGCCCCCGGGGCGCGCTTCTGTTCGGCTCGCTGGTGGCGTTCCGGAGCGACCCGATCGGGCTCTTGATGGCGGCCCAGCGTGACCACGGGGACGTGGTCCGCCTGCGGCTTGGCCACATCACGGCGCACCTCATCAGCCATCCGCGCGGCATCCGCCACGTCCTGCAGACGCGCCACCTGCATTACACGAAGAGGACCCGCGGCTACACGAAGCTGCGCGAGATCCTCGGCGACGGCCTGCTGACGAACGACGGCGACTTCTGGCTCCGCCAGCGCCGGACGATGCAGCCGGCCTTCCACCGCGAGCGCATTCAGGGTTTCGGCTCGCTGATGGCGCGCGCCGTCTCCAGCATGCTTGACGCCTGGGAGCGCCGTGTCGGAGCCGGCACGCTCCAGCTCGACGTGGCGCGGGAGATGATGGCCCTCACCCTCCGCATCGTGGCCGAGGCGCTCTTCGGTGCCGCCGTCGAGCCGGTGGCCGGCGATGTCGACCAGGCTCTCGGCGTCGCCCTCCACGTGACGAACGACCGGGTAAAGCAGGCCTTCGACCTGCCGGCCTGGCTCCCCACGCCCGGCAACCTGCGCTTTCGACGGGCCATGCGCGTTCTCGACGGCGTCGTCGAGGGGATGATCCGGCAGCGGCGACGCGGGGAGGTGCGCGACGACCTGCTCTCGATGCTGATGGAAGCCCGCGATCCCGAGACGGGCCAGGGGATGAGCGACCGGCAGCTGCGGGACGAGGTGATGGGCGTCTTCCTCGCCGGTCACGAAACGACGGCAAACGCCTTGACCTGGACGCTCTACCTGCTGTCGCAGCATCCTGACGAGGAGGCGCGGCTTCACAGCGAGGTCGTCCGGGTTCTGGACGGCCGTCCGGCATCCCATGAGGACGTGAAGCAGCTGCCCGTTGCGAACATGGTGATTCAGGAGTCCATGCGTCTCTTCCCGCCGGCCTGGCTGTTCGGGCGCTGCCCAACCGAGGACGAGGAGATCGAGGGCTTTCGGATGCCCGCAGGCTCCCTCGTCTTCCTCTCTCCTTACGTCACTCACCGGCATCCGGAGTTTTGGCCGGACCCCGAGCGCTTCTCCCCGGAAAGGTTCGCTCCCGAGAGAATCGCGACGCTCGACCGCTTCGCCTATTTTCCGTTCGGCGGCGGTCCGCGCCTCTGCATCGGCGCGCCTTTCGCCAACCTCGAGATGCTGATCGTGCTGTCGAGCATCGTGCAGCGCTTCCGCCTGCGCTTGGCCCCCGGCGCGGTCGTGGAAGCCGAGCCGCTGGTGACACTCCGGCCGCGACATGGGATGCCGATGCTCCTCGAGCACCGCTAGAGCTCGGCGAGAAGCGTCGAAGACTCGAGGAGCGGCCGCAGAGCCGCCATCGCCCGTGCCACGTCCGCCCCGTCGAGCAGGAAGTGGTCGAGGATCACGCCGAGATTGAGGATCTGCCGTACGCGGATCTCTCCGGCAACGACGCGCGGCATATCGCGGATGACGCCTGGCATGAACGCGATCCCGGTGTTGGCGACCCCGCCTCCCGCGACCGGTCCCCAGTCCCGCGTGACGTTTACCGACAGGCCGTAGCTGCCGTAGTACTTGGCGTAGAAATGGGGATCGCTGCGCGCCTTGTAGCTGAAATACTTCCGGCCGAGCCAGGACATCCGCTGGATCCTCCGGAAGGCTGCCATCTGCGGCAGCCGCTCGAGGGCCTCTTCCTTGTGGTGCTGGATAATGCGATGAATCTCGGGGATCGAGAGCTGGTCGGGCTTGCGGATCAGGACGGGGAAGAGCACCTCCTCTCCGCCCGGGCCCTCGCGGCGGATCACGAGCGTGCAGCTCACCTCGTCGAACGTGGCCTCCAGCCGCCGGAACCAGCGGTGAAAGACGTGCCGGTTGAGGCGGGGGTGCCGCTCCAGCACGAGCCCGGTGGCCTTCACGAAGAGCGCGGTCAGCGAGACCTCTGCCCCGGCGGCGCGAGCGCCATCGAGGGCGGGTAGCGTCTCGGTCATGTCGAGCTCGTAGACGAGCGTGACCGGGCAGTGAAAGCGCGTCATCCGCGCGAGCTGGTCCGCGATGAACTCGCGGTTAGGTGTGAACGGGGTCAACTGCATCGAGGACGCTCCCTGTGACCTCGGCACGGCTCGCGTCGTCCCAAGCGTCGCGGATCGCCGGCCACTTGTACTGGGCCTCGCGCTTCCCGGCGCGGAAGTCGGCGCGGCAGAGCCGGTCGGCCCAGCCGGAGCGCATCAGGTGCAAGCGCGGCGGCAACAGCCTCCGAGACTTGCGCTTCGAGGCGTATTCGACGTTGGACGCGCCGAGCGACGCGTCGAAGGCGGCGAGAAACGCGCGGGTCACGTCCGGCGACTCGACCGGTGTGTGGGTCTCCAGCAGCAGGTCATAGCGCTGGGCGAGCACGTCGGGAATGATCCGGAACTGCCACACGACCAGCCCAGTCGCTCGCTCGGCTTGCCGCGTGGCCGTCTGGATATGGTTCAGGTGGAGCTTTTCGCCCGTGATGCTCACCATGTCGCGGCCTTTGCGCACGAAGCGAATCCGGGGCGTGCGTCCTTCGAATCCCTTCACCTCGACCACGTCGTTGATGTCGTAGCGATAGAGCCCGTTGGCGCCCGAGAGGATGACGTAGTAGCGCCGACCGTCCTCGAGCTCGTGGGCGAGCAGGCTGGGAGCCGCTCGGTCCTCGATCGACTCCTCGGGGATGAACTCGAAGAAGCTGGTGTGGACCGCCAGTGGCCCGGCGGCCGAGGCGTCCTCGCCCGGGATCGTGAAGCGACCCTCGCTGGCCAGGAACCCCAGGTCGCGCAGCGGCACGCCCTCGCCGAGGTGCTCCCCCATGCGGCGGGCGTGGATGGCCGCACTGCCGCCCAGCCAGCAGCCGATCAGCTTCAGCTCGGGCCAGCACAGGCCGGGGTTGAACGAGCCATGACGCTCGACGATCTGCGCGAGCTGCCGTGCCCGCGCCGGATCCGGTCGCACACCGGCGAGAACCTCGGCCGCCGCCTGCTCCGGTGTGTAGCCGCTCGTCGGTAGCGTAGGCGGCCGCGGGATCCCCAGCGTGCCGTCGTGAATGGCGCGGATCATGTCCTCCGCGCTCGCCGCCGCGGTCTCCGCCAGGCGGATCAGCGACGTCGGGTTGGGTGTGCAGGCGATCGACACCGACTGCTGCAGCGCCAGCCGCATGGTGACGAAGTAGCGCGCATCGGGATCGGCGATGATCGAAACGGCGTAGCGCAGCGAGTACTGGCGCCGCACCAGCCGCGGCAGGCGCTGGTAGATCACGCCGCTGATTGCGCCGTACGCC
>CAZVOI010000943.1:0-7007 GCA_964628275.1 uncultured Acidobacteriota bacterium | reverse complement strand
ATGTCGCCGATCGTCGAGGGCTCGCGCTACTTCATCTATCACCACACCCCGGCGGACACCGTGGAACGCATCGACACCCGGGACATCGCCTCGGTCGTGGCGGGCGTGGCGGTGATGGCTTACGTGATCGCCGACTTGCCGGCGCGGATCGTGCCCTAGTTGAAGCAGCGCGGGCTCGACTTCGGTGAAGAGAAGGCGCCCGAGCGCCGCCCGGCGAAGCCGCCGGCCGTCCAGCGTCAGCGCCCTGCGCTCAGCGTCAGCCAGCTCACCGACCGCATCCAGAGCGCGCTCGAGACGGAGCTCGCCGACTTCTGGGTCGAAGGCGAGGTCTCGAACCTCTCGCTGCCGGCATCCGGACACATCTACTTCTCGCTGAAGGACGACAAGGCACAGATCCGCGCGGTGATCTGGAAGAGCGACCTGCGCTACGTGCGCTTCCGGCCCAAGGACGGGATGAAGGTGGTCGCGCGCGGCCAGCTCCGTGTCTACGCGCCCAAGGGGGACTACCAGGTCCAGATCCAGGTGCTCGAGCCGCTGGGCAAGGGCTCGCTGCAACAGGCGTTCGAGGACTTGAAGGAGAAGCTGGAGAAGGAAGGGCTCTTCGACCCGAAGCGGAAGCGGCCGCTGCCGCTGCTGCCGCGACGCGTGGGCATCGTCACGTCGCCCTCGGGCGCCGTGATCCAGGACGTGCTGCGCGTGCTCGGCACGCGCTACGCGAACTTGGAGGTGCTCGTGTATCCGGCGCGCGTGCAGGGCGAGGGCGCGGCGCAGGAGATAGCAGCGGGGATTCGCGCACTCAACCGCATCGCGGGGCTCGACGTGCTGATCGTGGCGCGCGGCGGCGGCAGCCTCGAAGACCTGTGGCCCTTCAACGAGGAGATCGTGGCGCGCGCGCTCGCGGCCTCGACGCTACCGACGATTTCCGCGGTGGGCCACGAGACCGACTTCACGATCGCCGACTTCGTGGCGGATCTGCGCGCGCCGACGCCCTCGGCCGCGGCCGAGCGCGTCGTCCAAGCGAAACAGGATCTGCAAAGGCAAATCGATGCCCTGGAGCAGCGCGTCGGCGGCGCGTTCGGGCTGCACTTCCAGCGTGTCAAGGCGCGCGTCCTGGGAGTGACGTCGCACCGTGTGTTCGAGGCCGAGCGTGGCCGGCTCCGGACGCACGCGCAGCGCGTCGACGATCTGGCGCGGCGCTCGCAAACCGGGTTGGCGCTACAGGTCGAGCGCGCGTCGACGCGGCTGCGGCGGCATGCCGAGCGGCTCCTTGCATTTCGCTTCGAGCGCCAGATCGCGGAGCGCCGCTCCCGCATCGCAACCTGGCAGGGGCGGCTGCAGGCGCGTTCCCGCGCCGACTTCGAGAGGCGGCGCGCGGCGCTGGGACGGCTCGCCGGCGTGCTCGACAGCCTCTCGCCGCTCGGCGTGCTGGCGCGCGGTTACGCGCTCGTCTGGGACGCCGAGGGCCGGCGCTTGTTGCGCCGCGCGCACGACGTCGCGGTGGGAGACACTGTCCGGGTGCGCCTGCTCGAAGGCGGGCTGCGCGCCACGGTGGAGGCGAAGGAGTAGCCCGTGACCGACGAAACGCCCAGCTTCGAAAACGCGCTCGAGCAGCTCGAAGAGATCGTGCAGCGCCTGGAGAAGGGCGAGCTGCCGCTCGAGGAATCACTGAAGCTCTACGAAGACGGCATCCGGCTGTCGCGCTTCTGCCACGCCAAGCTGGAAGAGGCCGAGGGCAAGATCGAGCTGCTGATGAAGGACGCGCGCGGCGAGATCGCCACCGACAAAGCGGGCAAGCCCAAGACGACGCCTTTCTCGTCATGACCGGAGCGGACCTCGGCGAGCGGCGCGCCGCCGTGGAAGCCGCGCTCGACCGAGCGCTGCCGTCCGAGAGCGCGTGGCCGGCGACGCTGAACCGCGCGATGCGCTATAGCGTGTTTGCAGGCGGCAAACGGATCCGGCCGCTGTTGGCTCTCGGGGCGTGTCAGGCGGCGGGCGGAGCCTGGCAGGAAGCGCTTCGCTTCGCGTGCGCGCTGGAGCTGGTGCACACCTTCAGCCTGATCCACGACGACCTGCCCGCGATGGACGATGACGACCTGCGGCGCGGCCGGCCGACCAGCCACAAGGTATTCGGCGAAGCGATCGCGATCCTGGCCGGCGACGCGCTCTTGGCGCGTGCGTTCCAGGTGCTGCTGGCTACGGGCGACGACGGCGCGCTCGGCGTGCCCGCGGATCTCGCCGCGCTGCTCGCCGAAGCGGCCAGCGGCGCCGGGTTGATCGGCGGTCAGGTCGAAGACATGGAGTCCGAGGGTCGCGAGGTGGACGCTAGCACGCTCGAGCGCATCCACAGCGCCAAGACCGGCGCCCTGATCCGTGCCGCGGTTCGGGGCGGCGCTCTCGTCGGCGGAGCGCCTGCGGCGGCACTCGAACGCCTCGACCGTTTCGGCCGCGCGATCGGCCTGGCGTTCCAGATCGTGGACGACGTGCTCGACGCGACCGAGGACGCGGCGACCCTCGGCAAGACCGCGGGCAAGGATGAGGCGGCCCGTAAGGCGACCTACGTGAGTGTCCACGGGCTCGAGGCGGCGCGAACCAGGGCGAATGCCTTGCGCGGCGAGGCGCTCGCGGCGCTCGCCCCGTTCGGGTCGAGCGGCCTGGTACTCGAGTCGCTGGCACGGCTGATTGTCGATCGTCGCGCGTGAGCCGAGTCCGCCTCGACGTGACTCTGGTGGAGCGCGGCTTGGCACCCACGCGCAAGCAGGCGCAGGCGCGGATCATGGCCGGACACGTTCGCGTGAACGGCGCGGCGGCGACCAAGCCCGGGGCCGCGGTCCCGAGAGAAGCGCTCATCGAAGTCGCGGCAGCGCCCAGCTTCGTGGGCCGGGGCGCGCTGAAGCTCCAGGCGGCGCTCGACCGCTTCGCCGTCGGCGTCGCGGAGAAGGTCGCGATCGACGTGGGCGCGTCGACCGGCGGCTTCACGGAGGTGCTGCTGGCGCGCGGCGCGCGGCGCGTTTACGCGGTCGACGTCGGGCGCGCCCAGCTCCACGAGCGCCTGCGGCAGGATCCACGCGTGGTAAGCCTGGAGCGCATCAATGCACGCAGCCTGTCATCGGCGAGGGTCCCAGAGCGTTGCGCGATCGGAGTCATGGACGTTTCCTTCATCTCGGTGCTCAAGATCCTGCCCGCGTTGCGCGAGATCCTGGAACTGGGCGCCGATCTCGTCACGCTGGTCAAGCCGCAATTCGAGGTCGGCAAGGGCCAGGTCGGCAAGGGCGGGGTCGTGAAGGACCCCGAGCTGCAATGCGAGGCGCTCGCGCGAGTGGCCCTATCATCTCGGGCGATGGGATACGGGGTCCTGGGCGCCTGCGCTTCACCGATCCTGGGCGCGCGCGGCAACCGCGAGTTCTTCCTGCACCTGCGGCCCGGCGCGACGGGGCTCGAGGAGGACCCGACGAAGCAAGCCGCGCGACAAGCGGTCTTCGCGTGAAGGCGCTCGGAATCGTGGCGCGCCCGGGCCTCGCCGAAGCCGGCTCGACGCTGCGCGATCTGGTCGCGTGGCTGAGCGCGCGCGGCGTGGGCGCGCTGGTCGAAGAGAAGACCGCACAGCTTCTGGAGCAGCCGTGTGACAAGTGCGAAACCCTGGCCGGTGACCAGGTCGCCGCGCGCGCCGACGCGCTGGTGGTGCTCGGCGGCGACGGCACGCTGCTCGCGGCGAGCCAGCTCGCAGCGGTCCGGGAGATCCCGGTTCTCGGCGTCAACTTCGGCAGCCTGGGCTTCCTGACCGACGTCGCGCTCGCCGAGCTCTACCCCGCTCTCGAGAGCCTGCTCGCCGGCACGCACCGCTTCGAGGCGCGCCGGATGCTGCACGCGAGCGTGGTCGGCCCGAGCCGGGACGGCAAGGGCCACGACGTTCTCAACGACGTCGTGATCACCAAGGCGGCGCTGTCGCGCATCATCCAACTAGACGTTTGGATCGACGGCCTGTTCGTCTCGGCGTTTCGCGCCGATGGCCTGATCATTTCCTCGCCCACCGGCTCGACCGCCTACAACCTGGCGGCCGGCGGCCCGATCCTGCACCCGGCGCTCCCGGCGGTGCTGCTGACGCCGATCTGCCCGCACATGCTCACCAACCGGCCGCTGGTGGTGACCGACGACGCGCGGATCGAGGTGCGGCTGCGCGACGCGGCCGACTCGCTGGTCCACATCACCTTCGACGGGCAGCTCGGCTTCCCGCTCTCCGGCGACGACGTGGTGACGGTGACGCGCAGTCCGCGCGTGCTGAAGCTGGTGCGCGCGCCCGCGCGCGACTACTACGAGGTGCTGCGCACCAAGCTGAAGTGGGGCGAGCAGGCGGCTCGGCGCCGGCCGTGAAGCGCGCGGGCGCCGTTGCGCTCGCGGTGGCGCTGCCGGTCCTGCTGTGGGACACCCGTTTTCACGTCGTGCCCGCGCCCGACGGGCCGCTCCGAGGCATCACCGATCCTCCCTCGCTCGTGCTCACGCTGGCCGCGATCGCGTTGGGGATGCTGGCGGCTTTCGCCACCGGCCGGCGACCCGCCGCGACGACGCCGCTGTTGCTGCTCGGCACGGCGGCGCTGCCCGCCGTCTCGCTTCTGACCGGACGCCACCCGCTGCTGCTGGTCTTCCAGGGATGGACGCTGTTGCTGGTCGGGGCGGCCGCGGTGGGATGGACGGCGGCACGCGCCCTGACGGAACGGCCGCCGCGCGTTCCGCATCTGGGAGAGCCGGCGTTGTTCGTGCTCGGCCTTGGTTTCTACGCGCTCGTCTCCGGGTTGCTGCCGGGGGCTGCCGGACCGCAGGGCGACGAGCCGCACTACCTGACGATGACCGAGAGCTTGTGGCGCGACGGCGATCTCGACCTCGCCAACCAGTTCCGCGAGAAGCAGTACGCCACTTTCTTCGCCGGCCCGCTCGAACCACACGCTTCGCCGGCCAGCCCTCCCGGACGCGTCTACTCGATCCACGCCCCGGGCCTGGCCGCGCTGCTGTTGCCTGCGTACGCGAGCTTCGGCTATCCGGCGGCCAAGCTGTCGATGGCCGCGCTGGCCGCGCTCACTGCGGCGCTCACGCATCGGCTGGTACGCGACGCCTCCGGCTCACCGGGCATGGCACTCTCCGCCTGGGCCGCGCTGACGCTCGGTCCACCGCTCGCCTTTTTTTCGGTCGCGATCTATCCCGAGGTGCCCGCCGCGCTCGCGACGGTGGTCTTCCTGCTCGCCGCGCGGAGTGATCCCGGACCCCGGCTCTACCTCGCCGTCGCGTTCGCCGCGGCCGCGCTGCCGTGGCTCCACCCGAAATATCTGCCGCTCAGCGCGCTCGGTCTGGCGCTGACGCTGGCGCGACGCGGCCCTTGGACGAGTCGTCTGCTGAGCCTGGCCTTGGTCGCGCTCTCGATCGCGCTGCTGCTCTACTTCTTCGCGCGGCTCTACGGGCGCGCGTCGATCGACGCGGCCTACGGACCCGGCTTCGCGAGCGACGTGTCGCTCGGGCGGTCGCCGCGCGGCGCCCTGGGCCTCTTGTTCGATCGCCAGTTCGGTCTGTTCGCCCTGGCGCCGCTCTTCCTGCTGGCGTTGCCCGGCTTCGCCAGCCTGGCGCGGCGCCGACCCGGCGACGCGATGCGCGCGCTGCTCTTTTCGCTGGCGACGTTCCTGGTGGGCGCGTCGTTCAGCATGTGGTGGGGCGGCTCGTGCCCGCCGGCGCGCTTCGTGGTTCCCGCGCTGCCCGCGCTCGCGCTGCTGGTCGCGTTCGCGATCCCCCGCCGGCCGGGGCTGTTCGGCGCGCTGGCCCTCGTCGGCCTCGCGTTCACCGCTATCGCGGCGCTGGCGCCGCGCGCGATTCACAACCGCGCCGACGGCGAGAGCGGCATGCTGCGCTTCCTGTCTCCCGCGCTGAACCTCGACGACGGGCTGCCCTCGTTCGTGGTCGAACAGCCGGCGGCGCCGCTGCTGGCCCTGTCCTTGCTCGCCGCTTTCGCGCTGGCCTGGCGCTACGGGCCGCGCGGCGCCCTTTCCGGGGCGGCCGCCTGCGCGCTCCTGGCTTCCGGGCTCCGCGCCACACCGCTTCTGGACCAGCCCGCCGCGGCGCTCAACCTGATGTTCGCCTGGGACACGACGAATATGGTCTCGCTCGGAAGGCCGCTGACGCCCAGCGCCGTCGAAGCCGCGCTGGATCTGCCCCTGGCGCCGTGGACGTTCGCTGCCGACGAGCTGCGATCGACACGCCCATTCGACCTCCCGCCCGGGCGCTACACGGTCGACATCCGCGCGCGCGTGACCGAGGCCGCGCGCACGGCGCGCGTCGTGAAGCTCGACTTGGCTTCCGGCGACCTCTTGTTCGAGCGCCGCTACCTGCGCGAGGATCAGCCGCTTCAACCGATCGATCTGTCGCTGCCCGCAGGCGCGCGGAGACTGACCCTCAGCGGCCGCGGCTTCCAGGGCCACGGCGTCGTCGAAGCCGTTGCGTTGCGCCCGCTGGCGATCGTTCCGCGCTCGAAGCGCGATGCATTCTCGTGGCCGCGCCTGCCGAGCGAGGATCTGTATCGCGTCGAAGCCGGCGGCGTCCGGGTCACGGCGCTGGACCTGGTTGCGCGCGAGGACGAGTGGTTCCGGCTCGACGCGGCGTCACGCTTCGTCGTCGAGTCCGCGCCGGCGACCACGGTGCGGATCACGATCGAGCGCCCGCGGCCCGGCCCGGCCGACCGTCTGCTATGGGCCGGCCGCGCGCTGGCGCTCGACGCCGGGCCGCGGACCGAGCTCACGACGCGAGCCCTCGGCCTCAGCCTCGGCGACGCGGTTTGGACGCCTGTACGCCTCGAGGCTCAGGGCAGCCGGATCACGTTCTCCGGCTCGCGCGGCGACACCAGCGCGATCGACTCGAGTGACGCGTCGCCGGCTTCCTTGCCGAGCGCGACCAGGACGTCGCCGCCGCCCGATTCCGCGAAGAAGTAACCGTGGCGGATCGCGAACGCCCCGTTCATCGGGTACTCGCGCCAG
>CAZVOI010000942.1:0-2431 GCA_964628275.1 uncultured Acidobacteriota bacterium | reverse complement strand
CGGGCGGCGCTGGAGCCACGCCAGCGCCTGCGCCAGCCCGAGGGCGAAGAGCGGAGTGAGGCCGAGCAGACGCCGCTGGCCGAACGAGTCGGCTCCCCACCAGTCCCACTGCAGGCTATTGAGCGTGACGCTCGCCGCGATTCCCAGCAGCCAGAGCCCCGCAAGCCGGCTCTCTCGCCCGAGCCACAGCAATAAGCCGAAGGCCGCCGCTACGTAGAGCGGCGTCCAGGTGAAGAGACCGTGGCGCGCGGAGAACAGCACACCCACGACGTTCAGCTCGGGCCGACCGAAGTGCCCCTGCTGCGCGGCAAGCTGCAAGAACCCGCCGCCGTAGATCCACCACCAGAGGCCGAGTTGCAGCGCGGCGGCCAGCGCCGGGCCGGCCAAGAGCGCCAGCAGCGATCGTCCGGCGCGCCGCCGCAGCAGCAGGTCGAGCGCCGGCATCAGCAGCAGCACGCCGTCCTGGATCCGGATCAGGCTCATCACCCCGCCGGCAACGCCGACCCAGACCCACGGCAGCGCCGCCCTTTCCTCGCGCGCTCCGAGCCATAGCGCCAGCACCAGCGTCGCCGCCGCCGCCGAGGCCGCGTGCGACATCGACGGGTTGGCGACCGCGTAGAAATGAAGCGGCGTCGCGAAGAAGATGCCCAGGACCGTCAGTGCCGCGAGCGTTGGCGAGAACAGCCGGCGCAGCAGCCGCTCCAGGAGCGCCATCCCGAAGACGGCGAGCGCGAACGACGTGGTGGTCGCCGCTGCTTGATGGAAGCCGCCGAAGCCCGTGATGTCGACCGCTGAGCCGAGGCCGTGAAGCGACACGGCGACGATCCGGCTGATCAGTAACGCCGGCATCCACAGCAGGGCGAGCCCGATCGGAAACCGGCTCGTCGGTTCTCCGGCGCTCGTCAGCACCGGCTGGACGCCGAGGCCAGCGAACTCGTTGTCGAAGGCGAGGTCCTGATCGAATACCAGCGAGCGCGCGAGCGCGTAGTACTCGAAGCCGTCGCCGCCTACGCGCGTGTGCACTTGCGGCACGCACCAGAGCGCCGCCAGGACCAGCAGCAGCCGCCAGGCATCGACGCCGCTCCGGCCGCGTCCCAGAAGCCAGGCGGCGAAGGCGCAGCCGGCCGCCAGCAGCAGTGTCACGCTCAACAGGCCGCTGGGGAGCCCGGCCTCGACGCCGATCTTGAAAATGAGACTGGCGGCAGCGAGTCCGAGGAAGCCGCGTTCGGCCGCGAGCGCCGTCACGCCAGGTCGAACAGCAGGATCACGCGCAACGTCTCTCTGGTCCTCCGGAGTGATCTTACGGGAGCGAGCCACCACGACAGGGCTGTCGCTGGCGATTCGAGCGCACGACGGTTCCGTCGGAGAATGCTCGGGTGGCATCCCGACCACAAGGCGTCAATCCCGCTGTCGCGACTCGACTTCGCGCCTTCGCTCGCCGCGACGCACGACTGGAACGAGGCTTGCTGCCTCGGCGAGGATGACCGTGCCTGAAGCGCCGTCGTTCGTCCAGCCGCTCACCAGCCCCGACGAGATCGCGCCCTTCTTGAAGCGCGTGCCGGTGGCGCTCGATCCCAAGCGCTTCAGCGAGTTCGTGCTCGGCTTCCCGCGGCGCTACCTGGAGCTGACGCCCGCGGTCGAGGTGGTACGGCATTTCGCGCTGATGAACGGCCTCGGGAACCGCGCCGTGATCTCGAGCCTCTCGCCGGAGGACGAGGCGTGGCGGGTCTCGGTCGTGGCGCGCGACCGGGCTGCGCTCTTCTCAGGAATCACGGGCTCGCTGAGCGCGTTCGGGCTCGATATCGTTTCGGCGGAAGGCTTCGCCAACGCCAACGCGATCGTTCTCGACACCTTCACCTGCCGCGACGCTGGCGGTCAGTTCGAGACGCCTGCCAACCGAAGGTCGTTCCAGGTTTTCCTGGAGCGCGTGGTCTCGGGCTCGCTCCAGCTCGAACCGGTGCTCGAGCGCCTGGCGCTCGCGCACGCTGCGCCCCGCAGCGGCGCCATCGACGTCACCTTCGACGACGAGCCGGATCTCCCGGCCACGCGCGTGACGCTGCGCGCGGCCGACCGGTTTGGTCTCCTCTACTTCGTCAGCCGCGCGATCTCACGAGCCGGCTGCGACATCGAGCTGGCCGACATCGCGACCCCCGACGGAAAAGCACTCGACACCTTCTACGTGACGCGCTCCGGCCTGCCGCTCGACGAGCCTGCCCGCGCTGCTCTGCGCGAAGCGATCCTGCACTGCTGGCCCGGGCCGGCTGCCTAAAACCCTGCCAGCAAATTGAACTGGAAGATCGACTTCTTGCCGGGCCGGTCGAGCGGGAACGCGTAGTCGAGCTGCAGCACCGCGAAACCGAACATGTTGACCCGCGCGACAGCACCCACGCTCTTCACCAGCTTGCGCTCGCCGCCGAAGAGCTGCGGCTTC
>CAZVOI010000941.1:0-2581 GCA_964628275.1 uncultured Acidobacteriota bacterium | reverse complement strand
CGCGTCCTCTTTGCCGACGAGCCCACCGGCCATCTCGACGCCGCGAATGGCGCGCTCGTGATCTCCTTGCTGGCCGAGCTGAACCGCGAGACCGGCACGACCCTGGTGCTCGTGACCCACGACCTGGACCTCGCCCGGAGGGCACAGCGGGTCATCCGCCTCTCCCATGGCGCGCTCCTGTCCGACGACGGCGCGGCCGCGGCCACACCGCAGGCCGTCGCCGCTCGTTCGTGACCGCGACCCGCTTCGTCCTCCGCCTGGCCGTTCGCGAAGCCCGGGCCTCGCGACGGCGGCTCGCCTCCCTGGCCCTGTCGGTGGCCGTCGGGGTCGCGGCCCTCGTGGCCATCAACTCCTTCACGGCCAGCTTGCTCGCCGAGCTGCGGGAGCAGGCGCGCGCGCTGCTTGGCGCGGATCTCGGCCTGTCGAGCAGCGCCGCCTACTCGGCGCAGGTGCTAAGGGGCCGCGCAAGAATAACTTCGCAAAGGTCGGCTCAATCCTGACATAGCCAATCGATCCGCGGCGGCCGACGCGGGCGCCGCCAAATCGTAACCCGCCCGTGCGGATGTGGCCCAGCCCTGCTGCGGCTGTGGGTCGGCAAAAGATCCTTGGTTTCCTGCATAATGTTAGATGTAACCCGAAAGAGGGTGAGGTCTAACAGATGCGCTTCGCGATCTTCTCCGTCGATTCCATCGTTCGCCTGCTCCGGCGCCGCACCATCGCGACGATGGATGAGTTGAAAGCGGCACTCGGTTCTGCCGTGGACATGACCGTTTTCCGCAAGCTGCGTACCCTGGCTTACCTTGCCAGCTACTCCCATCGGGGCAAGTACTACGCGCTACAGGAGACTGCTGTATTCGACGCGCAGGGCCTCTGGACGTGCCGGGGCGTGCATTTCTCGCGCTTCGGCTCGCTCATAGATACGGTCGAGGTCTTCGTTGCTCGCGCCGACCGTGGCTTCCTTGCCTCGGAGCTTGCCTCCGAACTCCAAGTCGAGGTCAAGCAGCCCCTGCTCAAGCTGGTGCTCGCGCGCCGGATCGCCCGAGAGGAAAATACCGGGCGCTATTTCTACTACTCGGCCGATAGTGACCGACGCCGCGAGCAGGCGTTCGCCCGGAGGCTCCCGACCTTGGGAGAGCCGGCCTTTTCTCCCTTGCGCGAGTCTGCCGCCGATTCGAACGAGGCCAAGGCCGCCGTCGTTTCCTTCATGGGCCTTCTCGACGAGCGGCAGCGGCGGCTGTTCGCGGGCCTCGAGTCGCTCAGGCTCGGCTGGGGTGGCGACCGCGCGGTTGCAGAGGCAACCGGCATGGATCCCCACACGATTGCCAAGGGGCGACAGGAGCTTCTTGCCAACGAGGTACTGGCGGACCGACGCCGTCGCCCTGGCGGAGGGCGAAAGCCGGTGGAAAAAAAACGCCCAAGGTCGTCACCGAGATCGAAGGGCTGATGCTCGCCGCCACGGCCGGCGATCCCATCACCGGGCTCAAATGGACCCGGAAGACCACGGCCAAGCTCAGCGATGAGCTCGGCAAGCTCGACATCGATGTCGGCCCCAGAACTGTGGCCCGGCTGCTCGATGACATGCACTACCGGCTTCGGGTCAACCATAAGAAGCTCTCCCGTGGATCGGCTCGCACTCGTGGCCTGCGTAATCAGCAGTTCCTATACATCGAGGACGTGCGCCGGTCGTTCGTGGAGAGGGGGCTGCCCGTCATCTCCGCCGACACCAAGAAGAAGGAACTCATCGGCTGCTTCAAGAACCCGGGAGCCGCCTGGGCGCGGAGCGCGACGGCCGTAAATGACCATGACTTCCGCAGCGACGCCAGCTACATCGCTTCTCCATACGGGGTCTTCGACCCCATAGCCAACCGCGGACACGTCCTCGTTGGCACCTCCTACGACACTCCGGCCTTCGCGGCCGACTCCATCTCGCGCTGGTGGAACACTGACGGTCGCTCCCACTACCCGGCGGCGGACAAGCTGCTCATCCTTGCCGACAACGGCGGCAGCAACTCCCCACGCTGCCGAGCCTGGAAACTCGGCCTGATGACCAAGGTCGTCGAACAACACGGACTAGAAGTCACCGTCTGCCACTACCCGCCTGGCGCCTCGAAGTGGAACCCGATCGAGCACCGCCTCTTCAGCCATATCTCCAAGAACTGGGCCGGCGAGCCGCTGCGCACCCTCGAGACCATGCTCAACTTCATCCGCACCACCAAGACGAAGACCGGTCTCCGCGTCCGCGCCACCCTCATGAAGGGCGCCTACCCGAAGGGAATAAAGCCGACTACAGCGCAAATGGCGCAGGTCAACCTGCTACCCCACGACATCCTCCCGCAGTGGAACTACACTATTGCTCCCTCGCGGGAAATGTGAACTTATTCTTGCGCGGCCGCTAAGGGCCGTGGTGCTCGCGGCGGTCGAGGGGGTCGAGGCCCTCGCCGATCTGGCCTCGGCCCTGGGCGATGCGCTGCCTCAGGAGTCCTCGCGCGCGATCGCCACCGCGGCCGAGGGTGCTTGGGAGCGGCTCGAGCTGACCGGCGTGGCGCGCGACGGAGCCGAAGGCGAAGCCCTCGACGTGGCC
>CAZVOI010000940.1:0-9033 GCA_964628275.1 uncultured Acidobacteriota bacterium | reverse complement strand
ACGTGCCTTCATTCGGGGTGCGACGGCTGGTCCCGCTGCCATGACTTGGCTCAGCCCCCGGAAGGCAGGCGCGGCCATGGCAGGCGACGTCGCGAAGCCGGTCCTCCTCGGAGGCGCGCCGGTGCATCAGGCAGGCTGGCCCAAGTGGCCGGAATGGCGGGAATCCTGGGAACCGGCGATCGTCCAGATCCTGCGCAGCGGCAAGTGGTACCGCGGCGAGGGCGGCCATGTGGCGGAATTCGAGACGGCCTACGCGAGGCTCCTCGGCGCCAGGCGCTGCCTGGCCACGGCCAGCGGAACGACGGCGTTGCTCGTGAGTCTGCACGTCATGGACGTCGATGCCGGCGACGAAGTGATCGTGTCTCCCTACACGTTCATCGCCACCTACAACGCGATCCTGAGCAGCAAGGCGCTGCCGGTATTCGCCGACACCGATCCCGCCACGCTGACCATGGATCCGGCTTCGATCGAGAGCCGGATCACCGAAAGGACCCGCGCCATCCTGCCCGTGCACATCTACGGCATGCCGTGCGACATGGACCCGATCAACGCTATCGCCCGCAAGCACAAGCTCGCGGTGATCGAGGACGCCTGCCAGGCCTGGCTGGCCGAGTACAAAGGCCGCAAGTGCGGCACGCTCGGAGATCTCGGCTGCTTCAGCTTCCAGAACTCCAAGCATCTGCCATCCGGCGAAGGCGGCGCCGTCACCGGCAACAGCGACGAGCTTCTGGACAAGTGCCAGTCCTTCCACGACGTCGGGCGCCCCTACGGGAGCTCCAGGGGCGAGCGGCCCTATTTCATGCGCGGCAGCAACTATCGCATGCAGCAGTTCCAGGCCATGATCCTGCTGCAGCAGTTCGAGAAGCTCGTCCAGGAGACGGCGCGCCGGCGCGCCAACGCTGAATACCTGACCGCTGCCTGGAAGGACGTCCCCGGCATCCGGGCGGTGCGCTTGCCGGAGAACAGCCAGGCCGTCTGGCATCTGTATCCGTTCCGATACGACGCTGCGCACTTCGGCGGGCTGCCGCGCGACAAGTTCATCCGAGCGCTCCGAGCCGAAGGAATCCCTTGCACCGACGGTTACCACGAGCAGTACTTCGATGGCCTGCTCGACGAGGCGATCGACTCCCGTGGGTTCAAGCGCCTGTTCGGCGCCAACCGGCTCAAGAGCTATCGCGACAGTCTCCAGGAGCTCCGTGGCAACCGGCAGGTCTGCGCCACCACCGTCGCGATCACGCAGAACATGCTGCTGGCCGACAGCGAAGACGTCGATCACATCATCGAGGCGATCCGGAAGATCCAGAAGCACGGCGCCGCGCTGGCCAAGGCGACCCTGTGAGCCTTCCGGCGTTCTAGAACCTCCGAGACCTGGTGCGGTCGGCTACGATGCAACGCAATGGCTCGCATCGAATCGCCCGATATCTCGAGCCCGCGATTCAAGGCCAACCCATATCCGTTCTATGCGCGCCTGCGTGCGGAGGCCCCCGTCTACCGCACGCGCCTTTCGATCTGGCTATCCGCATGGCTAGTCACGCGGTACGACGACGTCGTCTTCGTCCTGAAGGAAGGTCCGTTCTCGAACGACTTCTTCAGACAGAAGATGCAATCTTGGATACCGCGGCGTCTTCACGCACTGAGCCGCCACCTCCTGGGCGCCGACCCTCCCGACCACATCCGCCTGCGGGCGCTGGTGAGCAAGGCGTTCACGCCGCGCTCGGTGGAGTTGCTCCGCGGCCGGATCCAGGACGTGTGCGACGAGTTGCTCGACACGGCGGCGAAGCAGCGTCGACTGGAGCTCGTCGACGGGTTCGCCCTGCGGCTGCCGCTGACGATCATCGAGGACATGCTGGGGATCCGCGCGCAGGAACGAGGTCGCTTCGACGCGTGGACGAAGCGCGTCACCGCGGGAATGTCCGGCGCCCTCCCCGACTTGCTGCGCGGCATGCCGGCGTTGTGGCAATCCGTGGGCTATTTCCGCGCGCTGATCGCGCGGCGCCGAGCGGACCCGCAGGACGACATGGTGACGGCGCTGCTGCAGGCCGAGGAGGCGGGAGACAAGCTCAGCGAGGACGAGGTGATCGGCATGATCGGCCTCCTGCTCCTGGCCGGGTTCGAAACGACCACGGGCCTCATCGCCAGCGGAACGCTCGCCCTGCTCCAGCATCCCGAGCAGCGGAGGCGCTTCGTCAACGAGCCCGCGCTCGCCGAATCGGCGGTCGAGGAGCTGCTGCGCTACACGAGCCCCTTGGAGCTCGCCGTCTTCCGCATCGCGCGCGAGAACGTCACGATCGGGAGCGTGACCATCCCGAAGGGCGATGTGGTCCTCGCAGTTCTCGGGTCGGCCAATCGCGACGAGTCCCAGTTCGCGAGCCCCGACACGCTGGACCTCGCACGCGAGCCCAACAGGCACTTGGCCTTCGGAGTGGGCGCGCATTTCTGCCTCGGCACGCCGCTACCCGCCTGGAGGGCCGGATTGCTCTCACGACACTCTTCCGCCGCTTCCCGGACCTGCGCCTCGCCGAACCGGCGGAGACCGTGCGCTGGCGCAAAGGGCTGGTCGTCCGAGGCCCGGAGCGGCTGCAGGTGGCGTTCTAGTGCGGCGGCAGATCTCGCAGCAGGAACTGGGCGACCGTCCCGGCGAACACACTGGCCCCGCCGGTGTGATTCAGGGTGGCGTTGGCCATCGAGTAGCCGACAGCCACGTACACGCCGTCCGTCACCTTGACGACGTCCTTTCGAAACTCCTGTGCCCCGTGCGCGCGCAACTTCTCGCGTCCGGCAAAGTCCTGGGCCGCCGCCGTGCCCCACGAGACCAGAAGCAGCGCGGCCAGCCTGGCCGCTTCGCTCAGCCGCCCACTACGCCACCGCTCCAAGCGCTCCTCCATTATGTAAGGGCGCCCCGTAACCCCGGGTCGTCATCTTCGGTCATGCCACTATGAGCCTAGCCCGCCGTGTCCGTGGCCGCGGTCTCATAAGGACTGGCCTTCCGAGGACTGGAGCGCCTGCAGGTGGCGTTCTAGCGGCGGAAGAGCCCGCCGTCTTCCTGAAACGGCTTACGAGAGGCACGTTCGAAACAGTTGTTGCGGGTGGTCCCAGCGTGACCTAGTCTTCACTCATACTCTCCCGCAGCGTGAAGACGCCTACGACTATCAAGACGAAGTTGGACGCGCCTGCCAAGGCACGCGGTGAAAAGCTCGTGGTCGCGGGGCTCTTCGCGGGCATCGGCGGTATCGAGCTTGGACTGCACCAAGCCGGCCATTCCACGGATCTGCTCTGCGAGATCGATCCGGGTGCATCGGGTGTGCTCACACACCATTTCCGCAAGACCGAGGTCTGGCGCGACGTTAGAACGCTCCGCGCCTTGCCCAAGGTTGACGTCGTCTCCGCGGGATTCCCTTGTCAGGATCTAAGCCAAGCCGGAAGAACCGCCGGGATCCGTGGGAAGAATTCGGGTCTCGTCGCCCAGGTATTTCGACTACTCGATTCACGCAGCCGAGCTCCGCGTTGGCTGTTGTTCGAGAACGTATCGTTCATGCTGCAGCTCGACCGCGGCAAGGCCATGCGCTACCTCGTGGACGAACTCGAGGAGCGCGGGTACGCGTGGGCATATCGAGTCGTCGACACGCGCGCGTTCGGCCTCCCGCAACGAAGACAGCGCGTCATCCTGCTCGCGTCGAGAACCGAGGATCCGCGAGCGGCCCTTCTTGCGCAGGACACGGGCGAGCCTGAGAGGGTCGCGTCAGCGGGGACCTGGTATGGGTTCTACTGGACCGAAGGCAACCGTGGCCTGGGTTGGGCTGTAGATGCGGTGCCCACGCTCAAGGGCGGTTCGACGGTGGGCATCCCTTCACCGCCGGCTATCTGGAATCCGGGCACACGGACCATCTTGACGCCAGACATTCGCGATACTGAGCGGCTGCAAGGCTTCGAGACGGATTGGACTCTTCCGGCTCTCGACATCGACGGCGTGCGACCTGGACATCGATGGAAGCTGGTGGGCAACGCCGTGAGCGTGCCTGTCGCCCGCTGGGTAGGCGAGCGCCTCGCGAACCCTGGGACATTCGAGGAGCCTCTTGCGGCGCTTCTGCCCCGGGGTGTTTCCTGGCCGAAGGCGGCTTGGGGCCATGCAGGCAAGGTCTACACGTCGAATGTGTCGATGTGGCCCGTGCAGTGGTCCTTGCCCCATCTCACCGACTTCTTGAAATTTCCGCTAGCGCCCCTTTCGGAACGAGCGGCGGCAGGCTTCCTGAGTCGCGCCCTCAACAGTCGCCTGACCTTCATGCCTGGCTTCCTGAAGGATGTTGAGTTCCACGCAATGCGAATGGCGAGGGCTGCTGTCGCTTGAGTCCGAAGGCTTCCAAGAAGAAAGAACTACCTCCTCCGCCTGAACTAGACGGACCCACCATCCTTCGCTCGGTTCTGGCGAAAACCGAAGTTGACGTCTCGGTGTCCAAAGCAAGACGCGAAGCCAAGGCTGCGAGGAAGGAGGGACCTCAACCGAGGCCTTTCAAACGAGATCTCAACTTTGCAATCAGGTTCGCCAAACACATGGGCGCCGCGATGGCCGAAGGTCTCCGCCCACACTTCCCGGAGATCCAGAGCGGTGAGAATCTGTCGCGCGCTGCTTCGGGATCGAAACGCGTCGACGTGAACTACAGCACGCCCCAGAGCGGCCTCGGTTTCGCGATCTCACTCAAGTCTGTCCACCGGGGCGAAGAAGATCACGGCAACGCAGATTTCATTCACAACATGAAGCGGAATGACGAAGAGCTTCGTGTCGAGGCGACGAATCACCATTTGCGGCAGCCGTACGCAGTACTCGTGGCTGCGCTGTTTCTCCCGTTCGAGAGCTGCAACGATCTCAGGCCCGCCTCGTCGTTCGCCTCGTTCGTAGAGTACTTTTGGCGGCTTAAGGGTCGTAGCAAACCCGACGACGCGCCCGATCTCTTTGAACTCGTCTTCTTTGCTCTGTACGCAAGAGATGGCAGCGAGTTCGGCTTCTACCAAGTGGATGGCGACACGAAGTGCCCGCGCATCGGCCGGCCGAACAAACTCCTCACGTTCGCCGAGTTCCTAGCGTTGATCAAGAGAGCCTACGATCAACGAAATGGCAAGGACTTCTTCTTCGAAGGAGAAGAACCTCCCGCGTAGTCGTCCCGCTGCCTCCTCGCCGGAAGCCCGTAGCCGCATGCAGGGGACTCCGCGACGAGACACGCCTTGTGAACTCGAGATTCGATCGGCGGTCCATCGAGATGGCCTGAGGTTTCGGGTCGACTGGCCACTGCCTGGCACGCGGCGGCGGGCAGATCTCGCATTCCCCGCGAAGAAGGTCGTCGTGTTCATAGACGGATGCTTCTGGCACGCCTGCCCGATTCACGGGACATGGCCCAAGGCGAACCGTGAATGGTGGCGAGCGAAGATTCAGACGAACATTCGTCGAGATCGAAATACGGTCGCCGTCATGTCGGCGCGGGGCTGGAAGGTGCTCCGTTTCTGGGAGCATGATGATTCCGCAAAGGCAGCTCGGGCGATCGCTCGCGTGGTTCGGGGACCAAGCCACGCTGATCGTCGCTAGATTTGGCGGAGAGGGTGGGATTCGAACCCACGATACCGTTACCGGTATAACGGTTTTCGAGACCGTCCGCGTCAGCCACTTGCGTACCTCTCCGAAGCGGCGGACGCGTAGTTTACGACATGGGGCGCGGCCCACCGAGCGAGCCCGTAAGATCGCGCGATGGTGGTGAGGAGCGAAGCCCGGCGCCTGTTCCTCGCGGCTCTTGGGGCGCTTGCGCTGTCGGCGGGCGGCGCGATGTCACAGGAGCCCGCGGCCGACGGGCCCGATCCACGCGAGATTCCGGGGCCGCCGATTCGTGCGTCCGCGAAGGCGCAGAAGCTCGAGTTGAACATCGGGATCTTCACGCCGGCCGGTGCCGGACCGTTTCCCGCCGTCATCCTGCCTGCCGGCACCCCGCCCGGTGCCATGCCGCTGCCCGCCAGCCGCTCGGCCCCAACCAGGGACGCGGCCAGAACGTGCTGCTGCTGGTCGGACCGGGACCCGCGGCGCCGCCGCAACCGGCGGCGGTCATTCCCGGTCAGTCAGGCGCGCCCGCGAGCGCCGAGGACGTCGCGCGGCGCTACGCCGAGGTCTTCCGCCGCGGCTATGCGCTCGTCGTCTTCAACAACAACGACTGCGCCGCCGAGGTCCTGCAGGTATCATCGAAGACGGTGATGCGCGACCGGATCTTTTCAAAGACCTGGCTCAAGCGGGAGATGCGGCGAGAGGGCGAACGGTGACGCCTGAGCGACTGGCGCGAATCGAGCGGCTATTTCATGCCGTGCGGGAACGAGCCCCCGATGCCCGTGAGTCGTATCTCGACGCGGAGTGTTCCGGGGACGTCGAGCTGCGAGGCGACGTCCTTTCGCTGCTACGGACGGAAGAGGGCCAGGCGATGGGGACAGGCGGAGCCGTGGCCGCCGCGCAGCTCTCGGTACCGGGCGGCCACTCGGGACGGCCGTTGGGACCGTATCGATTGGGCGAGCTTTTGGGCGCGGGCGGTATGGGAGAGGTCTACCGCGCGCGCGACACGAAGCTCGGCCGGGATGTTGCGATCAAGATCCTGCCCAGCGAGTTCGGCGTCGATGCGGACCGCCTGAAGCGCTTTGAACGGGAAGCCCGCGTTCTGGCAGCGCTCAATCATCCGCATATCGGTTCCCGGTCGACGGTCTGCCCGTCGAGAACGTGCGCCGCGGGGTTCGTGTGACGCGACAGACCGGGCAGGTCCTCACACCCACGGCCGGCCCCGGCGACAAAGAGGTCGCGTTCCTATCCGACAGCGGAGGTCACGCAAACCTGTGGGCCGTGAACACCGAGAGCGGCGGGTTGCGCCAGATCACTCACGAGCGCGATCCGGACGTGGCCCTGGGCGTCCCGGTGTGGTCGCCCGATGGCCGGGCCATTGCTTTCGTCTCCTCGCGCGGCAACCAGGGATTGATCTTTGGCGTCTGGCTGGTGGACTCGGATGGGAGCAACCTGCGCAACGTCGCGAACCCCGGTCTCGGCCCTGCGTGGTCGCCGGACAGCCGCTGGGTGTATTACTCGACGCGGGGCGGCGCGGCAGCCACAGATGTCGTGCTGAAGAAAGCGCCTGTTGACGGAGGGCCGGCCGTCACGGTGACGACCGAGCGGCTGCGCAACGTGATCGGCTTGGATGGCACCACTTTGTACTACTCCTTCGAGCGGTCGCTCGTCGACGGCACGCCGGAATTTGAAATCCGCGCGGCCACTCCCGAGGACGCGCCGTTTCGCGTGCTCGCGCGCATTCCGGCCTCGCGTGTGCCGATCTGGCAGATCGTCAATCCCTCGCTGTCGCCCGACGGCAAGTGGCTGGCTCAAGCACTGACCGACGGATCTACCACCAACGTCTGGGCGCTCTCGACAACGACCGGCCAATGGCGTCAGATTACCGACTTCGGTGAGCGCACGACGTTCATCGCCCGCCGCGTGTCCTGGTCGTCCGACGGGCGCTCTATCCTGGCCGCGGTCGGAGAAGGCGATTCCGACATCGTCCTGCTGGAAGGACTGACGAATGTCGGGCGCGAGTGAGCCGACTGGAATTGGACCCCATTTTGCGGGAGGTGCTTCGATGAACACGCGTACGCTTCTACTGATCGCAGCCTTCGGAGCGGGGCTGCTTGCGAATTCCCTCGTGACGGCGCAGTCGCCAGGTCGTCGAGTCATTCACCCGGAACGCTTTCCGTACATGGGGCTGCCCTACAGCCCTGCCATTCTTGCCGGCGACACGCTGTACCTGGCGGGACAGCTCGGGCGCGACCCAGCGACGACGAATCTGGTGCCGGGCGGAATCGAGGCAGAGACCCGCCGGCGCGCGCGACCGTGGGCGTGGCCGCGCTGAACCAGGGCGGCCGGATCGAGCTGCAGATGATCGCGGTACGATCACGATGATGGGCGATGGCGCGTTGGTCATGTGGAGATGGCAACCTGCGCCTAGTATTCCTCGGTGAGGCCCACCTGCGATAGGCGCTCGCGGTCTTACGCGACGCTCAACATTCGCACGCGCGCCTAGTACTCGGGAGATCCGGGCGTGTGGTGCCTGCTCGCCCAGCTCCGATTCGGGCGAAGCGCGAATCCGGGCTGCGGCGCAGGCTGATTGCTCAGACGCCACTGGATATAACGCGCCCGCGCGCGGTAGTGCTCGTGGTGACTTCAACCCCGTGTGGACGCGGGCCGATGGCACCGGCACCGTCCAGCGCCTGACCGAGGGGAAGGGGACTTATCACTACCCCGCCTCCTGGCATCCGAGTGGCAAGTTGCTGGCCTTCTTCTATCGCTTTTCGCAGCTGCGGAGGAGAGCCCGGCCCTGAAGGTGTGGATCGCCGCGCCGGACGCTGCGGGCGCAGTACAACGCGCCGCGGAGGGCGCCCATCGAAAACTGAAGGAGACCACGTGTCGCGTGGTGCTATCGGACTTTGTGGACGCCTCCGGTCGTTCGTTACAACAGAAGCTGGACCAGCTCGGGCTGACTGCCGCCGACTACCTCAGCTTCGTCATCCTGGTGGACGCGGAGGACCGCAAGTTCACCAAGGCGGCGTCCCCGTGCCGCAACCCCGGTACGTTAGCCTTTACGACGCCGGGCAGCCGCGTCGTGAACGTGTGCACGCCGCGAGCAAACGAGGCCACGCGGAGAACGCTCTGATCCACGAAGTGCTGCACACCTTAGGCCTGGGCGAGAACCCTCCGAGCAGCTCCGAGATCACTCATCGCGTGAAGGCGCGCTGCGGTTTCTAGGCCGACCTCCACGAGGCAATCGCAGAAGCACGCGCCAAGTCGTCCTAGCCGCCCAAGAGCCTGGCGGCAGGTACAAACAGGTACAGTGAAATGCAGGCTCAAGCGCCTTCGGCCTTCAGTGCCTGCTCGATCTGCGGAACGAGAACTGGGAGGTCGGTGGCCACGATCTCCCAGAGGATATCGAGGTCGACGAAGTCGTAGCCGTGGATCAGCCGATTGCGAGCGCT